>JAFDEK010000002.1 GCA_019310385.1 Deltaproteobacteria bacterium
CCGGCGTTGCCGAACATCTGGGCCGTGGGCGGCGCCTTCTCCATGCCGCACTTGTCGATCATCACCTTGAAGTGCTTGTCGAGGGCGTTGGTGCGGTCCTGGTACTTGATGCCCAGGGAGCCCTTCTCCATCTTCTCGAAGCCCAGCGCCATGGTGCACTCGGCGAGGCCGCCCTCGACGAACTGCTTGGCCATGAAGAGCGCCGTCGAGCCGGTGGAGCAGTTGTTGTTCACGTTGTAGATCGGGATGCCCGAGTGGCCGAGCTCGTAGAAGGCGCGCTCGCCGGTGGTGGAGTCGCCGTAGCAGTAGCCCACGGCCGCCTGCTCGATCTCCTCGAAGGCGATGCCCGCGTCCTTGATGGCGTTGGTGCCGGCCTCGCGCGCCATGTCGGGGTAGTCCCAATCGCGCGAAAAGGGCTTCTCGAACTTCGTCATGCCGACGCCGATCACGTAAACCTTCCTGCTCATGTCACTCTCCGTTGCTGGCCAGACCATCGGCCTCGGTCGACACCGAGGGAAACCGGTCACGGGCTCGCTGCGGGTCTCGCCTCCGTGCGGATCCCGCGCCCCGTTCGGTCTGGCTTGGGGGTCATCTTTGGTGACGCGGCAGAGTAGCACGCAACACGCCTTGCAGCCTCCCGGGGGATGAGCGCGCAGGGGCTCCCGGGCGCCCGCGGCCCCAATCGGGCGCGATCCTTGAAATCGGGGCCGATTGGGAGACACTGGAGCAGGCGGTGGGCCTATCGCGATTGCTGACCCGGAGTCGCGTCAGGCCGTGCCGGAATGAACGGGAGAGAGCCGTGGCATCGATATTCACGAAGATCATCAACGGCGAGCTACCTGGGCGCTTTGTCTGGAAGGACTCGAGCTGTGTCGCTTTCATGACCGTCGCGCCCCTCAAGCCAGGCCACGTGCTCGTGGTCCCGCGCGAGGAGGTGGATCACTGGATCGACCTCGAGCCCGATCTCGTCCAGCACCTCGCCTTGGTGGCCCAGACCGTCAGCAAGGCGATCCAGTCGGGCTTCCAGCCCATGCGCGTGGGCCTCATGGTCGCCGGCATCGAGGTGCCCCACGTCCACCTCCACCTGGTGCCCATCTCCGCCGTCCACGACCTCGACTTCTCCAACGCGGACAACGACGCCAGCGCGGAGGCCCTCGACGCCGCCGCGGAGACCGTGCGCCGGGAGCTGCGCGCCATGGGGTGTGCGGAGGTCAGCGACTGATCAGCCGCTCGCCCGGCGTTCGGAGGAATGCGGGCTAGAGCTTGAAGTGGGAGCGGATCAGCGCGAGGGTCGCCCAGTCGGGCAGCAGGCGCCGGCCCAGTGGGACCATGACCGACTCCGGCCCGACGCTGTAGCGTACGCGCGGCTGCTTCGCGGAGAGGGCCTTGGCGATGGTCTTTGCGACGATCTCGGGCCCCGGCGCCTTGGGGAGGGATTCGCGAATCACTTCTTCGCAGCTGCGGATCGCCTCGCCATAGGGAGACGCTTCGTCGTCTCCCCAGCTCATCGCTTCATTGAAAGGTGTGTTGATGTCGCCGGGCTCCACCAGGGATACGCGGATTCCCAGGCGCCCCACCTCGTTGCGCAGGGCCATGACGGTGCTCTCCACGGCGGCCTTGCTGGCCGAGTAGTGGGACTGGAAGGGGATCGGTGCCCGGCCCGCCAGGGAGCCCACCAGGACGATGCGGCCGGCGCCGCGCTCGCGCATGTGGGGAAGCACCGCGCGCAGCACGCGGAGCACGCCGAAGTAGTTGGTGTCGAACTGCTGGCGCGCGGCCTCGATGGAGACTTCCTCGACGCTGCCGAAGATCCCGAAGCCGGCGTTGCACACCAGGGCGTCGAGCTGCTCCGTGTCGGCGAGCAGCTGCGCGACGGCCTGCGCGACCGAGCTCTCGTCGCACACGTCCATGGCGAGCCAGTGCACGCCCGCCGCGTCGGGGGATGGGCTTCGCTGGCTGCGACTGGTGCCGTAGACGCGAAAGCCCTCCTGGGCGAGGTGCTCGGCCGTGGCCGCGCCGATCCCCGACGAGGCCCCGGTGATGAGGACGGTCTGCATGCTGTGGACTCCTGTGTCACCGGCCAGGGGCGCGGCGCCTGCCGTCTCAGTTCCCGCCGCGCTCGCTGTGTCCCAGCTCCTTCGCGGGTGCGACCACGTCGCGCAGCGCCTGCTTGAGCTCCTTTATCTCGGGAAAGCGGCCGACCTCGGCGCGGGAGAAGATCGTCCTGCCGTCGACACGCACCTCGAAGATCCCTCCAGAGCCCGGTACCAGCGCGACCTCCCCGAGCTCCTCGGCAAAGCTCGTGAGTAGCTCCTGGCTGGTCCAGGTTGCACGCAGGAGAAAGCGGCAGGGAGCGCAGTACTCGATCTCGACGCGCGGCTTGCGACTCATGTTCTCCTCGACGCGTGGACGGCCTAGCGCCCGATCACGAAGCCGCTCTCCACCGGGAGCACCGTGCCCGTCACCAGGTCCGAGCCGGTGACGAGGCTCGTGATGGCGGTCGCGACCTCGTCGGGGGTGCAGGTGCGACCCAGGGGCGTCAGGGCCTGGAAGCCTCGCCTCAGTGCTTCGTAGCGCTCGTCGCCCAGGCCCTCGCGCAGCCAGGGGCCCTCGATGAAGCCCGGCGCCACGCCGTTGACGCGAATGTTGCTCGGGCCGAGGGCCCGGGCGAGGGTGACGGTGAGATTATTGAGCGCGCCCTTGGAGGCGCAGTAGGGGATCGAGCTGCCGCGTCCGACCAGGCCCGCGATGCTCGAGGTCATCACGATCTCGCCCCCGCCCGCCGCCTCGAGGGCCGGGCGAGCCGCGCGCGAGCAGTAGAAGGGCCCCTTGAGGTTCACCGCGAAGATCCGGTCCCAGTCCGGATCCTCCACGGCCTCGAGGTCGCCGTGGTCGACGAAGACGGTGGTGCCGGCGTTGTTGATCAGGATGTCGAGGCGGCCGAATTCCTTTGCCGCCGTGTCCACCATGGCGCGGCAGGCGGCGTCGTCGGAGACATCGGCCCGGTGGGCCACGGCCTTCACGCCCTCGGCGCGACAGCTCTCGGCGACTTCTTCGGCGGGCGGCTGGGAGCGGCTGTAGTTGACGAGCACCGCGCAGCCGAGCTGCGCGAGGCGGCGCGCGGTGGCGGCACCGACGCCCGAGCTGCCGCCGGTCACGATGGCGGCCTTACCTGCGACGTCCACGGCGCTCTCCCTACCGCTGGGCCACGCTGCCGATGCGCGGGACAGTTGGCGAGCTTATCACAGGCCCCGTGGGCCTCGGACCCGGGCGCAGGGCAACGTCGTCGGTGACGGTGCGGCGCTCAGCGCCGCAGGAGCACGCGCCAGATCACCGGCCAGCCGAAGATCAGGGGATGACGCCGCTGGCGTTCGCTCACTTCGACCGCCTCCCCCGTGTGGCGTTCGAACTTCCAGAGCGCGTAGGGGACCCAGTCGCCGAAGGTGAAGGCCGTCTTCAGCAGGCGCAGCACGGCGAGACCGCGGGCCACCGGGCGAGAGAAGCGCCAGCGCCAGCGGGTCCAGAGCCGTCGGGAGGGGCGCAGCTCCACCTCGAAGGCGCTGCCGCGGGCGACCACCGACTCGAACCATCCCTCTTCGTCGAGCAGCACCAGGGCGCTGGCTCCGGCGGCATCGTAACGTTCGCTGCGCGCCTGGTAGATGCTGCGGATGGTGTCGCTGCTCTCGGGCCGCTTCTCGGCGCCGTAGGTGCGGCGGAAGGCCTCCTGCCAGAGCGCTGCGATGGAGAACTTCTGGATCGCGCCCCGTGCCGGGAGGAAGACGCCCAGGCGCTGGATCAAGGTCTTCACCGCCTGGGCCGCACAGGCAATCACGCGCTGTCGGCTCTCTTCGTCGCGGACGTAGACGAGGATGGAGGGCTGGGCGAAGCGCGCCCAGATGTAGGGGTGGACGCAGTCCGGTCCGACGCCGTGCTCGAAGTCCTCCAGGGAGATCACGGCGTACTTGGTGCGCAGGGTGCCGAGCTGGGTCTCCGCCTCGAGGTAGAAGACGTTGGGGGGCAGCAGGCCGTTGGCCCAGGCGATCGGCCGCGAGCTGTAGAAGGCCTGGTAGTCGTCGACCAGCAGGTAGAAGTCGAGCACGCCCTCGTGGGTGCTCTTGCGCAGACAGGAGCCGTAGAAGAGCACTCCCGCGATGGTCTCATTGCGGTCGTGGCGCTCGAGGATGGCATTGGTGAGCGCGCGCGCGGCAGGCGGCGCGGCGACGCCGAGCTCGTCCGCCACCTGGTGAGCGAGGGGTGATGCGAGAGCGGTCGACACGGTTTCAGGTGCGGACGAAGCGCACCGTCCGGTCTGCCGTCAGCTCGACCACCCGGCCCGGCTCCGGATCGAAGAGCTCGCCGTCGACGGTGAAGCCGCAGTCCAGACGCATCTGGACCCGATCGAGGTTGCGACTCGTGTAGCCGTTGTCGTCGGTCACGAAGTCGAGAGGCCGGCCCCGCAGGATCCCCGGGAAGGAGCGCGCCAGCCGGTTGGAGTTGGACGCGATGGAGGTGAAGTGCACGCCGCCGGGACCCACGCCCCAGAAGGGACGCATGCGGGCAAAGAGGCGCGAGAGCGTGCTCGCGATCGTGAGATAGAACTCGCTGTCGGCCATGGGCTCGCCGTCCAGCAGCACCTGCACCTTGTCGGGCAGCAGGATGCCGTCGTTCTCCCCCATGGCGAGGCGGCCGAGCAGGCCTCCCGTCACCATGGTGGCGCCCACCACCCCCTGGGCGTGGCGCGCCGCGCCCTCGGTGAACATGCGATGGTTGAGCTCGATGGCCCGGTGGATCAAGCCCAGACCGAAGAACATCCCGTACTCGACGTTGCGCTGGAGCCCGTGCTGGACTCGCAGCACCCGCCGGCTGACGACGCGCTTGCTCACGTCCCCGGCGTGGACGTCGGCGAGCAGCTCGCCGAGCCCCTTCACGGGGTCGCGCCGGCAGCCGATGTCGAGGGCGTTCATATTGGTCCGACCGCCGCGCAGGGGCGCGATCATGGGAACGCGTTCGCCGAAGACACCGTTGTGGAGGATCTCGGTGAGGGCGGTCTGCAGGGTTCCGTCGCCGCCGTTGACCACCAGGATGTCGACCTCCTGGCGGGCCAGCTCCGAGAGGGCCTCGGGGACCACGTGTGCGGATCCGGTCTCGACGTGGAGCACGTCGGGGTGCCGCCGCAAGAATCCGAGTAGGCGGTTGACCTGGGCGTCGTTCTTCCCTGCACGGAGGTTGTTCAGAAGTCCGATTCGCACTGGCGTTCTCCGAGGGGGGGGACCTGGGTGGGGGGCTACTCGTGATCTCGTTCGTCGTCCGAAGGACTGATGGATCTACTCGTAGTGTTCGTTCAAGATCTCGACGCGCCTTCTGCGCCGCCTGGGAGTGTCTTCCCTACCTCGTAATCTCGACTGCCCTTGGCTCGGGCTCGATGCTTGCTCGGTATTTCGGATACTCACCGGCGTGTCAGAGCGTTCGTGAAGTTGATTGCCGCCACGCCACGGTTCTGGAATTGGAGGGGGAGTGGTCCAGAACCGGGCTTTAGCGTAACTGTAATTTTCGCCATGGACCACACCCTGCGGGGGCTCGACTTTCTCCCTGCGAGGAAGCGAAGGGGCTGGGGGAGATCGCTCAGGGGGTCGCGCTCCACGAGGGCCTCGGTGAGCGTCGCCTTCCCCATGACCGCGTCTCCGCGCAGTCCCAGATGGCCCGGAATCCAGTAGTCCTCGTGTCTACGCTTCCTACCATTCTTTCCTGGGGGGAAGAGATCTCCGCCCAAGTCGATGTCGAAGCGGGTTTCAGAAATCAACCGGTCGTCTTGCCCGGGGCCTCGCGTCTCGTCCAGCGCGCGAAGCCAACGCGAGCGCTTTCCGGAAGGAGCTGTGAAATCAACCACATAGAGCGCTGTACCGGTCTCTCGTGGCGACTGCTGTGACGACTGCCGCAAGGAGCGTTGCGAAAACAACTCGATTCGGCGCTGCACTAGCTTGGTCTCGGAGTTGCGCACCACCGTGTGTACGGCGGCAGTTCGTCCCTGCAGCTTGAGCCCGTTGGACATGCCCTCGAGCCAGATGGTTCCCTCGGTGGGCGAGGCCAACGCCAGGAGATCCAGACCATACCCCTCGGGGGCAACTCCCGCCGGAATCACCATCCCGGCGCGTGGCGCGAAGGAGATATCGATCTTGACATAGCTCTTGGTGACTTCGAGGCGGTAGCGCGGTCCGTGGAGATCGAGGTGGGACTTACCGATGTCCAGCCGCAGGCGATCGCGCGAGAGTGTCCAACGGGATTTCTGACGCCCGTTGCGGAAATGCGTGCTCTCCCCCTCGGGATCGATCAGCTCCCCTGTGGCGAAGCCCAGCTGGTCCCCAGGGCCCTCGTTGGTGATGGCGAAGCGGACGAAGAGGTGGTGTCCCGAGTCGAACTCGCTGGTGAGGTCCCAGTATTCGACCGCCGATCCGCCCTTGGGCAGGCGGGCTGCCGGGTCCGGCGCCTCGACTCGGGGAGGCGTCTCGTTCGGATGCGGGTCCGCGGGCGCGCCGACCACTGCGGCGGCCGGGCGAGTCGCCAGCTCGGCGGCGTAGTCGGCGTCGGGGATTCCGTCGGCGTGGCCGGCGTGGGCTCCCCAGACGAGGGCCAGTGCGAGTAGGAGAAGCGGTCGGCCGTGGCTCCTGCAGTGTTTGCGGGCAGCGCGCGGCGCGGATCCGCCGAAGCTCACGCTTCGCTGCTCCCCGTCTCTACCGCCTGCTCTTCGTGCCACGGCCGAATGGGATTGCCCCGGCGCCGCTCGGCGAAGGCCTGGGCGATGCGCACCATGGGGACCACGTTGCAGATCACGGTCCAGACCGCGACCGCGATGTAGCCGGCATCGGGGCGCCCGAGGGCGACTCCCATGCTGAGCAGGACCAGGTTGGGATTGCGGCGCGCGATGATGGTGCGGAAGAAGCCGTCGAAGGGGCGCCAGGTGAAGATCTCGTGCTTGAAGGCGGCGAGGAAGATCCCTTCGAGCAGGCGTCCCAGCACGTAGCCGCCGACGATGATCCACATGGCGAGCTCGTAGCCCTGCATGCCTGGGGCGAGCCCGTAGGCCCACGCGGCCCACCAGATCGGCGGGTGCACGAGGTCGAGGCCGTGGTCCAGGGCGCCGCCGATCTTGCTGGAGGTCAGCGTGCAGCGGGCGAGCTTGCCGTCGACGGTGTCGAGGAAGGTCATGAGCCACGCCGCCGCCAGGCCGATCCCGAACCATCCCTCGGCGAAGAACCACGTGGCCAGCGCGGTGAGGACGTAGCTCAGGGCGGTGACGCTGTTCGGCTTGACGCCGCGCGCTGCGAGGCGCCGGGTCACCGCCCGCGCGGGCAGGGGCCAGGCCCACTTGGTGACGAAGTCGGTGATGCCCTTGTAGGAGGCGGCGAAGATGCGGTTCTCGCTCTCACGGATGTCTTCGTGGCGCGCGCGGTAGATGAAAGGTGGGTCGTGTTTGCGCAGGGCGGCGTTGTAGGCGGGCGCGAGGCCGAGCCGATCGACGATGCGCAGGTCCCGCCCGCTGGCCTCGATCACCGGGCTTCGCTCGCCTCGCAGAATCGCGACCGCGTTGCCGAGCTCTTCGGCCGGTATGTGGGCAGCAAGGGCGACTGCCGTCTCGTCGCCGGGCGCGCGATCGATCAGCAACGAGCCCGGCTGCTGCAGCAGGCCGGCGATCAGCCGCTCGTCGTAGAAGTGATCACCGCGTACGACGACCCAGGCCTCCTGGGATTCGGCCCGAATCTGCTCGCCCGAGCCGATGCACTCGACTCGCGCTGCGCCAGCGCGGGTCAAGCCCCGCCGCAATCGTTCCTCGGCGCTAAGTCCCCAGACCAGCGCCGGCTCTACTCCCTCCCCGTCGTCGCGCAGGACGAGGGCGGAGGGTGCACGCGAGGGTCCGTTGGAACTCGAGCTCGCCATGCGTCTACCTCTGAGCAGGGATCCTTCGGCGCGCTGAGGCTATCACAGCGCCTTGTCGTGAGATAGCCTCGTGCCGGAATGCCGCGAGAATCCCCCGCTCCCAGAGCGGGGTCTGCATGAGCGGTATGCACTAGCGAAGGACGAACTTGTACACTCTCGCCCACGTCTCCGATTGGCACACCACGCCCCTGGCGGGCCTCGACCCCACGGCGCTCCTGAGCAAGCGCTTCTTCGGCTGGCTCTCCTGGAATGTCCGGCGCGGCAAGACCCACCGGCCGGAGGTGCTGCGGGCCCTCTTCCGTGATCTGCAGGGCGAGAGGCCCGATCACGTGGCCATGACGGGCGACCTCACCAACATCGCGCTCGAGCAGGAGTGCCAGCTGGCGGCCCGGCAGCTCCGCGAGCTCGGCGGGCCGGATTGGATCTCGCTCATCCCAGGCAACCACGACGCCTACGTGCGGGTTCCGGTCGCTCGCACGTGGAAGCTCTGGGCGGACTACATCCGCTCCGATCCCGGCGAGGGGGATCCCGCGGAGGCGGCCGGGGAGGACTTCCTCGCTGCGGGCACGGCCTGCGAGGAGGCGGCGCCCTTCCCCTGCGTGCGCATTCGCGGGGAGCTGGCGTTGCTGGGCGTATGCACGGCGCGTCCCACTCCGCTCTTCATGGCGACGGGCCGGGTGGGCGACGCGCAGCTGCGCCGCCTGGAGGCCCAGCTCGTGGCGCTGGGCGAGCGAGGACTCTGTCGCGTGGTACTCGTGCACCACCCGGTGGTGGACCATCACGTTTCGCCGCGCCGCCGGCTCAGCGATTCCGCGGCGCTGCGCGAGGTGCTCGAGCGAGCCGGCGCCGAGCTCGTGCTGCACGGACACCACCATAGGACGATGTTGGAGCACCTCGCCGGTCCAGAGGGTCCGATTCCCGTCGTTGGTGTTCGATCCTCCTCGGACGTCGGGGAGAAGGAGCACAAGCGCGCCCAATACAACATCTACTCCATCGAGCGCGAATCGGGGGGGGACCCCGCGAGCAAGGGGCGCTTCCGTATCGAGGTGCAGGTGCGCGGCTGGGATCCGGAGCACGAACGCTTCGTCGCCGAAGGGCGATCGACCCTCTAGCAGGCTGCTAGGCCCGCCCGGCGAGAATGCGGTTGACCAGCTCGAGATCACTGAGCTTGTCGACGTCGACGGCGGCCTCCGCCATGGGCATCGTCACGGCATGCAGCCGCACGCCGATGACCCGGGAAGCCCTGCGAAAGGCGGCTCGCAGGTCCAGCCGGCGAGCGAGGAAGAGCAGCAGGGTGAGTGGGCCGAAGGCGCTCACCATGCGCCAGGGCTGCTTGCGGAAGTGCTCGGCCTTCTGCCAGAACTCCACCGCTCGGACGGCGTCGGGCGTCAGCAGGGCAAAGAGGTTGGCGCCGCTGTAGCGCTCCCCGCGAAAGGGCAGATAGGTGCGCTTGGCCTCGGGGAAGCGGGCCTGGATCACGCTCGCCGGCACGAGGGCAATGGCGAGGTCCGCGTCGCTCTCCTCGGCCTCGCCGAGGAAGTGGCTGAGCATCGCCTCGTCGAGGAGCGCGTGGTCGGCGGTCGTGACGAGAAGCGGTGCCTCGTCCCCGATGGTCTTGATGGCGTCGATGGCGGCGAGCACGCTGCGGCTGGGCGAGTCGGCGGGCGGCACCAGGCGCACCAGACCCTCGCGCAGCATGGCCGCGATGGTGGGGATCTCTTCGAGCAGCTCCGGGGCGTCGATGCTCAGGAAGATCGAGGCGACGCGTTCGCTGTGGCCCAGGGTCTCGAGCACCCGTTGCAGCATGGGCGTGCCTGCCACGTCGAGCAGGGCGCGATGCGGCGCGCCGGCCGCTTCGGCGAGCGGGTCTCCGCTACCGCGGCGGCCGGCCAGTACGAGCACCGTGAAACGCCGGGCCCTCCGATCTGCCGGGCCCATGCTGGCTCGACTCATACCTGCTCGACCCATACCGGTTCGACCCATACCTGCTCAAGTAGGCGACTAGGCGACCGCGAGACTCGGCTGCTGGGGCGCACGCTCGATGCGCTTTGCGAGGGAGGCTCTCACTTCGGCGAGGTCTTCGGGAGAATCGACCTCCCCCCACCACAGACCGGTGATCGTCGTGGTCTCGACGGGATGGCTCTGCGCGATGGTGTTGATCACCTGGAGGTACCAGGCCTTCAGTCCCTCGGGCGTGCGCATGGCCGCGTCCAGGGTGTCGCGGAAGATCTGCACGCCCTCGCCGCGGAAGAGCAGCATCCCGATGGACTCGCCGTTCACGATCTCGGCGTCGAGGGTCTTGCCTATCGCGAGCAGGCGCCGACTTCCGTCGATGGAGACCTTCATGTCGTCGTCGTCGTAGCCGTGCTTCTCATTGATGGTGACCGTGATCGGCGCGACGGGCGAAGCGAGCAGGCGCCTCAGCGCCGCCTCTTCGAAGAGGGTGTCGCCGTTGAGCACGATGAAGTCTTCGCTCACGCTCCGGGTCGCGAGCCAGATCGTGGCGAGATTGTCCGCCACCTCGTAGAAGGGGTTGAACAGCGTCTCCACGACGAGGCCGGGGATTCCGTGGTCCGCGATGTAGTCCTCGACCTTGTCGGCCCGGAAGCCCACCACGACGGTGACCTGCTCCACGCCGCAGGCCGCCAGGGCGCGCAGCTGAACCTCGAGCAGGGCGCGGCCGTCCACGACGGGCAGCAGGCACTTGGGCATGTCTTCGGTCAAAGGGAGGAGACGGCGTCCCTGTCCGGCGCTCACGATGATGGCTTTGACGGGCATTGAGTCCTCCAGGGTTCGGGCCTTCGCCGGAGTCTGTCGACGGGGATCAGGGATTCCGGTACTGCGGCCCTATGAGCTCGAAGGCTGCACGGCAGCCCTTGCGGTCATGTCTGTGGGGGAGGTGGACTTGCGCTGGCTCTTCGGAGTCGCACCGCGGTGTCTTCCCTTGCGGCCCCATAGTGATGCCACTTCGGGGACTGGGGTTCCGTGGTGCGGATCACCGGGATATTACACCGTCTTCCTCTCTCAGGCTCCGTTGCCCGCGGGGGGAAGGGCCCGCAGGGCGGCGTCGATCGCGCACACCTCCGTGAGCAGGCGATCGAGGTCGTCGAAGTCGATCTGGCTCGGGCCGTCGCAGGGCGCCGACTCCGGATAGGGATGGGACTCGACGAAGAGGGCGTCGATGCCGGTGGCAACGGCCGCGCGCGCCAGGGGCGCCACGAAGCGGCGGTCGCCATCGGAAGCCCCGCCGAGGGCGCCAGGGTACTGGACCGCGTGGGTGGCGTCGAAGCAGACGGGCACGAACTGGCGCATCTGCACCAGACCCTGCATGTCCGCGATGAGGTTGTTGTAACCGAACTGCGTGCCCCGGTCGGTCACCATCACGCCCTCTACACCGAAGTGATCGAGCTTTTCCACCGCGTGCATGATGTCCTGGGGCGCGACGAACTGGCCCTTCTTGATGTTCACGGGCAGGCCCGTCGCCGCGCAGGCGGCGAGCAGGTCGGTCTGACGACACAGGAAGGCCGGAACTTGGAGGCAATCCACCACGTTTGCGGCGATCTTGGCCTGGTCGGACTCGTGCACATCCGTGAGCAGGGGAAGCCCGGTGGCGCGCTTGATGCCTGCAAGGGCGCGCAGACCCTCGTCAATGCCGGGCCCGCGATAGGCGTCGTGACGTGAACGATTGGCCTTGTCGAAGGAGGCCTTGAACACGAGGGGAATGTCGTGGTCCGCCGCGATCCGCTGGATCGCGCGAGCGTTGTCGATCGCCTCGAGCTCGTCCTCGATCACGTTGAGTCCGCTGATCAGGACGAGCGGCGCTCCATCACCGAGCGCGATCTCTCCAATCCGCATCTGACTTCCTCCGACAGGGGGTCGTCTCCCCGCTCTAGATAGCAGCACCGGCCCCACTCCTCTACGTCTCATTCGACGCGGCATTCACAGCAGCAACAGGCCGGACAGCGTGAACATGTGGGCGTGATCGACGACCGGATCGCGCCGTCGGTTCCCCTTTTCCCATTAGTTCAGCAAAAACGGGCATCTCCACAATGCGCAGGTACGTGTCCAAAATGCCCCAATTTGCGAGAATAAAGTGATTTCTCACCCGGATCACGATCGACATCTTCGGATATCGGCCGCTGGTGCGTGTAGCTGTAAGGAAGTTGCCGCTATGGGACTGGAATCCCGGTCGACTTACCCGAGGGATTCGAGAGAGGGGGTCGATGTAGCACGTTCTGCACCCTGGAGGGTGATTCGGGGTAGCATGGCGGCCGAGCGACGGTGCTCCCAGGGGAGGCATTCGGGGTGAGCCAGGGCGTCGATCCCGACGGTGAGGCGGATGCGGGATCCATGCGGGCCTCGCCGTCGCAGGGCTCCCCTGGCGCCGATTCTGGTGGAGCTTCGCCGCTGCCCCGGGTCTGGGTGCTGGCTGACGACCGGCCCGGCAACACCACCCAGTCGGTCGGCCTCGCCGAGAGCCTCGCCTGGCCTTACGAGATCAAGCAGCTCCGCTGCCGGCTCTTCGCCGGTCTCCACAACCGGCTGCTCAGGGCTTCGCTGCGCGGCATCCACCGCGGCGGCTCGAGCCCCCTCGAGCCACCCTGGCCGGCTCTGGTCATCGCCGCGGGGCGCCGCACCGCGCCGGTTGCCCTGTGGATCCGCGAGCAGAGTGGGGGGCGCACCCGGCTGGTCGAGCTGGGGCGCAAGGGCGGCGACGCCGCCGAGCTCTTCGATCTCAGTGTGATTCCCGAGTACGGGCGGCTCCTTCCGCATCCCAACCGCATCGTGACCCGCGCTCCTCTCACGCGCATCACGCCCGAGCTGCTCGAGGCTGCGTCGGAGCAGTGGCGCGACACCCTGGTGGAAGCCGGGGCGGCGCCGCGTATCGCCTTTCTCGTCGGAGGCAGCTCGGGTCAGTACTGGCTCGGAGCCGAAGGGGCGCGCCGGATGGGAGAGGAGGTCGCCGAGATGGCCCGACGAGCAGGCGGCTCGCTCTTCGTCACGACGAGCCGTCGCACCGGCGAGGCCGCGACCCGAGCCCTGCAGACTGGACTGGGTCCGGTCGCCTGTTTCTATGCCTGGCGGCCCGACGCCGATGCCGCGGGCAACCCGTACCGCGGGTATCTCGCTCTTGCGGATGCCTTCGTGATCACCGGCGACAGCGAGTCGATCCTCGCCGAGGCCTGCTCGACGGGCAGCCCGGTGTATGTCTATCCCCTGCCGGTGCGCCCGAGCTTTCGCGTACTGCGCTTCTTTCGGGAGTCCGTCGTGCGCCTGGCCCAGGCGGGAACCGGGAGCTACCGCGATGCTCCCCAGCGCAAGGGCCTCGAGGCCTTCTGCGCCTGGCTGATCTCTCGCGGCTTCGTGCGGCCGACCCGGGATCTCGACCTGCTCCACGACTCGCTGGTCGAGGAGGGCGTGTTGCAGCGCTTCGGTGCCCCCTACGCGCCCAGCGATCGGGGGCCCCTGTGCGAGGTCGAGCAGGTGGCCGACCGCGTACGGGGCTTGATGTCGGCGACAGGGACCTGATCGGGGGCCCGCTGCACCGCTTCACTCCTTCGTGCGGCGTCCCAGGCGGGAGAGGGGCTGTCCGCGCGCGCGCAGGTGCAAGCCGAGGTACGCCGCCAGGGCGGCAAGGACCAGGACGGGCCCCCAGCCGGCGAGCAGCGGATTCAAGGCGCCCCCGTAGCCCAACGACGCGCCGGTCCCGCTGAGCAGGACCCATCCCACACCGAGCACGATGCTGAGCAGCAGCGTGGTCGCCGACGCGGGAAAGGGCGGGCCTCCGACCGCGAAGAAGAGGATGATGGCGGGAAGCACGATGCACGCGAGAGGCGTCGCGAGCTTCACCTGCAGGTCGACGCGCAGAGCCGTGGCATCCAGGCCGTTGCTCTCGATGTCGGCGATCTCCTTGCGCAGCTCCATCACGCTCAGGTGCATGGTGTCCACCTTGGCCGGCAGCGTCGTGCCCAGTCGCGCGAAGCGAGGCGCCTCTACCACGCGGAAGGCCTCGTTCTTCCACTCGATGCGCGTGGGCTCGCGCAGCCGCCAGTTGCCCCGTCCGAAGTGGCGCGCCGACTCGGCGTCCGTACGGCTGACGGGCAGGCCGTCCTCGCCCATCTCGAAGAAGGTGATTCCCTCGGCGCTGCCGCCCTCGCTGTCCAGATGGTCCACCTGGTTGATGCGCCCGGCCACGCGGTACCAGATGGGGGCGGCCTCCTGTCCAAGCCGCGATGCGGCCCAGATCTGCTCGCGCTTGACGTGGTCCTGCCTGGCGCTTGCTCGGGGCACCAGCTCGTTGTTGAGCATGAAGAAGGCGGGCACGATCAGGCTGCAGATCACGAGCACCGGAAGCAGGGCCTTGGGGGCGGGAATCCCGCACGCCCGCATGCCAATCAGCTCGCCCTGCACCGCCAGGTGGCTGGCGGTCAGGGCCGTTGCGACGAGCAGCGACATGGGAATGACCCGGGAGGCGAGGACCGGGAGACGCGCCGCGTAGAAGTTCACGATTGCGAGTGCCGAGGCCTCGTATCGGGCGAACCACTGCAGCCGATCCAGAATGTCGATGAGCAGGTAGGCCGAGAGGAGCGCCGCAAAGGCGAGCAGGGCGAACTGGAGAAAGCGCCCCGCCACGTAGCGCGGCAAGGGAAAACGACGCGGTCCGCGCTTCGTCGAGCGGGGCGTGCGCTCGCGTTTGCCGCCGCCGCGCTGCCGGTCGAATTCACGTCCGAAGACACCGCGACGGGCGATCGAGGAGAAGAGCCAGGCGGCCAGCACGGCGACCAGGGCGTTGGGCAACCAGACGCCGGCCTGGGCGGAGAGCCTGCCGTTCTGGATCAGACCGTTGCCGAGCTGCACCGTGCCGAAGTAGGCGATGAGCACGCCGAGGCCGAGAATGCCGCCGGCGGATCGCGAGTACTCCTTGCGCGAGAGGAAGAGGGGCACGGCGAGCAGGCCGAACAAGAGAGTCGTCACCGGCAGGGAGATGCGACGGTGCAGCTCGATGAGCGCCTCCGGGTAGGAGACCTCCAGCTCGGCCTCCTCCTGGGCGAGCGCGCGCAGCTCGGGGAGGCTGGCGCCCTTGCGGATCTCCTCCTTGCTGCGCGTCACGGGACGGTTGCTCTCGGGCAGCATGGTGGTCATGGTCGCGAACCCGATCTGCTGCTTTTTCTCGTCGGGAGAGAAGAGAATGCGACCCTCCTCGAGGGTCACGCGTATGGAGCCGTCCTCGCCGGTTTCGAGCAGCCCGGATCGGGCGAAGATCGTCTCGCCGAGGGAGGGCACCCAGAGGAGCACGTTCTTCATGCGGTCTCCGCGCGCGGAGACCTCCCGTGCCTGGATCTGCCAGTCGCCGAATTCGTGGATGATGCCCGCGCGAATCTGGGCACCGGGGTTCTCCTTCGACATCTCTTCCAGGGCGCGGTCGAGGGAGTGGCTCGCCCAGGGTGACGCCATCGCGGACAGGCCCAGGGCGACGAGGGTCATGGCCAGCGCGAAAGCGCCAAAGGGACCGGCGAGACGGGTGGCCGGGATGCCGAGGGTCTCGAGGACGAGGATCTCGAGATCGGCCCCCATCCGCCCCATGGCAAAGAGCGCTCCCATCAGAACGGCGAGGGGGAAGATCATGGTGAGCAGCGGAACGACCTGGTAGAAGGCGATGAGCGCCACCGCGTCCGCACCGAATCCGCGGTTGATGACCAGGTCGGAATAGCCGAGCAGATCCTTGGCGAGGACCACCGCGGTGAGCCCGAGCAGGGAGAGCAGGGTGGGGCTGATGAGCTCTCGCGCGACGTAGCCGTAGAGGATTCTGCCGGGGCGGCGATGCTTCACGGCGACTCCTCTGGGCTGGTGGACCACGAAAAACGCCGAGAGCGTAGGCCGCAACCCGGCGCGGAGCCAACATCACGCGCCGGGAGGATCCCTGGGTCCGGCTCCTAGAGGCTGCGCAGGTACTCGGTGTCGCGCTCTTCGAGAGCGCTGCGGATTTCGGCGTGACGCTCGCGGTCGAGGCGGTAGCGCGCCAGGAAGTAGATCGACGCGCTCGCCAGCACGGCGGTTCCGACGGCGTAGAAGAGGCCGAGGTCGGTGACGATCTGCGGTGAGATCCCGCCCACATCGACGTTCTCGGTGAGGCCGACCGTGTCCACCAGCACGCCGCCGAGCAGCTGGCCGAGCCCCGTCGCGGTCTTGGCGGAGAAGGAGAGCGCACCGAAGTAGATTCCCTCGCGTCGTCGTCCCGTGATCAGCGCGTCCTCGTCGGTGATGTCCGCCATCATCGAGCCCAGGGTCGCCGAGGCCGCGGCGGCACCGAAGGCCATCAGGAAGCCGGCCGACACCACGAAGCCGATGTAGGCGCGGGTTCCGGGTTCCGGCAGCCAGTCGAGGACGCGGAAGAGCGGCGGCAGCGAGGCGAAGGCGGCGAACCAGATCACGCCGAAGAGGAAGGTGGGCTTCTTGTCGTATCGGCGCGCTACGGCGGTCCACACCGGCAGGCCGCAGAGCACACCCGCGCCGGCGGCGATGGTGTAGTGGAAGATGTCGCGGGTATCGAGCTGCCAGAAGTAGGTCCCCATGTGGAGACCGAGCACCCCCTGGACGCCGATGATCACTGCGAAGATCGTCGCGCCGATGAAGAGCGCACGAAAGGAGTGATTGTGCAGGGAGTAACGCAGCTCCTCCAACAGGCCGACCTGCGCCGACGATCCGCCAGCCGGCAGGTAGCGGATGCGGGAGTGGGTGCCGATGCCGGAGGCCGTGATGGTGACGAAGATCGCGATGGCGAATACGAAGGCGAAGGCGGGGTAGGCCTCGGGATTGAGCTGGCCGTTTGGGTACTCCGGCGTGCTGCGCATGAAGTAGCCGAGGCCCACGAGGCCCGCGACGATCCCGCCTCCCAGGCCCATGAAGGAACGGACGGCGACGATGGAGGTGCGGTCGTCGTAGTCGCTCGACAGCTCGGCGCCGAGGGAGAGGTGCGGGACCGAGTAGGCCGTCATCGCGGTGCGTGCGAGCAGGGTGAAGAGCAGCAGCCAGAGCGCGAGCTGGATCTGGCTGAGTCCCTCTGGTGGGGTGAAGAGGAAGTAGTAGAAGATCGCGAGGGGAAGCGCCGCCGCGTACATGAAGGGATGACGCCGCCCCCAGCGCGACTGCAGGCGATCCGAGAGCATCCCCGCCATGGGGTCCGTGATCGCATCGCAGAGCAGGGCGATGAAGATGACGATGCCGACCGCCGTTCCGGACAGGCCGAGGACCTGGGTGTAGTAGAAGAGCAGAAAGGCCGCGAAGGAGGTGCTCTTGATCCCTTCTGCCGCCTGGCCGAGCCCGTACCAGAGCTTCGTCGTATTGCTCAGCTGGGGGACGGCCAATTCTCGACTCGGATTTCCGCCCTCGGCTCACTGCCACGGGCAGGGACCGTGGCCGCACGGCCGGGGCGACACATTCGTGGTGGGACAGGACAGGGGGGCGGAGGCTCGCGTTCCGCCGGCGGGTCAGACAATATGGCGGCGCGGGATGCTGTCAACCGCGAGCGGGAGAATCCGCAGCCCGGATCGCGGCCGGCGACGCTGGAGCGGGCTCAGGCCACAGCGTGCCCCGGCTCGTCTCGAGCCCTGACCTCGCTCAGGACGACCTTTCCGGTCTCCAGCATGACGTCGACCAGATCGCAAACCTCGCCCTCGTCCTCGCTGCACTCGCTCGCAGCAAGGACGAGCTCGACGAGGGAGAGCTCGATTCCGTCGGCCTGCTCGAGAAGGGTGCGATTGCGCTGCTGCCAGGGGGCTGCGTCGGGGTGTGCGTTTTCCATGGCCGAGGGCCTATGCAGCTCGTGTGCCCACCGTGCCCTCGCGTTGTAGAATCGAAAAACACCATTCGAATTCAATCCTTGCACCCCTGCCCCAGGGCGCATCCCCGGGTGGCAGGCAGCGCCGGGTCGTCGGAATCCCGACGTTGGCGGCGGGTCGCCGACGCCCTCTGTCGAGCGGGTCCCGCGGGCGCTGCCCGGACCCCTGGCGCCAGGCGAGCCAAGGCCGGAAACTCGCGGACCGCCGCCGCGGGTCGCGGGGCGGGCCGAGACGGGCCGAGACAGGACAGACGATGGAAGCCGAATTGGAGGCCCGAATTGGAGGCCGGAGTGGAGGCCGACGTGCAAGACGCCGAGGGGCTGGTCCTCTATCAGACCGAGGGCTGCCCCTACTGCGTGAAGGTGCGCCGCTACCTCGAGCAGGCGGGGAGGTCCATCGAGCTGCGGGACCTGCGCGGCACTCCGGATGCCGTCCAGGAGCTGATCGCCGCCACCCGCAGGCGCACCGTTCCCTGTCTGCGCATCGAAACGGCGCCTGGAGACTTCGAGTGGCTCCACGAGTCCGCCGATATCATCGACTACCTGGCCGCCCGCTTCGCTGAAGAGGGCTAGCAGGCCCGCCCCGGGTGATTGGCCTAAACTTATTCCCATGCGCGAAGCCGCAAAGAGCCCCGGTGGTGCCGGCTCCCGTGAGATTCGTGTCCCCCAGCAGGCCAGGAGCCGTCTGACCCGCGAGCGGGTCCTGGAGGCGGCCACCGATTGCTTCGAGAGCCGGGGCTATGACGAGACCACCACCGCGATGATCGCAGCCGAGGCCGGCATCGCGGTCGGCACCCTCTACGGCTACTTCAACAACAAGCGCGAGATCCTGCTCGAGCTCATCGACGGGCACGTCCACGGTATGGCGGAATACGTGATCGCCCAGCTCGATCCCGAGCGCTGGAAGGGCGCCGATCCGCGCGAGAAGACCCGCTCCCTGATCGACGCCATTTTCCATACCCAGCGCCTGCAGCCGGGCATGCAGCGCATCATGTGGGAGCGCTACTTCAAGGACGAGGATTTCCGCAGGCCCGTGGAGAGCATCCGGCGCCGGGTGCGCGCGGCGCTCGACGCCCTGCTCGAGGCCGAGCGCCAGGAGGGGGTCATGCGCGAGGTCGACCTCGAGATGGCCTCCTACGTGGTCTTCAACTCGGTGCAGTGGAACGCCACCCAGATCTTCATCGAAGGCGACGCGAAGCAGATCGCCGCCGCAGCCGAGGCCACCGCGGACATGATCGCGAGCTATCTGCTGCTGGACTGCGGAGACGACGCCTAGGGCTGAGCCGGGGCGATAGCGCCCTCACGAGGGCCCGAAGATGGGATCCAGCGCCTCGTCGGCCAGGAGCTCGAGGGCCTCTCCCGCCACACGGTCGGGGTCGAGCCGGTCGGCTCGCTCCAGCAGGCGCTGCCGGGCCGCCTCTTGGGAGTCGCAGCGTTCCCAGCGGCGCTGGCCGAGCAGGTAGTAGTACTCCCGCAGCCGCTCGACCCGCAGCGGGCCGTCCAGGGGCACGCACTCGCCGTTCCGGAAGACCAGGAAGGTACCCTCTCCGGCTCGTCGGCTCTCCCGTGTGTCTCCGCTCTGCAACAGCTCGGCTCCTGTTCCCCTACTGCTGTAATTGTACACCCGCAGCGTTACGACGGGCGCTGTGGCGCGTTCGCGTTTCGCATCAGAAACGGACCTCGAAGCCAAGGGTTGGGGTTCCTCCCAGCTCGCGGCGCTCCCCACTACCCGCGGGATCGTCGGCGGGCTGGAGCGCGCCTCCCTGGACGGCACCTCCTTGGACGGCACCTCCTTGGACATAGTCGAGGAGTACGCCGGAGCGCAGGTACAGGGGACCGGCGACGGGAATCGAGTATGCGACCTCGCCCCGGCCGACACGGGTGCCCGCGCCTCCGTTGATGGGGAGATCGTCAGCCCGGTAGCGCGCGGAATAGTGCCCACCGAGAGGATTCAGGGCGCTCCAGTCGGGAAGAGGCGTCTTCGCTGCGGTGGGGGGCGCTGCGGTGGGGAGCTGAGCGGCGGCCGCGGGCTTACGAGCGGCCGCAGGCTCTTCTCGCGCCGCAGGCGCTTCTTGCGCCGCAGGCGCTTGCCCATCGCTCGCCAGAGCGGGAGTGGCGGCGAGAAGTGCGACGCCCAGCACGCTGATCGCAGACTTCCAGGTCATCGCCGAGGTTCGTCTGTTCATCGGATCGGTCCTCCTTCCTTCGCCCGGCTCCGCTGGCGATGCAGCTGCCGCCGGCAGGGGCGAATGGAGGTTGTTGGATGCCGGGCCACCACACGCGGTTCGCCCCGCGGGACGGGTTTCCCCCTGGGAGCGCAGAAAGCCGAAAAAGTCTTGCGGGGTTTCCGGCTGATCTCCGCGGTACGGGATGAACGCAGCTCCAGAGACTCAGGCGGGCACGGAAACCGCGGCGTCTCGTTCGGAGCCCGGAAGAAGGAGAGAGCAGAATGACCATGAAGGCCCTCTACGACATCGACTACGACATGGACCATGGTACGAGTATCGAGATCACGACGGCATACAGCGCCGTCGCAGACGAGACGGTTGCGCCCCGCGCCAGCGCGAGCCGCGGCGGCTTCCTGGCGGGTGGTCTCGAGTGGATGCCCCTCGAGCGCACCGCGGGCCTCGATCCCCTGGACCTCTGGATCACCCTGCACGATCAGCGCGAGCGCGGGCTGAGTGAGGGGTGGCGCTTCGCCGAGCGCAGCGAGGTCGAGGCGCTGATCTCCACCTTCTGCGATCAGCCGGAGGGTCGCGCCGAGCTGCTGGGGATGCTGGGTCTGGTGCGTGGCTCCGTCGATCGGGACGGCACGGTGCACCGGGAGCTCGAGGCCTGGTTCACGGAGGATCCCATGCGGGAGATCGGTCTCGGACTCGTGAAGGGTGAGGTCGTGACCCGGGGCGGTCGACTGGTGGAGTCCCGCTTCGAGTCCTGCGATCCCTGGATGAGCGAGACGGAGGCCAAAACGGCTGCGGTGCTGGTGGTACGCGACGAGCACTGGACCGCGCTCTCCGGCGAGCCCGCCGGCAAGGATGTGGACGCTCATGCTGAGCTCGAAAGCTCCTGGGGCTGCTGAGTCAGAAGCCGAGTCGAAGTAGTGCTGAGCTGACGCGAGAACGCGTGGATGTCGAGCTGAGCAGCAGTTGCGCAGTAGTGGTGAAGGGCCGGACGACCCAGAGTCGTCCGGCCCTCTTTGCTTGCGCCGGGATCGACGCACTTCGCCTTCCTGGCCTCGAGCTCGGTCTCAGCCGGATCCCGCACATGGGCG
The DNA here is from genome assembly GCA_019310385.1 of Deltaproteobacteria bacterium. Lineage (GTDB taxonomy): Bacteria > Myxococcota_A > UBA9160 > UBA9160 > UBA4427 > JAFDEK01. The sequence goes on from JAFDEK010000002.1 coordinate 21,042, forward strand.
CCGCTCTTGTCACCCCGGCGGCGAGGGGCGAGAATTCGCAGATGGGGGACGAATCGCAGCGAGCCGGAGATGCCCAGCCGGAGACGCTCTCGGAGGAGCGCGCCGCGCCGGGCTCCAAGGCCGACGATCTGATCGAGTCGGTATACGCCGAGCTGCGACGCCTGGCCGCGAGCTACCTGCAGCAGGAGCGCAGCGGTCACACCCTCCAGGCGACGGCGTTGGTCCACGAGGCCTACGCGCGTCTCGTCGATCAGAGCCGAGCCGAATGGAAGAGTCGCACCCACTTCTTCGCCGTCGGTGCCAAGATGATGCGGCGCATCCTCATCGACCACGCCCGGGAGCGGCGCAGCCAGAAGCGCGGCGGGGAGCAGCAGCGCGTTACCCTGAGCGCTGCGGGAGAGATGCCCGGCGGCGGGGATCTCGACTACGAGGAGCTGCTCTCCATCGACGAGGCCCTTCACCGGCTTGCCGAGCTCGACGAGCGCCAGGCCAAAGTGGTGGAGCTGCGCTTCTTCGCGGGGATGAGCGTTGCCGAAGTCGCCGAGTTCCTCGACGTCTCCCCGCGCACCGTGGAGGGCGACTGGACCCACGCGCGCACCTGGCTGCGCCGCGAGCTCTCCGAGCGGAACGGCGCGTGAGCGCCGAGCGCCACCAGCGAATCAAGCAGATCTTCCTCGATGCCCTCGAGTACGCAGGCGAAGAGCGTGAGGCTTTCCTCGACGCATCCTGCGGCGACGATGGGAGCATGCGCGAAGAGGTGGAGTCCCTCCTGGCCCACCATCGGCCCGAGGCGGCCTTCGAGCCGCTGGTCGTGAGCGCGGGCTCGGACCGCCCCTCCAAGGAGAAGCCGCTGCGCTTCGCGGCCGGCGACGTCTTCGCCGAGCGTTATCGCGTGGTGGATCGGCTCGGGCGAGGCGGCATGGGCGAGGTCTATCGCGCCGACGATCTCACCCTGGGCACGCCCGTCGCCCTGAAGCTTCTTCACACGGCGGATTCCGCACTCCGCACCCAGCTGCTGCAAGAGGTGAAGCTCGCCCGGCAGATCACCCATCCGGCCGTGTGCCGGGTCTACGACCTGGGCGAGGCGGAGGGGGAGCTCTACTTCACCATGGAGTACCTCGAAGGGGAGGATCTGAGCTCCCTCCTCAAGCGCGCGGGCCGTCTGCCTTCGTCTCGCGTGGCGGAGATGGGCAGCGTCCTGTGCGAAGGACTGGCCGCGGCCCACGCTCGCGGCGTGCTCCACCTCGACCTGAAGCCCGCCAACGTGCTGATCGACGAGAGCGGACAGGTTCGAATCACCGACTTCGGCATCGCGACGACCCTGGAAGAGGCCAGGCTGGTGAGCGCGACCTACGGCACGCCGGGCTACATGGCGCCGGAGCAGCTCGGCACACCCCACACGCTCTCCGAGCGGACCGACCTCTACTCCCTTGCCCTCGTGCTCTACGAGCTCGTCGCGGGGCAGCCGGCCTTCGACGATCCCAGCATGACCCGGGTCCTGGAGATGCAGCGTGAGGCGCGGCCGACGCCGCCCTCCCGGCTCGTGCCCGACGTCGACCCCGAGCTCGAGCGGATACTCCTGCAGGCCCTGGAGAAGGATCCCGCCCGGCGGCCCGAGTCCGCCTCCGCTATGGGGAGCCGTCTCTCGGCGCTGACCCAAGGCGCTGGCCAGGGCGCGGCGGTGGAGGGCAGGGCGGCGGCGGGTCCGGCGGATGCGAGCGCGGTCTCGGCGGGGGGCACGGCGGGGGGCTCAGCGGAGGTCGCCGCGGGATCGCGGGAAGCCGAGGCCGGCGCCCCGGAGCAGCAGCGCGGCGTGCTCGTCGGCGTCGGGGTCGCCTTTCTCTTCATCGTGGTCTTTCTCGGTCTCTGGCGCGGCTCGAGTGTCGACGATCCTACCCTGCTGGTGCCGGTGCCGGTGCCCGCGCCGCAAGCTCAGCCCGAGCCCGTCGCGCGTCCGACCCTCGCCATCCTGCCCTTCGAGAATCTCAGCTCCGACACGGAGAACGCCTTTCTTGCCGACGGCATCACCGAAGATCTCTACTCGCTGCTCGCCGAGACCAATTCGCTGCGAGTGCTGGCCCGGACCTCCGTGCGCAATTACGCGCGCTCCCAGCAGAGCCTGCCCCAGCTCGCGCGCGAGATCGGCCTCACCAACCTGCTCGAGGGGAGCGTCCGGCGGCAGGGAGCGCGGGTGCGCGTGAGCGTTCAGCTCATCGACGCCGTCGACGAGACGCAAGTATGGGCCAGCGACTTCGAGCGCGAGCTCGACTCGGAGAATCTCTTCGAGCTCCAGTCCGAAGTGGCCCGGGCCATCGCGTCGGCCTTGCAGATGAAGTTCACGCCCGAGGACCAAGCCCGTCTCGCGCGCAGGCCCACCGCTGATCCGGCGGCCTACGACCGCTACCTGCTCGGTCGCCGCCACTTCGAGCGCGTCACCGAAGCCGACCTGCTGGCGAGCATCCAGCACTTCCGGGAGGCGGTGGAGCTGGACCCGAATTTCGCGGACGCATGGTCCTACCTGGCCCTCTCCTACACCCTGGCTGCGAGGGGCGGAGTCGTGGCGCCCGCCGCGGCTTACCCCCAGGCCAGCGAAAGTGCCCGCAGGGCCCTCGCCATCGACGATCGGCTCGACGAAGCGCATCTCGCCATGGCGCGGGTCCTGCTCAGCCACGACTGGCGCTGGGACGCCGCGTTGCTCTCCCTGGGACGGGTCCTGGTCTTGAATCCCGACTCGGCGCGCGCGCACCTGGACCACGCCTACCTGCTCTCGAGCGCCGGTCGCTTCGACGAGTCCATCGCCGCTGTGGATCGGGCCATCGCCCTCGATCCGGGCTCGCCCTTCGCGTGGGCGCAGCGCGGGCGGCGGCTCCTCGACGCGCGCGACTACGAAGCCGCGGCCGAGGCCGCGAGCCGGGCCCTCGAGCTCGAGCCCGGCCACGCCGGCGCCCTCTCCGTGCTGGGCTTCAGCCAGCTCATGCGCGAGGAGTACAGCGCGGCCATAGAGGCCTTCGAGGGCTCCCTGGCGGACTTCGGGGAGAGCCCCATCGTCATCGCGAATCTAGGCTATGCGTTGGGTCGCGCCGGGCGCGCCGGGGACGCGCGCGCGGCTCTGACCCGGCTGGAGGCCCTCGCGAGCCAGCGCTTCGTGTCGCCGGTCTATCGCGCCTTCGTGCACCTGGGGATGGGGGAGCGGGAGGCCTCCCTGCGCTGGCTGGAAGGCGCCGTCGAGCAGCGCGATCCGGCCTCGATCTGGCTTGCGGTCGATCCCCATTACGACATCCTGCGCGACGAGCCCCGATTTGCGGCGCTGGTCGAGAAGGTGGGAGCCCCGGTGCTCCGCTGACCCGCGCGCAGCAGACCGAGGTGGAGAGAAGACCGACGTGGAGGACGGAAGGGGGTGACGAAGGTGATCATGAAGAAACTCGAGACGCAGTGGACACTTCGGAGGACCTGGTGGGCGGCGGCAGCGACGCTCGCGGGACTACTCCTGCTCGCCTGGGCGTCCTCGGCCGCGGAGCCCCTCGCAGAGCTGCCCGACGGTGACGACTACGGTGCGGGTATCACCCTGGCCAAGCTCTCGGACTTCGAGGACGTGCTCGCCCGGCCCGACCAGTTTGCCGGGAGCCCCGTGCTGATCCGTGGACGCATCTCCGACGTGTGTCAGCGCAAGGGCTGCTGGACGGTCCTCAGCCAGGGCGAGTCGCAGGTTCGGGTGCGCTTCAAGGACTACGGCTTCTTCCTCCCCAAGGATTGCAGCGGCAAGCAGGCCTACGTGGAGGGCATCGTGGCCGTCGAGACCCTGAGCGAGAAGATGGCGCGGCACTACGCGGAGGAATCACGCGGCGAGGACCCTGCCAAGATCGAGGGTCCGCGGCAGGTGGTGGGCTTCACTGCCAGCGGCGTGCGTATCGTCGATGTGGTGGATCGCTAGACCTAACGCTGCTTGCCCGCGAGGATGAGGCGCTCGTAGGCCCGGGAGATGCATTCGCACAGGGCTTCCAGTGCCGCCGCCGAGGTGTCGCCGAAGGAATCGGAGCCATTGTCGGCGTAGAGCACGTTCACGACGCGCTCGCGAATCATCACCGGATGTAGAAAGACCTCCTGGGGCTCCGGGCGCTTCATGGCCTCGAGAATGCGCCCGTCGGGTCCGTCCCTGGGCGGGGGACCCCGGAAGGGCAGCGCATTCACGGCGGGATGCGTGAAGACGCTCACGGTGTCGAGGGGCATCTCGATCCCCTGCAGCGTCTCGTCCATTCCCTCGCCGTTGGCTCCGATGCCCGCGACGCTTGCGCCGCGCACCACGAAGAGCGCCGCGGCACTGCTGTAGCAGCGGGCGATACGGAGCCCGAGCCGGACGATTTCGTCGCGCTCCGAGGCCGACTCGAGCTGCGTCTCCAGCAAGGCGATCGCGCCCGGGCGCAGGTCGGGCGACGATGTGGGCTGCTTTCGAAGCGAGGGCCGCGGAGTGCTCGGCGGGCTGGGCTCGATTACCAGCTCCTCGAGGAGGATGATCTCTTCGGGGGCACTGGAAGCGGGCTGAGGATCGCTGCCGGCTTCGGTCCCGCTCTGGGGAGTCGCCGCGGCCGGCGCCCCCCGGATCCTCAGTCGCTGGGACAGGTTGAAGTAACGCGGATGCCGGTCGATCCCGAGGTGGACCTCGAGCCAGTAGTGGAGCCGAGCCTCGGGCAGGATGTAGGGAACCACCTCGCGTCCGGCCGCCATGGCGACGAAGTCGAGATGGTCGAGGTTCGTGGGGTCCAGCATGGCGACATGGATCGCGTGTCGCTCGAGCTTCAGGGGAAGAACCTGGCAGCGGCGCACCACGGACATGGGCACCGCCTTCACCGCCTCGGGGTCGAGGTTCTCGAGCCACTCGGGCGGCGCCAGGGGGATGCCGTGATAGTTGGTGAGATGCGCCGCCAGCTCCTCGAGCACGAGAAAGCCGAGCTCGAGCAGAACCGTTCCGATTCGGCCCCCGTAGACGCTTTGGTAGCGGAGCGCTTCGTCGAGCTGGTCCGGGGCCAGGGCCCCTTTTTCGAGCAAGTAGTTTCCGAATTGAATCATGGGTTCTCGTTCGCGTGCGGGTTGCGTCCAGCTCATCGGGTCGACGACGGGCTTCCTTGAAGCCGCGCATCCCTTGCCGGTAGCGGGAGCTCCGTCTCGCTTCGGTAAAGGTGCAGGGACACTGGAATGGGCCTCTCGCTCGGGCTCGATTCGCCGATAAGAAACTGGCTCGGGGGTGGAGCGCCATGGATTCTCCGAGAAATAGGACCTCCGAGAAGGAGCATTCCGTGCAGCGCAGCGTCCCGCGACTTCTTCCCTCTTTCGTGTCCCGATGGGCCGTCGTTCAGGTGCTTCTCCATGGAGCTCTGCTCGGCATGGCGGTTGCGCCCGCTGACGCTCAGATGGTGAAGTCGCTCTTTCCGGCAGGTCAGAGCGCCGACGGCTACTACGTCCCCTTCGACGGTCAGGGAAAGCTCGAGGTCGGCATCCTGGCGGAGTTGAACGGCAAGCGACCCGTGACCCTGGGAGCCCGCATCGAGATCACCGAGGAGCACCATGCGGTCCAGGAGAAGTCCTTCGAATCCGAAGCGCAGCTCGTTGCCGCCGGACGCCGGGGCAGTGGCGGGCGGGATCAGTGGTACCTCCAGGGTTTCGTCTGGACCATCGGGTGCGGTGCCGATGGCCGAGAGGTGGAGATCGGCGGTGAGGTGGTGGGCGCGAGCCCGGTGGAGTTCGTCATCGCGGTGGGGGCCGTGGCGCCGCGGGAGTCCGGGGACGAACTCGTCCTGATTCCCGACAGCATTGCCGAGTCGAGTTCCAAGCGCGTGGTCTGCGGCGAGTACGCGCCGCTGCCCAGGCCTTGAGGCACAGGCGCCCGTGCCAGGGGGGGGAAGAGTTGAAGCATCAGGAACGCTGGGACGTCGCGCTTCGCGCGCGACTCGAACGAGCCCTCGCGGACTGGGGACGCCGGGCCCATGTTCGGCCCTGGATCGTCATTGCGATCATGTTCGGCCTGGCGGCGGCGCTGAGCTCTCAGCTGCCCAAGATCCAGATCGAGACCTCTCCCGACGAGCAGCTCCACAAGAGCGATCCCGCTCGGGTCGTCTACGAGCGCTTTCGAGCCCAGTTTGGCCGGGAAGAGGTCGTCGTGCTGGCGATCCAGCCCAAGGAAGTCTTCGACCTCGCTTTTCTCGAGAAGCTCCGCGCCCTGCACACCGAGCTCGAGGAGCGGGTGCCCTACCTCGACGAGGTGTCGAGCCTCATCAACGCCCGCGAGACCCTGGGTGTGGGCGACGAGCTCATCGTGCGGGATCTCCTCGAGGAGTGGCCCGAGACGCCGGAGCAGCTCGCGAGCCTGCGCGAACGCGTCCTCGCCAACCCGCTCTACAAGAGCTTCCTCATTTCGAGCGACGGTCGCGTCACCGCCGTCGTGATCAAGAACGATGCCTTCTCCTCCCAGGCCCTCGAACTCGACGACCTGTCGGCGGGCTTCGAAGAGGCCGGCTCCGGCGCCGGGAGCGAGGCGGAAGACCGGCCCTTCCTGACCGGCGCCGAGAACGGCGAGATCATCCGCGCCATCAACGAGGTGGTGGAGGGCTACCGTGGCCCCGGCTTCGATGTGTACGTGGCAGGGGGGCCCGTCATGGGCTTCCGCATCATGGAGGAGATGCAGCGCAACATGCTGCTCTTCTCCCTGTTGTCCATCTGTGCGGTGGCGATCTTGCTCTTCGCTCTCTTCCGGCGCCTCTCGGCGGTCTTTCTGCCGCTGGTCGTGATCGGGCTCTCGGTGCTATCCACCTTCGGCACCATGGCGATCACGGGCAAGCCCCTGGGCATCCCGACCCAGATCCTGCCCTCCTTTCTCCTCGCCGTGGGGGTCGGCGGCGCCGTACACCTGCTCGTGATCTTCTTCCAGCGCTTCGACGCCGGTGCGCCCCGGCAGGAGGCCCTCGCCTTCGCGCTCGGACACTCGGGCCTCGCCATCGTGATGACGGGGCTCACCACCGCGGGCGGCCTGGCCTCCTTCGCGGTCGCCGAGATCGCACCGGTGGCCGATCTGGGCATCTTTGCGCCGGTGGGGATCCTACTGGGTCTGGCCTATTGCCTGATCCTGCTGCCCGCGCTCCTGGCGGTGGTTCCCCTGAGCCCGCGCGCGGGTCGCGATGGCAGGGCGGGGCCCGACTGGGTCGAGCGCGTCCTGCTGTGGACCGGCGATCGCTGCGTCGACCGCCCCTGGATCGTCGTCGGCTGCATGGCGGCAATCCTGCTCTTCTCCCTGGCCGGCGCGTCGCGCTTGCAGTTCACCTACGACCCCTTGCGTTGGTTCGACGAGCAGGAGCCCGTACGGATCGCCATGGACTACGTCGACCACCATCTCGACGGCAACATCTCCCTGGAGATCACTGTCGACAGTGGCCGGGAGAACGGGCTCATGGACCCGGTGCTGCTCCAGAAGCTCGACGCTCTACGCGAGGAGGTTGCCACCATCGAGGGCGAGGGGGGTCTGCGGGTCGGCGCCAGCGTCTCCATTGCGGACATCGTGAAGGAGATCCACCAGGCCCTCAACGAGAACCGTCCCGAGTACCGTGTGATCCCCGACCAGGAGCAGCTCGTCGCCCAGGAGCTGCTGCTCTTCGAGAGCAGCGGAGCCGATGACCTCGAGGAGGTGGTGGACAGCCAGTTTCGCCTGGCGCGCTTCAGCCTGAAGATGCCCTACGCGCCCCCCATGCTCTTCAAGGGCTTCATCGACCAGATCGTGGAAGCCTTCGAGAGGAGCTTGGGCGAATCGGTCGTGGTGACGCCCACGGGCTTCGCCGCCATCATGACCCGCTCCCTGGGTGCGGTCTCGACCAGCATGGTGCGTAGCTATCTCATCGCCCTGGCGATCATCACGCCCCTCATGTTCCTGCTGCTCGGGAACCTGCGCAGCGGCGCGGCCGCCATGGTGCCCAACCTCGCACCCATCATCGTCACCCTCGGCTTGATGGGCTGGACGGGCATCCCCCTCGATCTCTTCACGCTGCTCATCGGCAGCATCGCGATCGGTCTCGCGGTCGACGACACCATCCACTTCATGCACAACTTCCGGAAGCTCTACGAGGCGACGGGCGACGTTCGCCACGCAGTGCGGGAGACCCTGCGCACGACGGGTCATGCCCTGCTGGTGACCTCCATCGTGCTTTCCCTGGCCTTCTTCGTCTACATGTTTGCCAGCCTCGAGAACCTCGTCCTCTTCGGCCTTCTCACGGGCTTCACCATCATCACGGCCTTCGTGGCGGACATCACCGTCTCGCCCGCACTCATGACCCTCGCTGCACGCCACGATGTCCTGGCGGCCGAGCGGGCCCGCCGGCGCGAGTATGCCGATGCGCCCGGGGAGGACGCGCTGCCGCGGTCCATTGCCGCAGAGCGAGCGATCGAGTAAGGGTTCCTTCTCCGCGAATCGCACTCCGCGAATCAGAACAGGAGCAGGAAGCCATGGACTCCCGCCGCATCCCCTTCGTGTGCCACACGCGCCGACGGCACGCAGCCGCGCTGCTCCTGCTCGGGGCCCTTGGCTTCGTCCTTCCGGGCAGCGCCCTGGGCGACGACGAAGAGCCGCGAGTCATCCGCGTGAGTGGCGAGGCGACCGCGAGTGCGCCGCCGGATCAGGTCATCGTCGAGCTCGCCGTGGTGACCGAGCGGGATCGCGCTGCCGACGCCGTCGAGGAGAACGCGAGGCTGCTCGACGCGGTGATCGCGGCTTTGCGCAAAGAGGTCGGCAAGCAGGGGCGGATCGAGACCGCGAGCTACTCCCTCAGCCCCCGTTACAGCTACGTGAAGAGCAGCAATACGCGCAGCCTCGAAGGCTACACGGCTCGCAACTCGCTACGCATTACCCTCGACGACCTCGACCGGGTGGGAGCGGTCATCGACCGCGGAACCGCGGCCGGGGCCAACGAGGTGCAGAGCCTCAAGTTCACCCTGAAGAACGACGAGCCTCAGCACGACGAGGCGCTGCGCGCCGCCGCCCTGCGCGCCATGGCGAAGGCCCGCACCATCGCCGACGCCCTGGGGCTCGACGTCGAAGAGGTAATCAGCGTCGACGAGACCACCCGGGTGGTGCGCCCGGCCTACGCCGAGATGGCCGCCGGCCGCGCGTCCGCCGCGACCCCGGTAGTGGCTCCGGGCGGAGTGGACGTGCGCGCGCAGGTGAACCTCCGCGTCGGAGTCTCGCCCCGGGACCGCTAGGGGCGGGTCGGTGGGAGAGTCGCATCGGCGCCCGGCGCTCTATAGACTGCGGGCATGACGGATCTCGACGGGCTCGACGAGAAAGACCGCAGCGCTCTGGACCGCATGGTGTCCGAGCTCCAGCAGCAGCACAGTGACGCGCTGCTCGCCGTGCTGCTGACCGGAGAGGCGGCCAGTGCGGACTATCGCCCCGCAAAGACGCGCCTCACCACCCTGGTGCTGCTGGGCGAGGTTACGCCCGAAGCCCTGCGCCGCACCCGCGGCAGCCTCAAGGCCTGGAGCAAGCGGCGCATCGCGACGCCGCTCTTCATGGATCCGCTCTACGTCGAGAGCGCCCTCGACGTGTTTCCCATCGAGCTCCTCGAGATCGGCGATCGCCATCTCCTGCTCCACGGCGAATCGGATCCCTTCGCCGACCTCGAGATCCACCTGCCCCACCTGCGCCTCGAGGTCGAGGAGCAGCTGCGGGGCAAGATGCTCCACCTGTGGGAGGCCTACCTCGAGGTGGGGGCCTCGAAGCGCGAGCTGAAGCGCCTGCTGGTGGAATCGCCCCTGGGCTTCGAGGTGGCCCTGCGCGGTCTGCTGCGCCTGCGCCAGGAGGCCGGCGCCCGGCGCCCGGATGACTCCGACGCGTTGCTGGCCGCTGTGGAGACCGAGTTCGGGGTCGCGCTCCCCACCCTGCGCCGCCTCGAGGCCGTGCGCGGCGGGAAGGGGAGCATCGCGGGCGACGAGGTGGAGCCCCTCTTCGACATCTACCTCGCCGAAGTGCGAAGCCTGGTCCGCACCATCGACGGCCTGTGATGCGGGCGGCTTTCCGCGCATCACTGGTGTGTGTCGCCATGCTGCTGGCCTGGACGGTCCGCGCCCAGGACTTCGTCGCGGTGCCCGAGCTGCGGGGCCCGGTCAACGACCGGGCCGGGGTGCTCTCCGCCGGCCAGGCCCGCGCCCTCTCGGACCTCGCCCGGGAGCTCGAGCAGAAGACCGGCGTGGAGATGGCGGTCCTCACCCTTCCCAGCACGGCGCCCGAGACCGTCTTCGGCTACGGCATGCGGGTCGCCGAGGCGTGGCAGCTCGGCAAGCAGGGCAAGGACGACGGCCTGCTCTTCGTCGTCGCCGTCGAGGACCGCAAGCTCCACATCTTCACCGGCTATGGCCTCGAGGGAATCCTGCCCGACGGCCGGGTCGGCGAGATCCGCGATCGCTCCATGCTTCCCTTGTTTCGCGAGGGTCGCTATGCCGACGGGATCCACGCCGGCATGCGGTCCGCGGCGGAGATCATCGCCGCCGACGCGGGAGTGCAGCTCTCCGGCGAGCCGATCCGCCGGCCCCGGCGCTCCAACGAGGGCATCCGGCTCCTGCCCTTGCTGATCTTCTTCCTGTTTCCGCTGGTCCCGTTCCTGCTCGGCGGGAGGCGGCGACGCTTCTATGGCCCGGTCTTCTTCGGTGGCGGGCTCGGCGGCGGCTTTGGCGGCCGCGGCGGCTTCGGCGGAGGGGGCGGCTTCGGGGGCGGCTTCGGCGGAGGCGGTGGCTTCGGGGGCGGCGGCGCCGGGGGTGGGTGGTGAAGCGCCCGCGGCGCTACAGGCGGAAGAGACGGCGGCCTTTCGCAGTATCGTAGAGCTTCGCAACAAGGAGACGACCGACATGGCCCGACCCAGCGCAACCCTTCTCGCACTCCTTATCCTCGCCTTCGCGCCCAGCGGTTGCGGCTACAACACCCTGGTCGGCGAGCGGGAAGGGGTGGACGCGGCCTGGAGCGAGGTGGAGAACCAGCTCCAGCGGCGCAACGACCTGATTCCCAACCTCGTGAGCACTGTGAAGGGCTACGCGGCCCACGAGAAGGAGGTCCTCACCGAGGTCACCGAGGCCCGCAGCCGGGTGGCGGGCGCCGGCACGCCCAGGGAGAGCATGGAGGCCTCCAACCAGCTATCGGGCGCGCTCTCCCGTCTGCTCCTCGTGGTCGAACGCTACCCCGACCTCAAGGCGAACCAGAACTTCACCCGTCTCCAGGATGAGCTTGCGGGAACCGAGAACCGCCTGGCCGTGGCGCGCAAGCGCTACAACGACGCCGTCCGTCTCTATAACACCACCGCGAAGAAGTTCCCCACGAATCTGATTGCCGGCATGTTCGGCTTCGATCCCGCCGAATATTTCGAGGCCCCGACCAGCGCGAAAGAGGTGCCGGCCGTCGAGTTCTAGGGTTCCGGCGCCAGGCGCTAGCTCCCTGAAGCCGGCCGCACGAAGATGGGCGAGGACCAGGCCCGCTCCTCCACGGGAGCCAGGCAGTCGTCGGCGGGGTCGGTCTTGTCCGGCTGCGCGTAGCAGGGATGGGCGCGGATGCAGCGGCCGTCCCCGTCGCGCTCGCAGCGCAGGGTGTCGCCGTTCACCGCCGGGGTCGGCTCCTGGATGGCGCGCACGTAGTAGACGGTTTCGCGCTGCCGCCTGGCGAAAGTAGGATCTTCGAAGTTCGCGATGCAGCCGGAAGGATCGTCCGAGCAGGGGATCACCAGCCAGGGATCGTCGATGAGGCGCGCGAGGGGTTCGCCGGGCTGCTGCTGGGGCTGGATGCGCACGATCTCGAGGCGGGCGATGCTCCGGCGCTCGTTGCCCGGGTTGTTGCATTCCCCCTTGCAGAGGCGCGCCATGCGCTCGGCCGAGAGCTGCTCTTCCACGACCTCGGGGCAGCCCGGCAGCTGCTCGAGGGCGCCGGCCGCGCGCACTTCGAAGCGCGGCGGGCGCGTGACCTCCGCCTCGGAGCCCATGGGCAGCCGCTCACCGTTCTCGCCCACGAGGTGGAACCAGAGCAGCATGCGCTCGCCCGAGGTCCCGTAGACCTCCCGTCGCTTCAGCGCCTCGAAGATGGAGCCGCGATCGCGCCCCTCGGCGTGGGCGGCGACGAGACCCCCTGTATAGAAGAAGGAGGCGTCCCGCTCGGTCTGGCCAGCGGCGAGGGATACCTCGGTAACGGGGCGCGAGGTGGGGGAGGGCGCGTCTGTGCCGCCCTGGCCGGGCACCGGGTTCTGCATGCGCTTCACATCCGCCATGCCCCGGCGGCCGAACTCCTTGTAGCCGCTGCCCGCTCGCGCGGTGTGGTTGTCGCTGGACGCCATGAGGCCCCAGCGAAAGCGCCGCGGCGTTCCGTCCGCGGCGAAGATCGACGAGGCGAGGCCGTACTGGGCGCTCATGTCGGGCATGTAGGAGTAGGCGGGGAGGAAGCTGTCGGGCAGCTGGCCGCACTCGAGCCACTCCTCGGGCTGGGCGCCCGGGATCACCTGCTCGCGGAAGAGCTGCTTGAGGTCGTCGATCACCCGGGCCTCGGCGAAATGCTGCCGCGCCTGGGCGACCCGCTCTTGGCAGAGCGCCGAGGCCGGGTCTTCGCAGCGACTGCGGATGATCTCTCCCGCACGCCAGCAGCAGGGCTCGAAGCCGTCCCGGGGCTCGGGGCAGCTCACGCTGCCGTCGGCCTCCCGGCGGACTGCCTCGTAGTCGACCCAGCGCTCGGAGCTGCCGTGGCCCGAATAGACCTCGAAGAGCCGCTCCCGGGCGGGGTCGTGCTGGTCGAGCTGTCGGGCCAGGTTGGCGCCCACGGGCGCCATGAGGCCCCAGGCCGTGCCGTGGGGGATGACGAGGCTCTCGAAGCCCCAGTCGTCGAGCTTTGCGTAGAGCTGGGCCGGGGTGTCGGTGAGCTCGATGCAATCGTCGGGAAGCTCGCGCACGGGAAGGCCCCGCGGACACTCCGGGACATCCTGCAAGCTCTCGACGAAGTGGTTGAAGTCGAGGTAGGCGCTCGCCCGCAGTGGGTCGAAGATCGAGAAGATTCGCATCAGGGAGAGCTTGTCGAGGTCGCCCCGACTGGCGCCGATGGGCCGAGCGGGAATCGCATCGTCCTCGAGGCCCATGAGGACCACGTTCTTGTGGCCGTAGTGCTCGGCGGGGTTGCGCATGGCCTGGGACCACTCCCAGCCGAGGAAGGCCACGGTGTCGGGGCTCGCAGGGTCGCCCGCAACGGCGTTGCACTGGCGGATCGACTCGACGCTCTCCCGCCACTGGTGGGGGGTGAGGTTCTCGGCGTGGTCGTTGATGCTCCAGAAGTCGAGGCCGGAGCAGAAGCGCGCGAAGTCGCAGGCGTCGGCGGGCGGGTGGGCGCCTTCCCCGCTCCAGGCCGGCAGGCTGAACGCAAAGGCGTCGAGGGAAAAGGTGGTGTGGACGTGGAGGTCGCCAAAGAGGATCTGCTTCTGGGAGGCTGGGCGCAGGGCCCAGCGCGCCTTCCCCTGGCTGGCATCGCGCTCGGCGACCTGCTCGGGCGGAATGCGCGACTCGGTGATGTCGCCCGCCTGCGGCGGCGAGCCCCCGACGCCCCGCCAGATCGCGAGGCCCGCGAGGGCCAGGGCCAGCAGGATGACGGCGATGCCGGCCAGTCCTTTCAGTACCAGGCCCTTCAGTCGTAGTCGTCCCACCTTCAAGCTTCCCCCTCGATCTCCACCCGGGTTGGCCGGATCTCCCGCGGCTCGAGGCTTCGCGTCTTGCCCTCGATGTCCTTGCCCTCGATGTTCTTGCACTCGATATCAAAGCTGCCCTCGAGGCGGATGTCCCGGCTCGAGGCGCCTGCGCGTACCCTGACCTCGCCGGCCTCGACCACCAGGTTCATCGCGCGATCGTAGAAGGCGAGCTGGCTGGGATCGAGGACGAAACGTATTCGTCGGCGCTCGCCGGCCGCCAGGGCGACCCGTGCGAAGCCGGCCAGCTGCTGGAGCGGGCGCGTCACGCTCGCCACGGGATCCTGCAGGTAGAGCTGCACGACCTCTTCGCCAGCGCGCTCACCCGCGTTGTGTATGGCCAGGCTGATCTCGATGGCCTGGTCTGCCGCGATGGTCGCCGACGAGAGCTGCAGCTCCGAATACTCGAAGCGCGTGTAGGAGAGGCCGTGGCCGAAGGGAAAGAGGGGGGCGGCGGGGCCGTCGGTGTAGTTGGGCCAGGTGGTCGCTCCCGGGGCGTCTCCGCCGGACCACTTCTGATAGTGATACACGGGGAGCTGCCCGACGCTGCGGGGCAGGCTCACGGGAAGCCGGCCCGAGGGATTCAGCGAGCCGAAGAGGAGGTCCGCGATCGCGCCGCCTCCCTCTTCTCCGGGCAGCCAGGCCTCGACGATCGCGGGCACGTGGGAGGCGATCCACGGAAGCGCGAGCACGCGGCCGCTCACGAGCACCACCACCGTGGGCGTTCCGGTTGCAACGACCTCCTCGACGAGGCGCTGCTGCAGGCCCGTGAGACCGAGCTCCGATGCGTCGCGGAATTCGCCGCTCGTGCAGCCGTTCACGAGACCCGAGCGACCGCCCACGAAGACGACGGCGACTTCGGCTGCGCGCGCGGCTGCGAGGGCGTCGGCCAGTCCCTCCGCGTCGTTGCCCAGCACGTCGCAGCCCCGGGCATGCCTCACCTCGCTGCGCGCCGACACCGCCTGGCGGATGCCTTCCAGGGGAGTGGTCGTGGGCGGGAAGTAGGGGCCCGGCGCGAAGGCGCTGGCGCCCGAGCGGGGGAGGATCCCGGCTGGATCGTCGCCCGCCTGTCCGTAGATGATCTCGAGATGCGCGGGATAGTGGTAGTCGCCCTGGAGCAGGCGCGGGTCGTCCGCGCAGGGTCCGATGACCGCGATGCTTCCGATGTCGGGGTCGAGGGGGAGCAGGTTGCCCTCGTTGCGCAGCAGGACGAGGGACTTGCGCGCGAGCTCACGGGCGAGCTCCCGGCTGCGGGGTGTCTGGTACGTGGCCGCGGCGGCGCTCTCGTCGACGTAGGGCTCTTCGAAGAGTCCGAGCTCGAGCTTCAAGCGCAGCACCCGGCGCAGCGAGCGATCGACGAACTCCGTGGCGAGCCGGCCGTCTGCGAGGCGCGCTGCCAGCTCGGCGTAGCAGTCCGTTGCCGGGAGCTCGACGTCGAGTCCGGCCTCGAGGGCCATCTGGGCGGCGTCGGCCTTGTCGGCCGCGACGCGGTGAGAGCTCACGAGCAGCATGACGGTGAAGTAGTCCGCGACCACGAGGCCCTCGAAGCCCAGCTCGCCGCGCAGCAGGTCGTCGAGGATCGCCTTGGAGCCGCCGCAGGGCAGGCCGTCCACGTCGTTGTAGGCGTTCATCACCGACGCGAGATCGGCCTCTGCGATGGCGGCCAGGAAGGGACGGGCGAAGACCTCGCGCAGCTCGCGGGGGCCGATGTGGGCGGGTCGGTGGTTGTGGCCGCCCTCCGAGAGCCCGTAGCCGAGGAAGTGCTTCGCCGTGGCGGCGACGCCCCGGCGCAGATCGCTGCCCTGCACGCCGCGCACGTAGGCGACGCCCATGCGGCTCGTCAAGTACGGGTCCTCTCCGTAGGTCTCTTCCACCCGGCCCCAGCGCGGATCGCGCGCGATGTCGAGCACCGGGGCCAGAGTCTGACGTGCTCCCACGGCGAGCATTTGCTGGCGAATCAAGTCGGCGCCGGCTTCGACGAGCACCGGATCCCAGGTGCTCGCGAGCCCGATGCCCTGGGGCAGCTGGTCCGCGTCCCGCGCCGTGAAGCCACCCGTGCTCTCCTCGTGGACGATGGCGGGAATCCCCAGGCGCGTCTTCTCGACGAGATGTCGCTGGATGGCGTTCATGAACGCCGCGCTCTCGCACGGGCGCAGACCCGTGGAGGCGCCGATGCGCGTCACCTGGCCGGTTCCCGCATGGAGCAGCTCCTTCGCTTTGGCGGGCGAGAAAGCATCGTCTTCGACGAGCTGGGTCGACCACACGCAGCCGAGCTGGGCGATCTTCTCTTCGGGGCTCATGTGGCCGAGGAGATCCTCGGCGCGTTCCTCGACGGGAAGGGAGGCGTCGCGGAAAGGGGGATCTTGCTGCATCTCCGGATCTCCAACGATCGAAAGCTCTCTCCACACTACATAATCAGGGCTAGGCTGCGCCCCATGGTGAGCGACCGAAAGGCACACTTCGTCGAAGAGCTGCGGCGCCACTATCGCGAGCTGATCTCCGGCGCCCATCGCGCCGAGAGCGACGCGGGCGAGGCAGCGGATCAGATCCAGCGCGAGGCCCGCCGCCGGGAGGACAGCAAGTCCGCGGTGGAGGCCGGCCGCATGGCGGCGGGCCACCGCCAGCGCAGGCAGCGCGCGAAGGAGGAGCTCGAGAGCTTGATCTCCTTTGCGGCCGAAGGCCTGCGCGAGCTG
Source organism: Deltaproteobacteria bacterium (assembly GCA_019310385.1). Classification (GTDB taxonomy): domain Bacteria; phylum Myxococcota_A; class UBA9160; order UBA9160; family UBA4427; genus JAFDEK01. The sequence goes on from JAFDEK010000002.1 coordinate 37,462, forward strand.
GGTCCGCGCGACGCCGTCGGCCTCGGCGCCCTGGTAGACGTCTCCATCGAAACCGACGAGGGGTCCGAAGAGCGCACGTTCTTCGTGCTTCCAGTCGGGGCGGGCACCGAGCTGCACGGGCCCGGTGGCGACGGCTTCGTCTCCGTCATCACGCCGGCTTCTCCCGTCGGACGCGCGCTGCAGGGGGCCCGGGCGGGGGATCAGGTCGAGGTCCTCGTTCGCGGCCGGGATCGCGAGTGGACCGTGGTCGACCTCTGCTGAGGCTTCGGAGGGGCCGCGAGCCGCGCTTCGCGGTCGTCAGCGAAGCCTGGCCCGGCCCGACCGAGGCTCAGGCCGGGGCGACCTCCACCGGGATTCCGTTCACGATGGCGTTGCCCGACGGCGCGTCGACGAGGTCGCCCGGCGCCAGCACGTTGTTGCAGACGCCCGCGTGGCGGGAGGCGACGGAGAGGCGCGCGCCACGCTTGTCGTGTCCCCAACCATGGGGCAGGCACACGACGCCGGGGCGCATCTCGTCGCTCACCTCCACCGGCACCTCGAGGCTGCCCGCGCTCGAGCTCACCCGCGCGGTGGCGCCGTCTTCGAGGTTGCGTGCTCGGGCGTCGTCGGGATGGATGATGAGGGTGCAGCGATCGCGTCCCGTCACCAGGGCCGGGACGTTGTGCATCCACGAGTTGTTGGAGCGCACGTGGCGGCGGCTCACGAGGACGAGGCCCTCTTCGCCCTTGCCGAGGGCCTCGCGCAGGCGCGGCAGGTCGCTCGTGATGTAGTCGGGCGCCAGCTCGACCTTGCCCGAAGGCGTCGCGAGCACTTCGTCCAGGTAGGGCACCATGGGGCCCAGATCGATGCCGTCCGGCTCGGCGGCGAGCTTTGCGAGGGTGAGGCCTTCCGGGTCCTCCCCGTAGCACTCGCCCCAGGGTCCCGTGCGGATCTGGAAGTCGAGCAGACGCGAGGGGCCGTGTCCCGGCGTGGCGGCCACGATCTCGGCGGGGTCGCGGCCCTCGATCCGCGAGCCGGGTAGCTGGGTGATGGCGGCGACCAGTCCGGCGAAGAAGAGCTGGTCGAGGGCGCGGGTATCGACGTCGGCGGCCTTCTGGCCCTGCACCAGGGCGGCGAGGGTCAGCAGGATCTCCCACTCCGCCGGTCGTTCCGTTTCGGGTTCGAAGATGGCCTCGGAGAACTTGCCCGCGCTGCGCACCGCCCAGCTCCACTGCATCTCGTCGTAGTGGGGCTGCTCGAGCACCGACAGGCCCGGGAGGATCACGTGGGCGTGGCGGCTCGTCTCGTTCAGCCAGTTGTCGATGGAGATCATGCACTCGAGCTCGGGCAGGGCCGCGTCGAGCTCGGCGCAGCCGGGCGACGAGAGCACCGGATTGCCCGCGACGGTGAGGAGCGCCTTGATCTGCCCTTCGCCCGGCGTCGCGATCTCCTCGGCCAGGCAGGAAATGGGCACCTGGCCCAACACCTCGGGCGCGCCGCGCACGCGGGACTTCCAGCGGTGGAAGCTGTAGCCCTCGGCGAAGTCCGGCGGCGTGAGCGAGAGCAGCGACCAGGCGATGGGCTTCGCGAACATCGATCCTCCCGCCTTGTCGAGGTTCCCGGTGAGCACGTTGAGCACCTCGACCAGCCAGGAGGCCAGGGTTCCGAACTCCTGGGTGCAGGTGCCGATGCGGCCGTACACCGCCGCGCGCTCGGCCGCCGCGAGCTCTCGCGCGCTGCGGCGAATGTCATCGGCCGGGAGGCCTGTGCGCAGGGCCACTGCTTCCGGCGTAAAGTCGCGGCACAGGGCCTCCACCTCCTCGACGCCCGTGACCCGGCCTGCGAGGTGTCCGAGGTCGACCAGCCCCTCCGCGAAGAGCACGTTTGCCCAGGCCATGAGGAGCGCCGCGTCGCCGCCGGGCCGGATCGGCAGCCACTCGTCGGCGTGCTTCAGTGTGCCGGTGCGGCGCGGGTCCACGACGATCACCTTTCCGCCTCGTTCGCGGATGGCGTCGAAGCGCCCGAGGATGTCCGCACAGGCCACGAGGCTGCCCTGGGAGGCATGGGGGTTGGCGCCCATCACCACCAGGTGGTCGCAGCGGTCGACGTCGGGGACCGGGATCTTCCACATCCCGCCGTAGAGCAGCGCGTTCGAGACGTTCTTGGGCCACTGGTCGACGGTGCCCGCGGAGTAGACCACCGGAAGGTCCGTCATGGGGATGAACGCGCCGGTGTAACGCGAGAGCGAGTAGTTGTGGGCGACGGGGTTGCCGAAGTAGACCGTCATGGCCTGCTTGCCATGGGCCTCGATGACCGGCTGCAGGCGTCGCTCGATTTCCGCGAAGGCCTCCTCCCAGCTCACCTCGACGAACTCGTCGCCACGCCGTACCAGAGGCTGTCGCAGCCGATCCGGGTCTTCGTGCAAGTGCCCCAGAGTCGTGCCCTTCGGGCAGATGTAGCCCCGGCTCCAGACGTCGTCTTCGTGGGGGCGGATCTTCGTGACCCGGCCCCCCTCCACGCTGATCTTCAGGCCGCACATGGCCTCGCACAGAGGGCAGGTCTTGATGTAGGTAGCGTCGGCGGGCATGGGGGGGGCTCCTTGCGCCGGGAATGGCCGGAGGGGAATGCTATCGCGATCGCCGGGTCATTGCGCTGGCCCGTTGCGCTGGCCCATTGCGCCAGCCCGTCAGGTGGCCGGATCGAGGAACTCCTTGAAGCCGTAGGGGGCATGGGGGCCCAGGGAGATCTGCTCCAGGACGCCGACGCCCTGGGCGCCGCTGCTCGAGGTCGCACGCACCACCTGCTGGATGTGCTGGTTCTCGAGCGCCATGGGGTCGACCTCGTCGCAGCGCCACGACTCGCCGCCGATGGCGAGCTCGCCCTTCCAGTGCCCGTGGCCCCACTGCGGGTGCATGTAACCGATGCCCTTCATGCGGAAGCAGGCGAGGGGCTCGAGGGCGATCTCCTCGCGCTCGCCGCTCTTGCGCGTGAGCCCGATGGAGGCGCTCCCGGCGCGGCGGGTGCCCGGGATGTACTCGATCGCGTGGTCGACGCTACCGAGCAGCTCGATGCTCTCGTCCACGGCGCCGGGGATGTCGTCGGGGCTGCCGTCGTAGACGGGCACCAGCGCGCCGTCCCAGTGGAACTTGCGCCCGCTCGCGTCCTCGAAGGCGCCGAAGTGGGTGCAGCGATCCTGCCAGTGGATCGGTGCCCACAGGAAGAAGACCTGCACGTCGCCCGGCGGCTGGGGGGCGACGCCCGGATCCGGCGGGCCGATGGGGCGCACGCCCCAGCTGCGGTCCTTGACGCCGTAGACGCGCTCGGGGTCGAGCTTCACGCTCTGTCCGGCATAGCGCAGCTCGCCCGACCAGCGGCCGAACTGGGCGAAGCGCGTGACGTCCATGAGGAGGCGCGGTCCGCGGTGAATCGTCTGGCGCCCCTCCTCGACGCAGGCCGTGCGCGCCGTGAAGGTGAGCTCGCCCTCGATGCCCGTCTCGTTGGAGTCGAGGATGATGCGTATGGATTTCATCGGCTCGACTACGTCGACGCGGAAGGGGCCGCAGCGCATGTCCGTGGGCTCCTTGGGTGCGCGGCACGACCCGTGGAAGGCGTGCTGCTCGCCGCCGCGCACGATGCTGACGCCACAGTCGAGGATGCCCAGGTTGGGATAGATCGCCGACCCGATTCCGATATAGAGCTCGCCGTCGTCCTGGAAGGCGTTGAACCAGTAGCGGTCGTAGGTGTTGCGGTCGCCCGAGAGAGGCTGGGCGACGGGCTGGGGAATCTGGTGGATGGGGTAGTCGTCGAGCTTGCTGAGCATGGGGGGGCTCCGATGCGCGCTGAGGTGTGATTAGGGTAATTCTACACGCCGGCCGGCTGCCGGCCCCGTGCTTCTCCTTGCCGCTCTCAATCGCCGTCGCGGGGGCGGGGGCCGGTGGGGGGACGGGTGAGGGCTTCGAAGGCCTCGTCGCCCAGCATCCGGCGGCAGAGGCTCGAGAAGTCGTCGTGGTCCGAAGCGGTGATGCCGCCGCACACGTTCATCACCTGGCCGGTGACCCAGCTCGACAGATCGCTCACCAGGTAGAGGACGCCGTCGCCCACCTCCTCGGCCTCCCCCGGACGGCCGAGCAGGGTGCGCTGGGTCAGGGCTTCGCGCATGTCGTCGTCGAATACCAGGCTCACACTCTCGCTCATCACCAGCCCGGGCCGGATCCCGTTCACCCGGATGCCGAAGGGCGCCAGCTCCTGGGCGGCGCAGTGAACCAGGGCGTCGAGGCCGGCCTTGGTCACCGTGTAGGGAGCCATCCAGCGAGTGGGGCGCAGGGCGGACTGGGACGAAATGGTGACGATGGCTCCGCGTCCCGCGTCCCTCATGCGCAGGGCGGCGTGCTTGATCGTCATGGCAGAGCCCAGGATGTTGATGTCGAAGGAGTAGCGCCAGGAGTCCGGCGTCTGGGCGAGGATCGGCCCGGGGCTCCCCGAACCCGCGTTGGCGACCGCGATGTCGAGGCGGCCCTCGGAGTCGGCGGCGGCCGCCACCGCGGACTCGACCTCCTCCTCGACAGTGACGTCGCAGCGGGTCCAGGCCACGCTGGCGCCGTCTCTGGCGTCGGTCTCGAGCTCGGCGGCGGCGGTCTCGAGCACCTCCTGGCGCCGACCCGCGATGGTGACGCGGGCGCCGGCCTGGAGCAGGCGGCGCGCGATGCCGAACCCGATTCCGGTGCCGCCCCCCGTCACCAGGGCGCTGCGCCCGCTGAGAGACACTTCTACCGACATGGTTTCTCCTCTGTCGCGTCTGTCGCGCCCGCCTCGATTGTCGCGACACCAGTGTAAACCGGGCGGGAGAGCGGCACGAGCGGGTGCCTTTTTTGCTTGTCACTCGCGTGGGTGCCGTGAGACAATCGAGCCGATTCTGAGGTGAGGGTAGGAGATCCCTATGCGCAAATCTTTCGTCCTCCCGTCGGCGATCGTCGGCAGCCTGCTCCTCGCGCTCTCCGCCGCCGCCAATCCGCCCCTGGCGAATCCCGGCTTCGAGGCCGGCCTCGGCCCGGACAACCCCACCTTCCATACGACCGCTCTTGCGGGCAACAAGGGGCCCTCGGCGGCCGACGATTGGGACGTGTTCCACGACACGGCGGGAGGACTCCTGACGATTACGGAGCAGGTTGAGACCACGCTTCCCGGCGGCGGCACGAGCATGCTCTACGTCGAAACCCACGAGCCGCTGAGAGGCCTGCTTCAGGTCACGGGCCCCATGGGCTCCGGCCCGCCTCACTGCACCGCCTCCGCCTGGGTGTACGTGACCAGCGGCGTCGTGGGGCTCGGCGCCGGCGACGACGGCGGCGCCACGGCCCCGAGCGTCGTCAGCACGACCACTGACGTCTGGGAGTTCCTCCAGACTCCGAACGCCCAGTCGCCCTGCAACAGTATTGTGATCTACTCCATCGGGGGCGGCGCGAATTTCGACGTCGACAACGCCGAGCTGAAGGAGTTCCAGGTCTTCGACGACCCGGCGCCCGTCGAGTACAGCAACTTCCTCGACGAGAAGGCGATCCCCGGTGGCGGCAACCACAACGGCCTCGATCCGGGGCAGGTCCTGTACACCGAGCCGGTGGACGGCGCGGCGGACTCCAATCCCCAGGACGTCGTCGACTTCTTTCCCTTGCTCGAGAGCGGAAACGAGCCCGACGCCCAGATCGACGCCCTGGCGAACGGCGCCGACGCCTTCTTCGACCCGGTGGTGGCCGACCAGGAGATCCTGCTGATCTCGATTCTCGGCGATCCTGGCCCCATCGAGCCCATCGCTGCCTACTACGAGGATGCGACGGGTGCGACGGGCGTCCAGTACACCCAGCGGGACCTGAACGCCGTGAATGCACCCGGCGATCTCGACGACGTCGACGGCCTCGAGCTGTGGAGGGGGATGGACGACGCGACCCTCGACGACGCCGACTACTTCTCGACCCAGGGCGATGCGACCGGAGTGTCGATCTACAGCTACATCACCGGCGCATCGGCTTCCTACGTCACACGGGCCCAGATCCATGGCGCCCTCTCCACCCTGGGCTTCACCGGCGGCGTTGGCGATGTGGACGTCGATGCCCTGATGGTGAAGGACACCAACGGCGCGGGCGACTGGGACGAGGGCGACGAGATCCTCTTCAGCATTCGCAGTGCGGCGGGCTGGACGGGCGGCGAGATCGTGCACTGGCGCTTCGGCTCTGCGGCCGGCTACCTCTTCCACGGCGGACACGACTGGGATTCGAGCTTCGATCTCTCCACCGCGTTCCCCGTCGGCGTGGGCGACCAGGAGGTGGACGCCATCGAGGCGACCTCCGTGCCCGAGCCCGCAGAGCTGCTGCTGCTCGCCTGCGGCGCGCTGCTGCTGCGGGGTCTCGACCGGAGGCGACGAGCCGGGTGAGGGTGACTTGCCGCGGGCGCTTCATCGGGCCGCGGGCTTTGTTTGGCCGCAGGCGCTCAGGGATTCACGATCACCTTGACGACGCCCTTGCTCTTGTCGGCGGCCAGCTCGAAGGCGCCCGCGATGTCGTCGAGGGGGCACTGATGGGTCACCAGCTCCCGGGCGGGAAGCTGCCCTGACGCCATCCACTCGAGGCACAGCTCGAAGTCGTGCCGCTTGCCCTTCATGCCATAGGTGAGCGAGAAGATCACCTGGGCGTCCTTGAGGACGGCGTCCCAGGAGTTCACGGGTACCGGCTCGTCCCAGAGCCCGAGCACGACGATGGTGCAGCCGGAGCGCAGCACCGCGAGGGCCTGGGCGAAGGTGGGTGCGTGACCGCCGACACTCTCGACGACCAGGTCTGCGCCCAGCCCCCCCGTCTCGGCCTTGATCCGCTCGACCAGATCGTCGTCACCGCTGCGCAGCACTACGTCGGCGCCGAAGCGTTCGGCCAGCTTCGCCTGGGCGTCGTGCTTGGCGGTGATGATGACCTTGCTCGCTCCCAGGGCCTTGGCGGTTGCCGCGGCGCTCAGTCCCAGCACGCCGGCTCCCAACACCACCACCGTCTCGCCACCCTGGAGGCCGCCGCGGCGCACGCCGCTCACCGCGCAGGCGCAGGGCTCGACCACGGCCGCGGTGTTCGTCTCGATGCCTTCGGGCAGGACGTAGAGCCCTCGCTCGGTGGTCTCGAGGTACTCGACGAAGCCCCCGATACCGAGGAAACGGCGGCGCTCGCACTGGCCGTAGAGGCCCGCGGCGCACTGCACGCAGGCGCCGCAGGAGCTGCTCTCGAAGAAGTCGATGACGACCCGATCTCCAGGCTTCACGCGGGTGACCCGGGCGCCCACCTCGTCCACGACGCCGGCGTACTCGTGGCCTCCGCCGCCCGGCAGGGGAAAGCGCATGAGGCCCTGCTCCACCGGGGCGCCCGTCCACCAGTGCAGGTTGCTGCCGCAGATTCCCAGGCTCTCGATGCGGACGATGACGGTGTCGTCCGAGGCCGCGGGCCGCGGGGTCTCCTCCAAGCGGATGTCGCGAGGCCCTATCAGAACTGCGGATCGCATCATGAGCTCCCGGTGCAAGGGCTCCGGGCCCTCGTGTGGATCGCGAGATGCTAGCCCAACGCGGCGTACAGCCAGCTATAGTGGGCCGCCATGCTCGACTCTGCAGCCGCCCCGGACAGCCGGCCCGTCTTCCACCTCGACGGTGCGCTCCTCGTTCCAACCGGTCTCGCCACGGGACCCTGGTACGCCGACAGCCAGCACGGGAGCGCGATGCTCGGCCTGCTGGCGCGTGCGGTCGAGCAATTCCCCGCGCCCGGGCCCGTGCAGGTCACCCGCCTCACGGTGGACTTCATGCGCGCGGCGCCCCTGATACCCGTCTCGACCCCCGTCCGACTACTGCGCCGCGGTAGGACGACGGAGGTCCTGGAGACCGAGATCACGGCAAATGGGGAGGTGTATGCCCGGGCCACGGCGATGCGCTTTCGCGTGGCGGATCTTCCGGTCACCGACGAGGCGCCTCGCTACGGTCTCGGTCGCCCCATGCACCTGCCCTCCGCGGACGAGATCCCCAGCGCCGATGGACTGGATCGGAGCGAGGAGGATGCCTTCCACATGGCCCTGGAGATGCGCCCGAACGTGGGCCCAGAGGGCCCTGCGATCTGGTTCCGCATGCGAAATTCCCTGGTGGCGGGGGAGGCGCTGACTCCCACGGTGCGCGCGGCCATCGTCGCGGACTGGACCTACGCGGTGCCCATCGTCCACCAGGCCCTCCTGGGCAACGAGGCGCAGGAAGAGCGCAGCCTCAGCCCCATCAGCCCCATCAACCCCGACACCAGCGTCAACCTCCACCGGCCCATGGAAGGCGAGTGGGTCTGCCTCGACGCCCACGTCTACTACGGGGATCTCGGCGCTGGCACCGCGGTGGCTCAGCTCTTCGACGAGCGCGGGCCCATAGGCCACTCGTCCCAGTCGCTCTTGATTCGGGAGGGGGAGAGGATGCCCGCCGCCGAGCGCGAGCGAAGCCGGCACTGATTCGAATCAGGGCTGGGCGCCGTGGGCCGCCAGGGCCTTCATCGCCATTCTGTCGCTGTCGGCACTCTCTGTCGCTGTCGGCAGTCTATGCGGCGCAGTCACCCGGCACCTCGACGGTTTCGGTGTCCCGGCCCGAGTGGAAAATGGTGCCGGGCAGGGCGCCGGTGTGCTCCTGGCCCGTGACGATCTCGACGCCGTTGACCAGTACGTGCTCGATCCCCTCGGCGTCGGCGTAGAGGCGGCCCGCCCCGGCCGGGAGATCGAAGCGGGTGTAGGTCTCGCCCACGTCGACGCGCTCGGGATCGAAGACGACGATGTCGGCGTGCCAGCCCTGGGCCAGGCGCCCGCGCTCGCGCAGGCCGTAGAGGCGGGCGGGCACCTCGCTGAGCTGGTGCACCGCGTCTTCCAGGCTGATGACCCCGTGTTTGCGCACCCCGTTGCCGAGCACCTGGGTCGAGAACGCGAAGGTGTCGATCATGTCGAGATGGGCGCCGGCGTCCGAGGCGCCGATTACCGCGCGATCGTCGCGCCAGGTGCTGCCGCGCAGCTCCCAGCTGGCCGCGTCCTGCCCCATGGCGGGGGGCATGAAGTAGGTCTGCAGGTCGTCCTCGAGGGCGATGTCGATCATGGTGTCGAAGGTCGATTTGCCGAGTTCGTCGGCGATCTCGTCGATGCGTCGGCCGAGGTACTTCTCGTTGGCGGGCGAGACGGTCTGGTTGATGGACAGGTTGCCCCACACCGCGAGAGCCTGGAGGATGCCCGATTCCGGCGAGTTGGCGTCTTGGTCGAGCCGCGCCCGCAGCGCGGGGTCGCGCAGCCGCTCCATGCGCTCCTCGATGGAGAGCTTGAATAGATCCGCCCAGCCGTGCAGGGCATCGAAGACGAAGCCCGCGTGGAGATTGATGCGCACCGTCATGGGCTGGGGGACCGTGAGGGCGATCACCTCGGCGCCGCGCTCTCGCGCGTAGTCGCCCGCGGAGAGCTGTCCCTCCACGTAGTCGTGATTGAGCGAGGTGGGGGCGAGGACGTTCCAGTTGAGGGGGCGCCGGGCCGCCAGGGAGAGATCGGTCATGAGCTGCTTCTGCTCGTCGCTGAAGGCCGTGGTGCCGGGCAGGAACTCGAGGGCGGTGCCCGGAAACTCGCGCACCACGCCCGCCAGCGCGATCAGCTCCTCGCGACTCGCGTGGCGTGAGGGCACCGGGTTTCCGTCGGCGTCGTTGTGGGTGGGGGAGACCGTCGAGGAGAAGCCGAGGCCGCCCTGGGCGAGGGACTCGCGCAGCAGGGCGATCATCTGCTCGAGCTCCTCGTCGCTGGCCTCGTGGCCGACTGCCCGCTCGCCCATGACGACCCGGCGCAGGGCGGAGTGGCCCACCATGAAGCCCGCGTTCACGGCCAGCTTGCCCTCGAGGCGCTCGAGGTACTCGCCGAAGCTGCTCCAGTCCCACGGCACGCCGGCCTCGAGACTCTCGATGGGCATGCCTTCCACCCGGGCGAGCATGCGCATGAGGTATTCTCCGGCGTCGGCGCTGAGGGGCGCGATGCTGAAGCCGCAGTTGCCGCCCACGATGGAGGTCACGCCGTGAAAGGGCGAGGGGCTCAGGGTGCCGTCCCAGAAGGCCTGGGCGTCGTAGTGGGTGTGGATGTCGACGAAGCCGGGCGCCACGATCCTGCCCGTGGCGTCGATGGTGCGGCGCGCCTCCTGGTGGACCTCGCCGATGGCGGTGATGCGGCCGTCGCGAATCCCCACGTCGGCCCGCTGGCGCGGGGTCCCGCGTCCGTCGATGACCTCTCCGCCCTTGATGACGACGTCCAGCATGACTCTCTCCCTTTCATGGGTGCCGCGAATGGATGCCGCATATGGGTGCCGCGGCCGCGTTGCATACCCCCGGGCCGAGTCCGGGATTATATCACCCGCTGGAGCTGTGCCCCGAGCGAATCGACGGGGATTGAAGGCTCGATGCCCTGCCCCCTAAACTCGGGCCCATGGCAATCGTGGACTTCGACGACGTGCTGGGCTGTCTCGAGCTACAGCGGCTGGGCGAGGGCCGCTACACGGCGCCCAATATCCCCATGCCCTATCGCCGGGTGTTCGGAGGGCAGCTTCTCGCGCAGGCGATCGCCGTCGCGGCGGCTGCGGCGGAGGGAAAGTCGCCGAAGTCCATCCACGTGAGCTTTCCGCGGGAGGGGGATCTCGCGAAGCCCGTCGAGTATCGGGTGCAGCGGCTCCAGGAGGGGCGCAGCTTCGCGAGCCTGTGGATCGAGGCGCGCCAGGGGGAGACGTCGATCCTCGGCGCCCTGGTCTCGCTCCATGCCGAGGAGCCTGGCCTCTCCCATCAGCTCGACGCGCCGGAGGTCGGCACGCCCGAGGATGCAGCGCCCGTCGACCTCAGCATGATTCCCTGGGAGACGCGCATGGTGGGCGGCGTCGATCTCGCGAGCGATGCCGTTGGCCCGCCGAGCCTCGAGCTCTGGATGCGCGCGCCGGCGCTGCCCGACGATCCCGTGATCCACCAGGCGCTCTTCGCCTACGCGTCGGACCTCACCCTGATCGGAACCGCGCTGCGTCCCCATGAAGGTGTCAGCGAGGCCCATGTCCACGAGAAGATCGCGACGGCGGTCACGACACACACCGTCTGGTTTCACCGGCCCCTGCGCATGGACGATTGGATCCTGGTCGCCCAGGAGAGCCCGACGGCGGCGGGCGCCCGGGGCTTCGGCCTCGGCCACGCCTACTCGCGGGACGGAGTCCTCGTGGCGTCATTCGGTCAGGAGAGCCTCATTCGCCCGCTCGGCTGAGGGGTCAGCTCCTCATGCCGGGCATGTCTCGGTCCCACGCCCCTTCACAAATGGGCAAGGCACCCTCACTTCGATACCCTCGGCGGGTGTCACGCCTGGCCCCTGGCAGAACCCGGCTCCGCATTCCACCGCTCGACGCTGGCTTGGCCCCAACCGTCGCGCCTGGCCTCGCCTCTGGCCTCGCCACTTGCCTCGTTTTCTGCCTCTGCTGGGGCCTCTCCTGCAGCTCCGAGCCCCCGCCGCGCTCGATCCTGCTGATCACCGTGGATACCCTGCGGGCCGACCACCTGGGCATCTACGGCTACCCGCGCTCCACCAGCCCCAATATCGATCGCTGGTTCGCGGACGCCGCCATCTTCGAGCGTTCCTATTCCACCGAGGCGCGCACGCCCCAGAGCGTCACGAGCATTCTCAGCGGACGACTCCCCCAGGAGCATCGGGTGCGCAAGTACTGGCAGCTGGTGCCCGATGAGATCCGGCTGATCCCCGACCTGCTTCCCGAGGCCCATCAGAAGGCCGCCTTCGTTTCCAATGCCGTGCTGGTCGACAAGGCCATCGGGATCGCCGATCGCTTCGAGCACTACGACGAGGACTTCGACCGCTCCGGCCCCGATGGCCGGAACACGGGCGAGCGGGATGCGCGCGCGACGACCGACGCCGTGCTGCGCTGGCTGCGCGAGGAGCGCGACCCGGATCGACCCTTCTTCGTGTGGATCCATTACATGGATCCCCACATCCCCTACCGCCCGCCGGAGGAGTGGAGCGCCGCATTCAGCCACGACGAGCCCGCCCTGGTTCCGCGCAGCCGCTTCTCTCTCGGCATGTTCGGAAAGGAAGTCGACGGCCCACCCGTGGACGCCCGCGACTTTGTCGACGCCTACGACGCCGAGATCGCCTTCATGGACCACGAGATCGGACGGCTGCTGGACACGTGGGCAGAGCTCGAATCCCTCGACGACAGCCTGATGCTCCTCACCGCAGACCACGGCGAGGCCCTCATGGAGTACGAGATGTACTTCGGCCACGGATACCAGGTCTACGAGTCGATCATCCATGTACCGCTCCTGGTGCGTGGCCCCGGCGTCCGGTCCGCGCGTCATCCCGGTCTGACCTCCGGCATCGACGTGCTGCCCACGGTGCTGGCCTTCGCGGGAGGCGCCTCTCCCGAGGAGCTCCCGGGCATCGACCTCTCCGGTCCGGCGGCGATTCCGCCCGAGCGCATCGTCTATGCCGAGACCACCTTTGCGAAGAACACCTGGCGGACGGCGATTCGGGCCATGGACAAATGGATGCTGCGCATCGCCCGCGAGGGAGACATCGCCGAATGGCGCCACTACGATCTGGCCGCGGACGTGGGCGAGGAGGCCCCGCGTCCCTGGAGCGCCGGCGCTTCGGGCGGCGATCGCCTGCTCGAGCTCCTCGCGAAGGACCCCGATCGCGCCGGCCCCGCGCGCATCGCCGCGCCCGGCGGCGTCACCGGCCCCAACGAGATCGCGCCGCGGGTGAGCGAAGAAGAGCTCGAGACCCTGCGCGCCCTCGGCTACGTGGGCGACTAGAGAGTGGGTGACTAGAGAGTGGGCGACTGGGGGCTTTCTGCGCTAGGCATGAGTACGATGAAGCTCACGGTCGCCATACCGGTCTACAACGAAGCGGGCACCATCGCGGCCCTCGTCGACCGCGTGCAGGCGGTGCCCCTCGAGAAGGAGCTCGTGATCGTCGACGACTGCTCGACGGACGGGTCGCGCGAAAAGCTCGCAGAGCTGGAGGCCTCCCACCAGAACCTCCGGGTCATCCGTCACGAGTTCAATCAGGGAAAGGGCGCGGCCCTGCGTACCGCCTTCGCCGCGGCTCGCGGTGAGATCGTCGTCATCCAGGACGGCGATCTCGAGTACAACCCCGACGAGTACCCGAAGCTGATCCGTCCCATCCTCGACGGCAACGCCGACGTCGTCTACGGATCGCGCTTCGCCGGCGGCGAGTCCCACCGCGTCCTCTACTTCTGGCACTCCCTCGGCAACAAGGCCCTGACCCTGCTCTCCAACATCTTCACGGATCTCAACCTCACCGACATGGAGACCTGTTACAAGGTCTTTCGAAGGGAGGTGTTGCAGTCCATCACCATCGAAGAGAATCGCTTCGGCTTCGAGCCCGAGATCACCGCCAAGGTCTCGCAGCAGCGCTGGCGCATCTACGAGGTCGGCATCTCCTATGCGGGGCGCACCTACGAGGAGGGCAAGAAGATCGGCTGGCGCGATGGCGTCCGGGCCATCTGGTGCATTCTCAAGTACAACATCTGGCGGCGGCAGTCCGTGCGGGCGCCGCGTGGACCGGAACCCTCGTGATCAAGCGATACGGAGTCGCCGGAATCAGCTCGTAGCGCCGCTCGGAAGCTCGATCTCCATGCTCCCGGTCACGTGGTCCCCGATCCGATTGCGCCCCCGCAGCCCGAGCTCGACGATTCCCTTGCCGGCCTCGCTGCGCTTCGAGAGCACCTTCGCCGACATCAGCATGGTGTCGTGGGGATAGTTGGGCACGCCGAGGCGGATCTTCAGCCCCCGGATCAGCGCCTCGGGTCCCGCCCAGTCGCTGGCGTAGCGTCCGCAGAGGCCGGTGGTGGTGAGGATGTTCATGAAGATGTCCGGCGAGCCGCGCTGGGCCGCGAGCTCCGGGTCGTGGTGGACGTCCTGATAATCCCGGGACGCGATCGCGGTGGCGACGATGCTCGTCCGGGTGATGGGGATGGAGCAGGCCGGTAGCGCCTCGCCCTCCTCGACCTCCTCGAAGCGCAGGGTGGTGGTGCGGCGCGCAGGACGCAGCGGCCGGAAGAAGGGGAGGGCGAGCTCCCGGTCGGGCTTCTGGATCGCGAGCTCGAGAGGCATGCCGATCTCGACCTGCTCGGGATCCACCTCCACGATGTTGGTGATGAGCCGGGTGCCCTCCTCGAGCTCGACCAGCCCGACGATATAGGGGTAGTCCATGAAGGGCATTCGGGGGTGGCAGGGCTCGACGAAGCTGTAGAGCGTTCCCTTTCCGCCGGCGACGCTGTGGCCGAGCTCGTAGCTGCCGCACTTGGGGCAGCGCACGACCGGAGGATGATGGAGCGCGCTGCACGCCGTGCACTGCTGAATGCGCAGCTCGCCCTGCTCGAGGCCCTCCCAGAAGAAGCGGGTGTCCTGGCTGATGCCCGGCCGGGGGCGCCGCGGGCGAGGCTCCGGCGCTGCGTTCTCGTCGGGGGTCGGAGCCGTGCGGCCGGTGCCGGGCTTGAACTTGAGCAGGACGAACTTCATCCGGCCCACCACCTCGTCCTCTTGGTTGCGATACTCGGTCACGGTCGTGACGAAGTGGCCCACGCCGAGGGCGGTCCGCTTCTCCTCGGAGACGCTCTCCAGCCGCTGCACGCCGGTCAGCAGATCGCCGAGGCGCAGGTAGCGCAGGTATTCATGCTCGGTGCCGGTGGCCACCACCGAGGTGAAGCCCGCGTCGTCGAGTGCGCCGAGGACGTTGCCCTCGGAATTCCCGCCGCCGCCCGCGGGCCGGGGCGCGAGCCCGGGCATGGTCCAGGTCATCAGCATGGTGGGCGGCGCGACGATCTGGCCGTGAACGCTCTTGGCCGCGAACTCCGGGTCCGTGTAGACCGGATCCTGGTCCTCCATGGCGTCGCACCAGTGGCGGATCATCGGCTGGTTGATGGGATCCAGTGCCGTCTGGGGTGCGCTCTGCCCGCCGATTTTCTCACGCAGCTCGTCCAAGAAGGCCGATTTCTCTGCTTCCGTCATCTAGCTGCTCTCCTGCTTCGGTCCAGGTTTCGGTCGAAAGGTCTGTCGAAGGCCCCTACGGCCCCTTCGCTCGGCGGCTGCCCGGGCCGCGAGCGCCCAGAGGCCAGAATCGGGCCGCGAGCGCCCAGAAGCGGGCCGCGAGCGCCCAGAAGATAGTGCCTGCCCAACATTGATTCTTCTCCCGGGCCGGTGCAGCCTCTGCGGTGTGGATAGTCCAATCTCAGGTCGTGGAGCGGCGCGGCAGAGGCCCGGGGCCCGCGCGGCCGCCCGGAGGGAGAATAGGTGATGAACGGCGCGTCCAACTGGCCCCTGGCGGGTTTGCGGGTCCTGGACCTCTCTAGCGAGATCGCGGGGCCCTGGTCTACGAAGATGCTCGTCGACGCCGGCGCCGAGGTCGTGAAGATCGAGTCGCCGGAGGGCGGAGACCCCCTGCGGCGCTGGAGCGCCTCGGGCGCGTCCATCGCCGAGGGCGAGGACGGGGCCCTCTTCCAGCACCTCAACGCCTCGAAGCGCAGCGCCGTCCTCGACCTCGAGAGCGAAGAGGGTCGCGCAGCGTTCCTCGACCTGGCCGCGGGCGCCGACCTCGTGGTCGAGAGCTTCGCACCCGGCGAGCTCGAAGGCCTGGGCCTGGGCTTCGAGACCTTGCAAGAGCGCAATCCGGCCCTCTCCCTGGTGTCGATCTCGTCCTGGGGCGGGAGCGGGCCCTGGGCCTCCCGTGCGGCCACCGAGTTCACGCTGCAGGCCGCCACGGGTTCGACGGCCCACCGCGGGCTCGAGGAGCGCGTGCCCGTCGCCGCGGGCGGGCGTGTGGGAGAATGGGTGGCGGGCAGCTTCGCGGCCGTCGGGTCGATGTTGGCGTGGCTCTCGGCTCGCAACACCGGAAAGGGTCATCACGTAGACCTCTCGATCTTCGAGGCCCTGCTCCTCTCCATGACCTACTTCTTCGACCTGGCGAGCCAGTGGCGCGAGGAGTCCCTGCATCGCGGCATCGAGGTTCCCTCCATCGAGCCCGCCGCCGACGGTTGGGTGGGCTTCTGCACCATCACGGGCCAGCAGTGGAAGGACTTCTGCTCCATGCTGGGCGAGCAGGAGCTCGGCGAGGACGACCGCTGGCTCGACGGGACCCTGCGTTCGAGCGAGTTCGCGTATCTCCACGGCATCATTCATCGCTGGACCCGGGAGCGCAGCGTCGACGAGATCGTCGAGCTGGGAAACCTCTTGCGCATCCCCACCGCGCCCATCGGCGACGGCCGCAACCTGCCCGAGCGCGATCACTTCGTGGAAAGGGGTGTCTACGCAACGGGGCCCGGTGGCTTCGTGCGCCCGCGGCCGTCCTATCAGCTCGAGAAGACCGCTCTGCGGCCCTTCGGGCCTGCGCCGAAGCTGGGCGAGCACACCCGGGAGGTGCTGGACGAGCGCGGGAACGAGCGGCGAGTGGCGCCGAGCCTCCTCGGCGGTGACTCCGCGCTCCCCCTGAAGGGCCTGCGAGTCGTCGACCTCTCGACCTTCTGGGCGGGGCCCATCCTCGGGAGCATCCTCTCCGACATGGGGGCGGACGTCATCAAGGTGGAGTCGATCCAGCGCCCCGACGGCATGCGCTTCGCGGGCGCAATCCCCACGGATCGCATGTGGGAGTGGTCGCCGGTGTTTCACGGCGCCAACACGGGCAAGCGCGACGTTACCCTGCAGCTCGACAGCGCCGAGGGCCTCGAGCAATTGAAGCGTCTCATCGCCGGCTCGGACGTGGTGTTCGAGAACTACTCGGCCCGGGTGGTCGAGAATTTCGGCATCGGCTGGGAGGTGGTGCGCGAGCTCAACCCGCGTTGCGTCATGCTGCGCATGCCCGCCTTCGGGCTCGACGGTCCCTGGCGCGATCGGCCCGGCTTCGCAATGACGGTCGAGCAGGTGAGCGGCCTCGCCTGGATGACGGGCTACCCGGATCTTCCACTCGTCATGCGGGGTGCCTGCGATCCCGTCGGAGGTCTCTCCGCCCTGTTCGCCCTCCTCGTGGCCCTCGAGGAGCGGAGCCGCACTGGCGAGGGACAGCTCGTCGAGGCCTCCCTGGTCGAGGCGGCTCTCAACGTGGCCTCCGAGCAGGTGATCGAGTATTCGGCCTACGGTGCGCTGCTCGAGCGCAATGGCAACCGTGGGCCCTATGCCGCGCCCCAGGGCGTCTATGCCTGTGCGGAAGCGGGCGAGCACGTTGCCATCGCGGTGGCTACGGACGAGCAGTGGCGAGGGCTGCGTTCTCTTCTCGGCGATCCGGAGTGGGCGCGGGATCCGGCGCTGGATCGTGCGGAGGGACGCCGCGCGGCCCACGATGCCATCGACGCGGAGATCGGGAAGTGGCTTGCTTCGCGCAAGCGCGACGCAGCGGTCGAGACCCTGCTGGGTGCGGGTGTACCCGCCAACGCCCTCGTCAACGGTCACGCGGTCTCCCCCAATCCCCAGCTCGAGGCCCGCGGCTTCTTCCAGCACATGGAGCACCCCGTGACCGGCAAGACCCGCTACCCCGGTCTTCCCATGTCCTTCTCGGGCCTCGCCCGGGGCCTGCATCCGAGTCCGCCCCCGCTGCTGGGCCAACACAACGACGAGGTGCTCGGAGGAGAGCTCGGATTGGGTGAGGATGAGCTGGCAGATCTTCGCGAGCGCAAGGTGATCGGAGAGCGGCCGACCTTCATGTGAGGCCTTGCCTTGTGAGACCTTGTCATGTGAGGCGCTGCGGGTGATCGGCGGCACGCGCAGGCCGCGGCGTGTCGTCCCGGTCACGTCGTGTTGCTTCGCGACTGCGCTTCGCTCTCTGCGCAGTCGCTTCGCGGATCGCAACTGTGCGCTCTCTTGCCGTCATCTGCCCGGGCTCGTCACCCTTTGCTGGAGGTGAACGCTTTATTGCGTTGCGAGGGCAAGGCTCGGATTCCTATACGGTGAAGGGTGAAATGGCGACCCTCTTCTGAAGGCAGATCTTGCTCGAGCGCGAGTAACACCGCCGCCGGCTCTGGCAATGGAGGCGGGAAGCGCAGGAGATCGGGTCACGAGGCGGAGGGGCGCCTGCTCTCGAGCCTGCTGCTGATGCTGATGGTGTGGTCGGTCCTCATCGCCGGGGCGAGCTGGCCACCCGCGCCGCTGCGCGAGGCGGGGGTCCTCGCGAGCCAGCTCGTCGCCAGCGTGATGGTGCTCTTCCGCCAGTGCTGGAAGCGGGTGGGCCTTCCCGCGGCGGCATGGTGTGGCGTTGCGATCGGCTTCGTCCTGTATCCCGGGCTCGTGTGGCTCGTCTCCCGTGCGGGGCACGATCTCTTCGGCCTCTCCTACGCGAGCCCCCGCGCGCCCGGGGCGGGTGAGCCTGCCGGCTGGTTGGCGGCCGTGGTGCTCTCTCCGCTCTTCGAAGAGAGCCTCTATCGCGGGCAGCTGCTTCCAGCCCTGCGCGCCGTGGCGGGTCCCGGGGTGGCGCTGCTCTTCTCGAGTGCGTTCTTCGCGTTCAGCCATCTCACGCCCTGGAGCATGTTGACGACCTTCCTGGTGGGGCTGGCTCTCGGCTGCGTGTCGCTCGTGACGCGAGATCTGTGGCTGTGCGTCGGACTGCATGCCGGGCTGAATCTCGCCCTCGTCATCACGGGCTCTCCGCCCCAGCGTCTTGCGCTGTCGGTGCCGGCGAGCCTCGCGGTCGGGCTGGCGTGCCTGGTTGTTCTATCGCGTCCCGGTAGGAGTCCTCATGCCTGAACTCGTGATCCTGGGCCTCGTCCTGGCGGTGGCCTCGCTTGCGCTTCTCGCCATGCCCGCCCGCTTGTTTCCAGGCGCTGAAGGCTCCATTCAGGGCGCTGAGGGCTCCATCCGAGGCGCTGAAGGCTCCATCCCAGGCGCTGAGGCTGGCGGCGCGGTGCTGGCAGCTCGCTACCGCGTGGTTTCGCTCGTGGCCGTCGCGGCCTTCGGGTGCCTGCTTCGCGGGCTCGTTCCCGAGTCCGCTGCCCGGGACGGGGCCTCGTACCTCGCGGTGCTCACCGTCGGCTATGGGCACCTGGGCGGGGCTGCGTACTTCTCGCTCGGCCGACTCAGAAGGCCTGCGGGCGTATCGCTTCCCCTGCTCGCTCTCTTCGCGGTCGGCAGCGTTGCGACGCTCTTCGCCGCATGGTCGTGGCTCGCGAACGCGGGCATGGCATTCCTCTCGCCCTATCTGCTGTGGATCTTCTTCTCGCTCTTCGCGGTATCCACCTGGCACGTCATCGAGAACGACCTTGCCCTCGCCCGGGCCTACCGCAGCGGGCTGCGTCTCGGCGGGCTGAGTCGACGCGCGGGCGATCAGCTCGCTTCCCTGGCTGCGACGGCGGCCATTACCGGGCTGGGCGTTCACCTGGTCCACTCGCCATCGCGCTGGCTCAGCTTCGGTGACCTCTTCACTCTGGTCGTCCTGTACCACCTGGTGGGGTGGCTCGTCTTCTTTGCGGATCGGGCGAGGCGGCTCGGGGGGCGGGACCGTCAGCAGCTCCTCGCCAGGCTGGCCCTCGTGCACCTGCCCCCGGCCGCACTCGCCGGGCTCCTGATCTCCTGGGCGCCCCCGGGCCTGACCGGGCTGCGCGAGATCGTCTTCGGCCCCGGGGTCTATTCCTTCTTTGCCCTGCTCCACGTTTTGCAGACCGCTTGGGTGCGTGGGTGCGAGGAGCGCCATGCGGAGTAGCGGGCTTCAGCTCCTGTGTCTGAGCGCCGCCTTCTGGGTCGCGGTCCTGGGATATCGCGGTCGAGCGCCCTTGCGTCTCCTCGGCGGCCTGGTGTTGGGAGCGCTGAGCGCCCATCTCGGCTGGGCCTTGCTGCGCGCCGACGTGGTTGCCCAACACCCCGCGTTGCTGCTCGATCCTCGCGCCGGCTTCTGCGTGCTCTTCGTGCCCCTCGGCATGCTCGCGGTGGCGCCGTGGCGCGATGGCGAGCCGGGCGTGAGGGCATTTCTGTCCGGCACCTTCGCCGTTCTGCCGCTGGCCCTCGCGGTGGCCCGGCTGGGCTGTGTCCTGGTGGGCTGCTGTGGAGGTGGAGGCAGGGCGGGCTCGGGATTACCCCCGCACGCCGTGGCCCTGTACGACGTCGCGGGGCTCATCGCGCTGCACTTCGTTCTGCGCCAAACGCCCCGGGCCCTCGTGGCCTGCGTCTTCTGCACCAGCTTTGGAGGGCTGCGGCTACTGCTCGAGCCCCTGCGTGGCGGGCCTTCGACGGCTGCGCCGCTGATGGCCCCGACGCTTCTCGCAGGGGCGTGGCTCGTCTTCGGGCTTCTGCTGTCTCTCGGCCCTCTGCGCTCTTCGCCCTCACTGCGTTCTCTGGGCTTCGCGTTCGCCGTCGACTCGGCCATCCCAGCGAAGGCGGATTCTCGGTCCCCGACACCCCGACTGCCACACAGGGGAGATTCTTGATGCGTGCCTATCGAAAATTCGCGGGAACGAGAGCGGGACGGGTCTTCTCCGTCGTGCAGTGTCTCTTGCTACTGCTCGCCACGAGCTGCATCCCGATCGGTTACGAGGGACGGGGAGACGGCCAGCCGGCGGCCGGCCGGCCCGAGTTCCAGCGCTCCATGGTCGTCGAGCTTCCCGGCTCGACGACGGTCAACATGGCGGGAGGCAACCTGATGGTCGATCGCGTCGATCTCACCATCGATACGCGTCTCGGAACCCAGGTGTACGGAGCCGCCTACAACTCCACCGGCAATGAGTGGATCTGGTCCTTCGATCTTCGCTACGACGGCGAGCGCTTCATCGACGCCACGGGCGCCCGCTACTTCATCGACGGGCTGTCCCCTGGCGCGATGATCCCCGGGTCGGACTGGGTGCGCGTGGACGCCGATACCCTGCGGCGCATCGACGGCATGCTCTTCCACTTCGAGAACGGCAAGGTGGCCCGGATCCACCGCGCATCGTCGCAATATCCCCAGCTCTTCTACCGCTACCGGATCATGGGCGGCGAGGGCTACGTCGACCGCATCTCCGACTGCACCCGTTCGTACATCTGCGACGAGGTCGTCGCTCTGCACTGGGCGTTTCTGCCGGGCTCGGGCGTGCAGCTCCAGGTCATCGCCGACCGCAGCGGTCGCGAGGCGCATTTCAAGTACCGTCAAGGTCGGATCGTCAGCGCACGCGATCCCCTGGATCTCGAGCAGCTCTGGCCGGGGTACCGCTACGAGTACGCGGGCGAGGGGGGACGCCTCTCGGCCGTGGTCGATTCCGAGGAGGCGCGCATCGAGTACAGCTACGCGTTCGGACGCATTCAGGAGCTGCGCCAGATCGGCGCCCAGAATCCCGTGCATCGCTTCGAGTTCGGCTGGGACGCCGAACGGGCGATGTGGTACGGCGCCAGCCTCGGCCCTGGAGGTCAACTCTGTGTGCGCCGCTACGAGAGCTTCGGACGACTTCGCGAGCTGAGCTGTGATCCCGACGAGTTCGTAGCCATGAGCTGGGACAGAGATCTGCGTCCCTCCAGCCGCTATCACAACGGACTCACGACGAGCTGGAGCTACCCGGACGCGAACACGGTGGTGGAAACCCGGCCTTCCGGAAACCGGGTCACCACGGTCTACTCCCCGACCGGCGTCGACCGCAGGGGCAGGCGTCCCGTGGCCTCGGTCCGCGACAGCCTCGGGCTCATCGAGCACCGCGGTTACAACCCGGCGGGCCGGCTCCGGGCCATCGACAACGGTGAGGGCGACCGGCTCTGGTTCCAATACGACTCCGACGAGCACATCAGCGCACTGATCCGAAACAGCACGGTCGTGGAAGAGGCGCCCTCGGTCTCGATCTACTTCGACGACTTCCACGTCAGCGGGCAGCCGCAGTATGTCTTCCATCCGGACCAGATGGGAGAGCTGCGCAGCTACGACGCGGTGGGGAATCAACTCACCGGCTCGAATCTCGCTCGAGCCGTGGATCCCGGGCGCCCCGGAATCGTGTCGCGCGCCTTCGACGGTGACCGGAACTTGCGCGAGCTGAGGGTCAAGGGAATCGCCTCGGAGGGAACGCAGGGCCCGCAGGAGGTGATCCGTATCGATTACCGCTCGGACCACCAGGTTTCGCAAATCTCACGTCCCTTCGGTGGTGACAGCCGCTTCGAGTACGACGAGCTCGGTCGCCGGGTGGCACGCTACGACGTGGTCGATGGCGTGGAGCGCCCCGCCCGCATGACCTACGACGCGAGCGGAAACCTCCGATCCATGGAGCAGGCCAACGGTATGCGGGTCGAGCTCGATTACGACTCGCTCGATCGTGTGAGTGAACAGCGCTGGCTGCGCCAGGGAGTCGTGTCGAAGATCCTGTGGATCGGGCGCAGCGATGGGCGGGTCAGCGAGCTGCGCGATTCTACCCATGCCTATCAGCCGGAGACGATCCAGTACGACCAGGCCGGCCGGATCGCACGCGTGGATTTTCCGATGGGCCTCGCATCCCGGCAGCTCGAGTACGATCTACGCAACCGCGTGATCGCAACCCACTACCTCCAGGACGATCTCGGCGTTCGCAGTCTCGAGTACGCATACGATCTCGCGGACCGCCGGGTGGGTGTGTGGGACGACGGCGAGCGCGCCTGGGAGAAGACCTTCGAGGGCGGCCGGCTGGCGAGGCAGGACTACGGGACCACGGGCTACAGCTCCGTCTCCTACGAGCTCACGGGTGAAGCGCTGGGCTGGGTAGGCTACACGGAAGCTCGCAACTTCATGGGCGCCAGGGTCGTGCGAATCGATTACGACCGCAATCCGTGCAATACGTCGATCTGGAATCTTTGTACGGACGTCTTCGTGGAGGTGATGGGGGTCCACGCGGCGGTCGCCCACGAGAGCTATGCGGTGGGTCAAGTGACCGGGGCCGCCGGAAGGCGCGTGCTGGCCTCGCTCGGAGGCGACCTAACGGTGGGTTCGGTGCCCCAGGCGGGGGATCCCGGTGCGGGGAGCCACTTCGACTATGACGCGCTGAACAACATCGAACGCATCGCGACACTACCGGATGGTCCCGAGATCTCCTTCGTCTACAACGCGGAGCGCAATCGACTGCTCGAAACTCGCGAGGCGAATTCCGGTGACATCATCCACGCATACGCGTACGATGAGTCGGGCTATGTGACCAGCCGGGACGGCGTGCCCATCGGCTACGACGACGCGGGGCTCACGGTGTCGATCGGAAACGATGTCAGCTTCGAGTGGGACGCCCTGGGGCGCCCGGTCTCCTCCAATGTGGAGGGGCAGCAGCGTCACTACTATTTTGGCGGTGACGTCCTCGGGGATGCCGTGGGCAACCTCTTTGCTATCGAGTCCGACGAGTTCACGATCGATCTCACCCAGGGCACCCACCGCTTCCGCCACTACGACTTCCGCAACAACGTCCGCTTTGTCACTGACGACCAGGGAGAGGTGGTCCAGCACTTCGTGTACGGGCCCTACGGCGTGGTGGAGGAGTTCGGAAGCGGTCAGGGGCAGAGCTTCGCTCGCGGCCAGGGAATTGGCAGCACGGGCCTGACCCTGCTGGGCGTGCGCGTTCTGGACTCCGACATCGGCCGATTCATCTCGCCGGACCCGATCCTGCAGCTCGGCGATTCCCACGGCTATGCGGGCGGGAACCCGCTGGACCTGTGGGACCCGGATGGCCGGCATGCGACCGGCGCCGAGTTCGGCGGAGGGGTGAGTCGGTTCGAAATCGGAACCCTCTTGATCCTGACAGGCGCGGCGCTCGCAACGGGGGCTGGCGTGCTCGCCGGGTTGGGCTACGCGGCGGCAGCCACGGCCCTGGGCATTACAAGCACGGGCTTCGTCTTCACGGGATGGGCGGTGGCCGCATCAGAAATCGTCGGCGCGGCTCCTGCCCCGCCATCCTCGCCGGGAGGGGGGCCCTACCAGGCCCCCGACGTCGGAGCAACACTCGAGGCTACGACCTTTGGCTGCTCACCGACCCATCCTTCGACGGTTCCGGTGCTTCCCGCTGCGATCTGGCTTCTGGCGCCACTTCAGATCCTCCTGGGGTGTCTCCTGGTGTCGCGCCACCGGCGTGCGAGGCGGCGCGAAGACGGTCGAGGCTGGGAGTGAAGGAAGCCAGGGATCTGTGCTCGGACGGAGTCGCGCCTCCGAGAGACGATGAGGAGGCATTCGAGCTTCGTCGTTCTTCGAGGGTCGGGCTCGTGCTCGCTCCGTACTCGGGAGCACTGGTCGCGGTGGTGCTCGCGTTCTGGATGCAGGAGGCCGGCTACCACCCCGGCCACCTTCCGCTGAGTCGCTACCTCATCCCGTTGACGCTGATTCTGCTGCTCGCGATCCTGGTCACGCTACGCATTGTCACCACTCGAGCGCACCTGCGCATCGCTGGAAAAGAGATCGCGTTTCCCGGCATCGCGTGCTTCTGGAAGAATCGAAGACTGCGTACGAAGGAAATCAGGTCCTACGTCCGGATCGGCCACGGACCTTCCAGTCGCGTGTTCTTCTCCTGGGCTGGCTTCAATTCCACGAGGGTCTATGGCCCACGGAGCTTCGTCGAGCCCGACGCCCTCGATCGTTTCGATGCTGCGATGACCCGGGCACTCGCCGGCCACCCGGAGCTGGATCAGGTACTGCTTCGTGGTTCCCTGATTGCCAGGCTTCGAAGAGCCCCGCGGCTCTGCCTGGCCATCGCCGTTGCGCTGGCACTCGTGTTCTGCTGGCAGCTCATCCGATCGAGCCACAGCCCGCCGGTGGATGCTCTGCTCTCCGGAGCACTCTCTCCATGGCTCGTCTGGCACCAGGGCGAGTGGTTTCGGCTGGCCTCGGCACCGCTGCTCCACGGGGGAGTCCTCCACTTGATGCTCAATCTCGTGACATTCATCGCCCTGGGCTTGATGATCGAGCCGGCACTGGGTCGCTGGAGGATGCTGGTCGTCATCGCGTCGAGCGCAGCGGTGTCGAGCATTGCGAGCTCCTTCGTGAGCGCGTCCCTCGCAAGCATGGGTTTCTCCGGCGCGGTCTTCGGGCTGCTCGGCGCCTCCATCGCCCTCGTGTTTCGCTTTCATCGACTCATGGCGATTGGCTGGCAGGGTGGCGCAGGGATGCTGCTGCTCACGTTGTTTGCAGTCGTGTCCCAGTGGTTCACCATGCCGATCATCGACCACGCCGCGCATGTCGCCGGGCTGCTGACGGGCGCACTGCTCGGGCTGGTGCTCGGCAGCGAGCGCGAGCTGCAGCAAGGCGATCACCAGCCGGGCAGGGCGCTGGTACTGCTCGGGGCGATCTCCTGTGCGCTGTGGTTGCTGGCCGCAGGGAGGGCTGTGCAATACGGCGAGGCACACGATCTCGGGACGCTACTGCGAGAACTCAGGGAGAATACGGATCCTGGCAGGGCGGGCCGAAAGCTCGTGTATGCGAGCGTGCTGGCCGTCTCGGCACTGGAGGACGAGCGGGTTGGAGCGGTGGACCTCGCTCGGGCGAGTGAGGTGTTGTCGGACGTGGTGGAGCGCGGCTCGGGGTCACCCGATACGCTGACTATTCTCGCCGCGCTCGAGTACGTGCTGGGGAACCCACGAGTTGCCGTGAAACATGCGAGAGAGGCTGACGCAGGGGACAAGGGCGAAGCAGACGCAGATTGGATCGCGGAGCTTTCGCTCTACGAATGGATGAGCGACCCGGTTCGCGCCGGTCCCGGAGCTGCGGTGGCCGAAGGAGCAGGCGGTGTGCCCGCGCTCACTGTGGTGGACGACGCTCCGCGTACCGGCGATGTTCTCACACTCACCTCGCCCATCGCGCATCCCAAGGGCCTCGTGGCACACGTCCTGGTGCTGGAAGGCAGGGAGTTGCGCGGCTTCCTGCGGCTGCGCTTCGGCCCCTTTCGAGGTGGACAGAGGCACTTCGCAGAAGGGTGGAGCGAATTCCGGGAGGGTCGCGAGCTGAGCTATCGGATCACCTATTTCGATGAACCCGCTGAGCCGCTTCGGCCGGGAGACTGGCAGTGGCGTTACTGGCCGTGGCAGCCGGAGGTGGTCGAGTTCCTCGATGAACGGGCGGCGGCGTTGCGGCATTCGGCCGAGTTTCTGTAGCCGGCCTCCTTCAACTTGCCACCCCGTCCGCGGGTGGTTCCTTGGGGCCGGCTTTGCTTCGCAGCCTGCGCCAGACCTGCCACGCGATGGCGCCTATCGGTGGCGCGATCGCGATGGTCGCCTCAGAGATCCGCGACGGCTGGAAGAAGTCGACTCCCGAGAGGAGCACCTTCGGGGTCAGCGTCGCGTGGTGGCTGGTCCAACCCACGGCGAGGAGCGGGAAGCACAAGAGGTGGATCGGGATCCACAGCCAGCGGAGCCTCTGCTTGCTTCTCCAGCAATCGGCGGCGCTCCAGAGCACGAAGATCGGAATCGCGAAGGCGCTGAAGAAGACGATCCAGAGGATAGGGCCCTTTCCGGCGAGGGTTACGCTGTGGATTGCTTCGAGGTCGCCGGGTAGCGGATGGAAAGTCGCTCCGGTGATCTGCAGCGATCCATCTCTCTCGCGAAAGACCATCGTGAAAGCGTGCTGGTACTCACCTGCGCTGACCTGGGAGCCCAAGGTGTGATAGACGTCGCTCCCCTCGGCCATCGCGCCGTAGGCCCCGGTCTTGAGCTCGTACTCGGGCTCCGCGGAGAATCCCTCGGAGAATGGCACCAGGAAGCGAAGTGTCTCCTCGTTCCAGGCCTCGGGCGCGAAGGTGGCTTCCAGCTCCGAGAAGTTCCTCTCGTGGAGCAACTCGACGAAATCGGCTTTCGCTGCGCGGACTTCTTCGGGGATCCGCGCTTCCATTTGGTCGAAGTGTGCCTCGCAGCCGAGCGCGAGGAATAGGAGCGCTGCCAGGACGGGCAGAAGAAAGCCGGGGCGCGGGTGCGTCGCTCTCTCACACCTTCGCGTACGGGGTCCGCGGCGTTGTCTCAGTTGGACCACCATCTCGACTCCCATGCCGCCCTTCCACTCGACCCCTGGCCGATGCTACGCGGGGCGGGGGAGCGAAAGCAAGGGGTGGGTCGGGCGATAAGCCGCTAAATTCCGATCATGCGCACGCCGCTCCGTCGACTGCTCGCCCTCCTGCTCACGATCTGCGCGGCGGGGCTCGCCTGCGAGGGGGGAGAGCCGCCCGAAGCGGTCCGGCGGCAGGTGCCCCTCGAAGCCTCGGCCAGGCCCGGTTCGAGCCAGGACGCGCGGCTCGTCGCCGAGCAGATCACCCGGAAGAGCGCCAAGCGACTGCGCGTTGGCGGTATCGACGCGATCGGCGGGATCGGCGACTGGGCCCTCGGCAACGGCACCGTGTGCGCGGTGATCAGCGACTCCCAGCACGAGACCTATCTGTCCCAGTCGGGGGGCGTGCTGGTCGACCTGGGCTTTTGCGGGCGAGCGGACGATCAATGGACCACCCTGCATCCCCTGGTGAACCTGGGCAAGGAACGAGTGCTCAGCAGCGACGCCATGGAGGCGGGGATCGGGGAGCGGGAGGCCTGGGTCCGCAGTCGCGGCGAGCGGGACGGCATTGCGGGCGAGACGATCTATCTCGTCGACGTTGCGAAGCCCAACGAAGTCCTTGTCGAAACGCGACTCACCCGGGTCTCGGAAGGGGAGGGCGTAGCGCGTTTTGGCGACGTGATGCTCCATCCCCATCGCTCGCTCACCCCATTCGCGATCTCGACTAGAGGGCGCGGGCGGTCGCCGGGCTTCACGCACCCCCACGTGGATACCCGGGACAACCGCGCCATGATGGATGCGATGCTGCCCACGGATCTCATCGTCCTGATGGGCGAGCCCGGCATCGAGCCCGGCATCTCCTATGGGCTGCAGCAGATGGACTCCGAGCTCGAGAACGCCGACGGGGAGGGGCGCTCCGTCGAAGGCTTCGCGATCAACGGTCGCAACTTCAGCATGCTCGGTGTTCTGAGTCGTCCGCTCTGGCTCGGCGGGGGTCGCAAGCTCGGAGCCCTGGAGATGGCCCAGAGTCTGCTCATGGATATCGAGCTGGGGGAGACCCTGGTGCTGCGGCGCCGGATCATCCTGGGGCAGCGCGCGGATGTGGCCTCGGTGACGGATCAGATCTATGGCGGTCCCTTGTTGCGGGGACAGGTGGAGAGCAGTCGTGTGAGCGTCGAGGTCACCACCGCGGCGGGGGAGCCGATCACCTGGATCCGGCCGGAGTCGGACGGCCGCTTCGAGGCGCGGCTTCCCGCGTTGGAGGATGACTTCTTCGTGATCTGGCATGCACCCTGGAGTCGCAGTCCCAGCGACCCCATTCGCGTTACTGCCGGGTCATCCGGTCGCGGCGACCCGGCGGCTGCCAGCCCGATGACGGCGTCCGCGGCCGATGACACCGGGACGGAATCGGTTGCGATCGACGCTCCTGGCGAGCCCGCGATCGAGCTCGGCCGCATCGACGTCGGCGTGCCGTCGCGGGTTCGACTGCCCCGGAACGCCGGCCCCATGCGTCTCGTCTTCAAGGGAGTCGGCGATTTCGACGACCCGGTTTTCCACAGTGACGGCTCGGTGCTGCGTATTGGTGGGAAGCAGATCCCGACCACCCGCCAGGCGAACTACCTGTCCCTTGCCGGCGTCTCCAGCGATCCGGAAGAGGTCGCGATCCCACCGGGCCGTTATCGCGTTTGGGCAACCCGGGGGATCGAGTTTGGCGTGAGCGAAGCCGAGCTCCTGGTCAACGCGGGTGAAACGGTGACCCTCGAGATCGCTGCGCCCCAGCGCGTCGTCGAGACACCGGGCTGGATCTCCGCGGACCTCCACGTGCACGCCGCTCCGAGCTTCGACTCGGCGATACCCGTCGGCGAGCGGATCGCGTCCTTCGTCGCCCAGGGTGCGGAGGTCCTCGTTTCATCGGAGCACGATCGCATCTACGACTACGGCGCGGTGGCGCGAGAGCTCGGCGTGGCGCGCTTGGTTTCGATCGTGACGGGAAGCGAGCTCACCGGCCTGGTGCGTAGCCCCCGGGCGCCCCGTTCCATGGGGCACGCCAACGTCTTTCCCCTGCCCGCCCGACCCCTCGAGTACGCGGGCGGGCTGCCCGGCCACGAAGGTCGCAGGATGCGCGAGGTCATCGGCGATATGCGCACCTTCGCCGACGGCGCAGTGTTCCAGCTCAACCACCCGCGAGATCCCGATCCCATCGAGTCCGACGTCGCCTTTTTCGACCACCTCTCCGTCGGGCGTCCCTACGATCCGCGCCTGCCCCTCGACCACGCGACGAATCGAGTGCTGATAGAGCGCGATTCGGCGAGCGGCCTGCGCGATCTCGATTTCGATGCGATGGAGATCGCGAACGGACATCAGATGCTCCCCTACCGTCTCGTGCGCGCGGACTGGTTCTCCCTGTTGCTGCAGGGAGAGGTGCGGACCGGTACGGCGAACAGCGACTCCCACGGCAACATGCAGATCGTCGCCATGCCCCGGACCTACGTCCGCGTGTCCCGAGACGAACCGACTCGCTACTCCCAGGCCGAGTTCATCCGATCGATCAAGCAGGGTCGTGTCTTCGGAAGTACCGGCCCGCTGCTCGAGCTCGACCTCGAGGGCGCGGGGATCGGTGACACCTTCCGCGGCACGAGCGGGACCCTCGCCCTCACGGTGCGCGCCGCGCCCTGGGTTCCCGTGGAGCGCGCGACGGTCTACGTCGACGGTGATCTCGTCCAGGAGTTCGCGCTGCAAGCGGGGGAGCGCGTGGAGCTTGGGTTGCAGTTCGAGGCCGACGCCTTCGTGGTGGTCGAGGTTTCGGGCAGCGCCGACGAACGCTACGCCGCCATCGCGCCGGGGTTTACGCCCTTCGCCTTCAGCAATCCGATCTTCGTCGATGCGGATGGCGACGGCCAGTGGCAAGCGCCGGGGCTGCCCGACGAACTCCCGGCTGCCATCGCCTCACCACAGGGCGAGAACCCGGGCGCCGCTTCGCCGGAGTCGCTGTAGGTCAGCGGCCTGCGAGCCCTACTGCATGGCAACCTACTGCATGGCAAAAAACCGGTCGTTCGCGTACTGGTCTACCGGGACTGTGACGATGCCCGTGATTTCTTCGTCATCGATCTCCAGGATGAGCAGATGCTCCGTATCGAGGTGGAGGGGTCCGCGGCTGGCTTGCACGCGGTAACGGACGACTGCGCCGCTCTCGCTCGCGTACATCTCGACCACGTTCGCAGACAGCTCGTCGACCAGCTCACCCGAGCGGGCCATGAGCTCGAGGGCGGCATCGGGGCCGGAGTAGTGCCCGGCGAGGGGGCTCCGGCCATGGGAAGTCCACTCGAGCTTCGAGGAGAAGAGCTCTCGCAGCGCGTAGAGGTCCGCGCCGGAGATGCCCTCCCACAGCCTGCGCGCCATCTGGACATTCGCCCTCTTTGATTCAGCGCTCGCTCTCTCGGCAACTCTCGTCATCGCGGGTCCCTCCGGCCGAGGCCGGCGAAGGGTTGCAACATCGGTTCTTCCTCGATTCCCAGATCCGAGCTTCACCCTATCACGAAAGCACCCGGCGATGGAAGAATCTTGTGTACCCCGCCGGGCGCGCCGCCGCCGCGATGGACACCTCCATCTCCCCCTTGCGTCGACCAGAAACGGTCCGTTGTACACAAAAATGGCCGGAAAGCGCTGGAAACTGCTCTTTGGGGGCCGCCGCGCTGCGGAGCTCAAATCCGAATTGGCATGATGGCGGCGATCACCATGGCGAGCCAGGCGGCATCGATGAGGCTCAGCGCCAGCAAATTGCGCGAGCTCGCGTAGATCGCGGCGGCCAGCACCTCGAACTGCAGACACACGAAGCCCAGGGCGGGGAGCATGAAGAGCATGACCATGCTCAGGATCCCCACCTGCACACCCGCGAAGAGGACCAGCAGGACCAGGACGCGCCCCGCCAGGGAGGTGAGGGTGGCGCCGGCCGTTGTGCCGCGGCGCAGCAGGAGATTGAAGGCGAGGGCGAGGGGGAGCAGACCCAGGGCGGCCATGACGAACACGAGGAAGCGTTCCGGGGTCAGGGTGAGGCGGTGCATTACCGGCTCGAAGACCCGCATCAGCGTGAAGACCCCGATCGTGCCCACCGCGGCGCCGATCAGGGTCGGCAGCAGGCGGGGGGCGAAGAGCGAGTCGATCAGCTCGGGCTCTCGCATGCGGATCGCGACGAGCAGCACGATGCCGGCCAGCGCGAAGTGGCTCACGAAGACGTCCCCCACCTCCATGGAGAGGATGAATCCCGGTGTGCCGAGTGCGAGCAGCGGCATGGTGAGCGCGAAGGCCGCTGCTATGGCCGCCAGACCCGCGATTCGGCCGCCCCCCGGCCGGTACGGCTGCGCGGGGACCAGGCGACCGACCACCTGGCCGAGACCGACCATCACCAGGAGGAAGGCGGCCCAGATCAGCGGAAGCAGCGGCGCGCGCGGGTCGTCGGGCACGGGCCCCGGGGATCGCGCGACGCCGAAGGTGGCGTCGAGCCAGGCCACGGTCTCCCGCACCGCCGCCTCGCGCCAGACGATGGTCTGGTGGTCGGCGCCCGCCACCTCGGCCAGCCGCACGGCATCGCCGCGAGTGGGGTCGCCGTAGGTGCGGCCGACCTCCGGGTCGTTTACACCCGCGAGGCCCGCGGCGAGCTGTCGCGAGCGCCCACGGATGCGCTCGGGGTCGCCCGTTGCGTAGAGGAAGAGGGTATTGGGAGGGCGATGGGGGCCCTGTATTCGCCACCCTCCGGAGACGAGCACCGCGGCGCCGATCGCCGAGTCGCGGCTGGCATAGTCGAGGCTGGCGCCGGCCCCCATGGAGTGGCCCATGACGGCGATGCGCGAGCCGTCTACGAAGGGATAGGCACGCAGGAATTCGACGGCCGCCAGCAGATCGGGGTAGAAGAGGTCCGGGGCGGCCCAGCTACTGCTGAAGGGGTTGCGATTCTGCCCGTGGCCGCGGGCGTCGATATTGAGCACCGCGTAGCCAGACTCGGCGAGGCG
Source organism: Deltaproteobacteria bacterium (assembly GCA_019310385.1). Classification (GTDB taxonomy): domain Bacteria; phylum Myxococcota_A; class UBA9160; order UBA9160; family UBA4427; genus JAFDEK01. Next base: position 69,405 of record JAFDEK010000002.1, read on the forward strand.
CCGTGAGATGCCGCTCATGGAGAGCCGGTCGCCGGAGAAGCCGTGCATCATGACCACGGCCGGCGGTCGCTCGTCCCGGGGCGGTGCGTCGAGGAAGGCTTCGCGATGCTCCCCATCGCCCGGGAGATAGAGCGTGGCCGGAACTTCGCCCTCGAGCATCAGCTCCGTGTGGGGAGGGCCGCCCTTGTCTAGACGGGCGAGCCAGATGCTGGCCGCGAAGAAGACGAGGAGGGCGGCGACCGATGCAAAGGAGAAGGCGCGAGACATGGGCCTTGATGGAAGCCCCTGTCACGGGCGGCGTCAATGCCCGCTGCGAAGACCCGGAAGGCATGTGATAGAATCGCCGCCGCACGCGCCGTCTCCAGCAGGGGTTCGCGCGTCGTCATGCGGCTGCGGCCGCTCGCTGCGAGGCCCACGCGAGATGACCCAGCGCGGCTCCGTCCTGCGATACTATGCGCCCCGGGTCCTGGCCGCTCTCGCGAGTATCCTCTTCACCTTCGCGCTCCTCGAGCTCGCCGCGCGCTTCCGGGTCGGCGCGGTTGGAAGCCGCGAGCATCTGGTGCTCGCCGCGCGCAAGAGCTGGACAAAGCTCGAATTCAATCAGCACCACTCGCGTCTGGGCTGGATGCCGCGCCCTGGCGTGCAGGCCAAGGGCCGCGACCTGCGCTGGCGCACCAAGGAGGGGCCCGTGGTGCCGGGCACCAATGAAGACGCCGACGTCAACATCCTCGACTACGGCATCCGGTCCAACGGCCAGCCGGTGCCGTCCGCCAGGCACCCGCGCGTCCTTGCCGTCGGGGATTCCTTCACCTTCGGAGACCAGGTCTCCGACCATCAGACCTGGCCCGCCCAGCTCGAGGTGTCCCTGGGCGTTCGCGTGCTCAACGGGGGCGTGTACGCCTACGGAATCGACCAGGCGGTGCTGCGCGCGGAGCTGCTTGCGCCCATCCATCGACCGCAGCTCGTAGTGCTGAGCTTCATCCCCGGTGACATCCTGCGCGCGACGGTATCCGTGCGCAACAACGCCGCCAAGCCCTACTTCGAAATCGAGAGAGGGCGCCTGATCCTGCGCAACGACCCGGTTCCTGCGCCCGCTCAGGGTCTCGATCCCTTTCGGCGCATCTTCGGCTATAGCTACCTGGTCGACGGCATCATGAACCGGGTGCGGCCGGACTACTGGCAGGCGGGCCCCCGCACCCGTGCTCACGACCGTGGAGCCGAGGTGGCCTGCCTCCTCATGGAGCGTCTCGCGAAGCTGGGCCGCGAGCAGGATCTTCAGGTGCTCGTGGTCGCACAGCAGCCTCGGGTGAATCAGTTCGACAGCGCCATGAGCGACCGCCTCTTGGGCTGCGCTCGGAGCGCTGGCCTCGCGACGCTCAGCCTCTATCCCGCGCTCCAGGCTCTGGCCGATCGTTTGCCAGAGCGCTATGCGGGTTTCTACTTTGGACACATGACCGAGGCGGGCAACCGCTTCGTCGCCCAGAAGATCGCGAAGCGCATCCGGCGCCGGCGGTTGCTGGCGCCGGCGCCGGGAGAGCCGGCGCCGTGATCGCCTCGAGCGCTTCGTCGCCGAGCTTCCCGGGTCACTCGTCGCGCTCGGCCGCGCTCGCCGATGTGGCTCCGGTGATCCTCCTGGTCGTCCTCAGTGTTCCGCTCCTCTTCGCCGGACTGGGCAGCTATAGCCTGGTGAACGGCGACGAGGCCATCTACCACTCGGTTGCCGAGCACATGGCGCGCAGCGGAGACTGGCAGCGCATCGATTTCAAGGGCCAACACCGCATCTACGACACCTTCATGAACGCGCCGATCCAGTACTGGGCGCGGGCCGGCCTCATCACGGCCTTCGGAAGCAACTACTGGACCATGCGCTTTCTGTCCGCGCTCTTTGGCCTGGCGAGCGTGCTCGCCACCTATCGATTGGTCCTTCGCCTGGCGGATCGCCAGGCCGCCTTTCTCGCGGGATTGCTGCAGCTCACGACCTTTCAGTTCGTCTATCTCCACTCGGCGCGCACCGGCGAGCTCGAGCCCGTTCTGGCCTTCCTCTTTACCGTGACGCTGCTGCTCTTCCTGCGTATCGTCGAGGACGATCGCAGCTATCTGGCGCACCATCTCTGTCTGGCCTTGCTCCTCAACCTGAAGCTCCCGCTGGTGATCGTACCCGTAGCGGCCGAGCTGGCCTGCTTCGCCCTTCTCCCCGAGGCGCGGTCGCGCTTCCGACGCTGGGCGCTGAGCGGACTGCTCATCGTTCCGCTGGGCCTCGCATGGCACGGGATCCAGATGATCCGGCTCTGGGATTCCTTTCTCGTCGTCGTCAACAGCATGGGGGCGCAGGCGAGCGGCAGCGCGGCAAAGGGGTCCCCTGCGGCGAATCTTCTCTTCTACGCGCGCACCCTTCTCTTTGGGTCCTTTCCCTACGCGCTGGTCCAACCCTTTGCGGTCGCGGGAGTCTTCTTCGCGGTCCGCCGGCCCGGAGAGCGCGCGCGCTGGGGCATCGTTGCGCTCTTCGCCGCGGCTCATCTCGTCTTCTACGTGGGGGTCGCGAAACACTACCCCTGGTACGTGATCCCGGTCTATCCCCTGCTCTGCGCCTTCCTCGGCGTGTGGCTGCGAGATCTGTGGCGGCGCGAGGAGGGCCCCCTCGCGCTTGCGGCCGCGACCACTGCCGGCGTGGGGATGCTGTGGATGGGCGTCGCGACTGCACGCTACAACCCCTTCTCGAAGTCAGCTCACGTCATCCCCATGCGAATCCAGTGGCAGGGCTGGTTCGGCTTGGAGACCGGGGTGGAGGCCTGGGTGGGCGCGCTCGCGAGTGCGCTGCTCTTCGCCGGCGCGCTGGTGCTGCTGCGCCGCCTCCTGGGAGGGCACTTTCACCGGGTGCTGGCTCTTGCGCTGGGCGTCAGCATGATCGCCTTCGCCGGGGTGAGGGTGGTGATGCCCTTGAGGCATCTCGATCACCAGTCGAAGCTCGCGCGCTTCGAGGCTGAGCTCGCCGCGCAGCGCGCCGCGGGGGAGTCACTGTCCTATCCCATCGACGTGCCCGAGCGAAGTCTCCGGGTGATTCGCTTCTACTTCGCCGACGACTTCGACATCGACTACGTGGGCGACGACCCCGCGGTGAATCCGCCCGGAAGTCCCAGGGTCGACTACCAGCTCTTCGAGAAGGGAAGCCGTGAGGCCCTGCACCCGCGCATGACCCGCGATGCTCTCTTCTGATCGCAGGCCGCAAAGGGCCGCTTCCTCAGTCCCTTCGCGTTCGTAGGCGATGGGCGGCCAGGAGCGCCAGGGATAGCAGCAGCGCCCCGCCGCTGATGGCGAGACCCAGCGTGTAGGAATGGGGCCGGTAGCGCAGCCGGATCTCGTGCTGGCCCGCGTCGAGACGCAGGGCCTGGAAGATCCCGTTGGCCCGCGCAATGGGCGTTGCCTCGCCGTCGACCTCCGCCAGCCAGCCCGGGTACCAGACCTCCGAGATCAGGAGAAAGGCGCCCCCATCGACGTCGACGGAGAGGGAAAGCTCGTCGCCCTCGTGGATCACGGGTACCTCGCGAAAGGTTCCCGGGTACGTCCCGACCCAGGACCGGTCCTCGACGAGGATCTCTTCGTGCGGGTCGAGATCGAGAACGACCTCGACTGCGGTCTCGCGGTCTTCCACGAAGCGTGCCCCGCGCACGAGCGCGGCGCGCGGCATGCTCCGGGTGTTCTCGTAGAGCCGCGTGTTGCGCAGCCGCCCCAGGGCCTCGGGTCGCTGGAACTGGTAGATCTCGAGTCCCTGGTAGCGCTCGCGAATCTCGAGGCCGGGGACGTCCAGGAGCTGATTGCTCACGATCCAGCGTACGTTGAAGAGGTCGAGGTGCTTTCGGCTCTTCAGAGGGAAGCTGTAGATGGTGGTTCCCGGCTCCCAGTCGAGCTCTTTACTTTGCCCTGCGCCCGCCTGGAGATAAACGTAGGTGGCGATGGGTACGAGGGGGTTGAAGCCCCGCATGCCCTCGATTCCGCCGGGAGTGGCATAGGTGACCGGGATGGCGCTGTAGTCGGCCTTGCTGCCCAGGTTCATTCCGAGCACACGCCCGGCTCCGTAGGGGCTTCGCAGCCGCTCGACCAGCGGGTTGCTCCCCAGCGCCTCCTCCATGGAGCGCGTTCTCACGAGGGGCAAAGCGAAGCGCGCTTGATCGACGAAGAGGAGCAGGACCAGCGCCGCGGGGCGCAGGGCGGAGAGGCGGCCGTCCAGTGCCGCTGATGACCCCGAGAGCAGCGCGATGGCCGGCGCGCTCAGGGCGAGGGCCGCCATGGCGGCCTCAGCGGAGGGTTGGAAGTAGACCAAGCCCGCAGCGCCGGCCACGAGCAGAGTCGCGAGCAGGGCCGGGCCCCGGAGTCGCGCGTTGTCACAGAGCACTTCGAGTCCCGCCGCGCTGAGGTAGGCGAGGGGCAGACCGAGGACCAGGAGCATGCGGGTCGGATAGCGGAAGAGGTCGAAGCCCGGGATCGACTGGTGGGCAAGCAGATGGAGGCGCCCCGGCTCGCCGAAGGCGTACACCATGCAGGCAATCGTGCAGCCGGAGAAGTAGAGGACGACGGTCCTTCGCTCCCGGCGCCAGGGCGCGAAGAGCGCCAGCGCCGCGGCGAGCACGCCAACGAAGCTCGCGTGCTCCCAGCGCGTGACGTCGATCCTTCCCGGAAGGAAGAAGGCGGGCCAGGTCCTGCTGTTGACGGCCCGCTGCGCCGCCTCCGCGTAGGGCACCCCATCTCCGCGCACGAAGAAATCCAGGCTCTCCACGATGGGGAGGAGATGCGCCGCCGCGAGGGCGAGGCCGAGAACACCGGCGCCGGCAATCAGCAGGGTTGGGCGCAGGGGAGGGGGCGTGGTGCGGCGAAAGAGGGGCCCGCCGGGCGCGAGGGCGTAGCCGAGCACGACGAGCTGCGAGTAGAGGAGGAGTTGTGGGTGAAGGCCCGTGATGCACAGGGCCGTGAGCGCCGCGAAGCCCACCGCGGCCGGCAGCGAGCTTCGGGACCCGATGCGGTCGAGGGCGCCGAGCTGCCAGGGCACCCACATGAAGGGAAGAAAGATCATGTGGCCCGGGAAGGCGACATGGTAGAACCACTTCCCGCAGAACATGAAGACCACGGCGCCGGCCAACCGCGACCCCGGGCCGAATCCGTGGCCGCGCAGCCACCAGAGCACTCCGTAGCCTCCGACCAGGAGATGCAGGACGAAGACCCAGCCGAACCAGGCGGCGCTGTCGTCGGGATGGGCGAGGGCGTGGAGCCAGTTGGGCGGATAGAAGATGCCCGCCTGGGGATCGCCGATGAGGGGGCTGCCTCCGAAGGAGGTGGGGTTCCACAGCAGCGGCGTCCCGCGATCGTGGAGGGACTTCATCTGGAGGTGCCGGAAGGGATGGTGCTGGGAAAGGAGGTCCGACTGCTCGCTGTAGAGGACGTCGCCGGGATGCAGGAACACCGGCAGCATCACGAGTGCGACGGCGACGAACACGGCGGCATGCAGGGCAAGCTCGATGGCTCGGCCCTGCGGATCTCGCTGCGGCGGCGAGTCCTGGCTCATGGTGGACGCGAGAGCCTCCCTAGAAGAGCAGCCGGCGCTTGCCGAAGCGCTTGCGAAGATCCTCCTCGGACACCGTGGTGCCGAAGACCATGGACTTGCCGTCCTCCAGCCGCACGGCGTGCAGCGGCCAGCGGATCCGGTTCTTGCTCGGCCGCTTGCCCCTGAAGCGCGTGGGGTCCCCCGAGACGACCAGCTGGTTGCGCACGTCGAAGACCTCTACTCCGCGCTTCTCCATGTACTGGCGGCTGGCGTAGTGCTCGTGGCCGATGATAGCGCGCGGTCCGACGCCCTCGTGGGCGATGACGGGATCGTTGAGGCCCCGGTAGTCCAGGGTAGGCCAGCGGGTGTAGTAGGGGAGGGCGCCCGCACCGCCCGCGCACAGCAGGAGGTCGTCGGGCAATACGCCCTGCTCGATCTGGGAGGCCAGGAAGCGTCCTTCTTCGGAGCGGCGTTGACCGTAGAAGCGCGCGCTCTGCAGCGACTCGATGCCGTAGCGATTCGCGAAGGCTGCGTAGTGCCGGGAGCCGTGCTCCGTGATCCCAACGAGAAGGATCGCGCAGAGGGCGCTCAGGGCGAGCAGGGCGCGCCCCTGTGCGCCCCCGCGCCGCCAGCCCTGGTCATGAATCCAGCGCAGCCCCTCGCAGACCAGCCAATAGAACAGGGGCAGGACCGCGACCAGGGGGCGGAACTCGAAGCGGTCGCCTCCGATGAGCAGGAGGTAGCCCGAGTAGACGAGGATCACGTTTGCCAGATAGAGGTGGGCGAAGCTGCGCCAGCCCGCGACCGCGAGCAGCGCGAAGGGGAGGAAGTAGAGAAACTTGTAATCCTGCTGGAAGATCTCGAAAAAGTGCAGACCCTGCTCGAGCCAGATGCCGTTCACCTTGGCGTAGAAGGTGTTGGGGAGCCAGTAGCCGTAGTAGGCGTGGCGCCAGAGGAAGTGGCTGCCGATCACGACGAACCAGGGCAGGCACCAAAGGCACAGGCTCGCGAAGCGGCGCCGGCCCCGAAGCGCGTCAGCGAGGAAGAAGACCCCGGCGACGAAGGTGAAGAGCCCGCCTTCGGGCCGGGTGAGCGTGGCGAGGGTGAAGAGGGCGATGGATCCCATGGGAGAACGCGCCGCATCCTCCCGCTCGGCTCTTTCCCGCTCAGCTCTTTCCCGCTCAACAACGAAGCGCAGGTTGGCGCCCACCACGAGGAGCGCGAAGAGCATGGTTTCCATGCCGCTGGTCGACCAGGCCGCGAAGGTGCGCGAGCTTGCGAGGGCCAGGAGGGGCAGCCATACGAAGGGATCGCGTAGCGATTCCCGCCCCGCCGAAAAGCGGATCAGGGTGGCGAGCAGGCCGAGTGCGCACGCGATGGAGAGGAGCGCCGAGAACCCTTCGGGTTGCAGGCCGGCTAGCATGCCTCCGGCCACGAGGATTACCCAGAGGAAGTTCGTGTAGCCTTCGACGTACTCGCCGGGGTTCCACACCAGTCCGTGTCCCCCCACGAGATTCGACGCGTAGCGAAAGCTGATGAAGGCGTCGTCGAGCAGGAACCAGTAGTGCTCGACGTTGAACGCGAAGCGCACGAGAGCCGTCGCACCCATGAGTGCGCAGAGGATCGCCAGGGCCCTGCCGCTGCGCGCGCGCGATCCGTCGGAGGCGCTGGATTCGACCATCGCGTCAGCTCCCCCTGCCGCTTCCGTCGTCGCCCGAAGGAGCGCTCTCTTCCTCGTCGGTCCCTCCCACGTACCCGAGTTCGCGCAGTGCCTCCAGCTCCTCCTGGGTGGGCTCCAGCGTCTGGGCCGGCTCCGAGCTGGCCTCGAGCGTCTCGTGGAAGGCGCGCATGGCGGCGAGCATCTGTCGGACGCGGTCCGGCTTGGTCTGCACCAGATTCTCGCGCTCGCTAGGGTCGCCCGAGAGATCGTAGAGCTCCGCCACGCCCGCGAGATCGTCCCAGATCAGCTTGTATCGCCCTTGGATCCACACCTGCTTGCGGGCACGTTTGTTCGACGGCTCGGTGCCGTCGACGCGGTAGTCCACCTCGGCGAAGATGGGCTTGCGTGGCACGGGCGTTCTCTCTCCGCGCTCTTTGTCCCAGTCGCCCCGAACCCAGGGCGCCAGGGATGCGGACTGGAAGCGATCGCTCGCGGCGTCGAGCCCCGCCAGCTCGAGGAGGGTCGGTGCCACGGTCAGGGTCGAGACGCGCCCCTCGACCACCCGGTGCGCCGCCTCGCTGGGGATCGGGCGAATGATGAGCGGCACCGCGAGCACCTCTTCGTAGACCTGGATGGTGTGTCCCAGCCACCCGTGCTCGAAGATGGCCTCGCCGTGGTCGGAGGTGAGGGCGATTATCGTTTCGTCGTCGAGGCCGAGCTCCACCAGGGAGCCGAGCAGCTGCCCGATCCCCGCATCGGTGTGACGAATCTCCTCGTCGTAGCGCTCGATGATGAAGCGTCGCTCGGCTCTCTGTGGCGGGGGAGTGAGGTCGCGCATGGCGTTCATGGGGAGCAGCCCCTGCCGTAGCCGCCCCGGTCCCTTGCCGGCGAAGGAGATTTCGGGGTGGTCGTGGTAGGCGAAGTGGGGGTCGAAGTAATGGACGAAGAGAAAGAAGGGACGCTCTCCGGTTGCCAGCGCCTGGAGGGCCCCGATCGCCTTTGCGGTGACCTTCTCGGTGGAGATGGCATTGTGTCGCATGCCATCCTCGTCGGAGTAGCGCTCGAAGCCCTGGTCGAAGTTGAATTTCTTTCCGACGAGCCGATGGCTGACGATGCCCTCGGTCGCATAGCCCTGGCTCGCAAAGCGCTCGGCCAGGGTGATCTGGCCAGGATCGAGCTTCTGATAGATTCGCGTCAGTCCGTGAGTGCTCGGGTAGCTTCCGGTGAAGATCGAGGCCACGGCGGGTTGAGTCCACGGCGCCGTCGTGTATGCGCTGGCAAAGACGGCACCCTGGGCCGCCAGGGCGTCGATGGAGGGAGAGGTGTCGCGAGTGTGCCCGTAGACTCCGAGGTGATCGCGACGCAGGGTGTCGACGACGATCAGGAGCACGTTTCTGCGCCGCAGCGGCGTCTTCTCCGCGCAGGCCAGTCCCCAGAGCAGTAGGGCCCCCAGCGAAGCGGCGAGGAACCGGGAGGCGAAGGCGAATGCCCCTCCTCCGCACATCGAGCCCAGCAATCTCATCGAGCCGAGAGCGCCTCCCTGCAAAGGCTTTGCAGAATCGGCGGATTATACAGCAGTAGGGGCTCGCTCCGCGTTCGGTCCCGGCGGCCTGGAGGCGCATCAGTTCGCCCCCTCCTCCGCTGTCGGAACAGCGTCGGCTGCCGCGCTCCGGCGCCCTCGAGCCGGCGGTAGCTCTGCCCAAGCCAGGTCATGACGCGATCGCCGTAGCCCCGCTGGCCGAATTC
>JAFDEK010000032.1 GCA_019310385.1 Deltaproteobacteria bacterium
GAGGCGGGATTGGGCGCGATCGTGGTGGGAACGGGCTTCGGGGTGCTCACGCACCTTCGCGCCCTACGCAACGCCGGCTTCGAGGTGCACGCCCTGGTGGGGCGGGATCCGGCGAAGACCGCGGACCGGGCGAAGCGCAGCGGAGTCGCCCACGGCCTCACCTCCCTTCGCGAGGCCATGGCGCTTCCCGGCGTCGACGCGGTCACGGTGGCAACGCCGCCCCACACCCACTGCGACATCGTCCTCGAGGCGGCCGCGGCCGGCAAGCACCTGCTCTGCGAGAAGCCTTTCGCGCGCAACGCCGTCGAGGGGCGCCGCATGTTCGAGGCCGCCGAAGCGGCGGGTGTCGTGCACCTGCTGGGCACCGAGTTTCGCTGGTCGACGGGCCAGGCCCTCGCGACCCGAGCGATCCGCGATGGGCTGATCGGCGAGCCTCGCCTCGCGACCCACATCATGCTCGTGCCGGTGCTTGCCGATCCCAAGGGCGAGGTTCCGGGCTGGTGGGCCGACGCCGAGCAGGGCGGCGGCTGGCTCGGCGCCTACGCGTCCCACATCATTGATCAGATGCGCGCCACCCTGGGCGAAATCACGGGTGTGAGCGCCTCCCTCGCGCTGCTGTCGGATCGCGACTGGAGCGCCGAGGACAGCTACACGGTGCACTTCCGCACCGCGTCGGGCTGCGACGGCGTGCTCCAGAGCACAGCGGGCGCGTGGGGCCCGGGGGTGATCTGCTCGCGCTTCTCGGGCTCCCTGGGGACCCTGTGGATCGAGGGCGACGCGGTTCGCGTAGCGGACCGCTCGGGTGTGCGGACCCTCGAGGTCCCCGAGGACCTGAAGACCCTCCCCGCCCAGCCCCCTCCCGCGGACTTCATGCACACCGCCTACGACCATCTCCACGCCGCCGGCTTCGACCTCGGCCCCTACACGAAGCTGTGCGAGGTGTTGCGCGACCGCATCCTCGGCCGCGAGACGCCGGCGGACCCTGCGCCCGCAAGCTTCGCGGACGGTCTCGCGGGCCAGGCGGTGCTCGATGCGATCCGGAAGTCCTCCGCCGAGCGCCGCTGGATCGACCTCGAGTAACGCCAGGCCGCGCGAGCGGCGTTCTAGAGGTCGGGAAACCCCAGCTCGAGGTTCGCGCTGTTGATGCCCCCGTCGATGTCGAGGACCCGACCCGTCACGTAGCTCGCAGCGTCCGAGGCCAGGTAGACCGCTCCAGCCGCGATGTCCTCCACCTCGCCCAGGCGCTTGAGGGGAGTCTGCTCGACCATCTTGCGAGTAAGCTCCTCGTTGCGCAGCACCATTTCGAGGGCGGAGGTCGCGATGGCACCAGGTGCGATGGAGTTGACGCGAATCCTCGGCGCGAGGTCGGCCGCGAGGTTCTTCGTCAAGTGGATCAACGCCGCCTTCGCGGTGCCGTAGGCGACGAAACCCCGGTCGCTGATCCGACCCACCGCCGAGGCGATGTTGATCACGTTGCCACCGCCACTCTCGAGCATGTGGGGCACCGCGAGCTGGGTCAGGTTGAACGCCGTGGTGACGTTCCAGTGGAGCGCTTCATTGAACGCCTTCTCGCTGGTGCCGAGAAAGGGCGAAGGCATGCTGCCACCGGCATTGTTGACGACGATGTCGATGCGACCGAACTCGTCCATGGCCCGGTCCACGAGCTCCGCCATGGCGTCGCGGCTGCCGAGGTCGCCGGCCACCACGGCTGCCCGGCGGCCTGCGGCCTCGACTTCCTTGGCGACCTCCTGGAGCTGGGACTCGGTGCGCGAGCCGATGACGACATCGGCCCCTGCCTCCGCGAAGCCCGTCGCGATACCCGCGCCGATGCCGCGTCCGGCGCCGGTCACGATGGCGACTCGATCGGTCAACCGGAACTTGTCGAATAGCATTGGGAATCTCCTGGTCTGCCCCGATGCCGAGCCGCCGGCACTCGGGCGGAAGCCACTCAGCATGGGGTTGCGCGTGGAATCGATAGTACAGCGCCTGTCGTCCCATGCTACCCGAGCCGATCGGAGTCGCCCAGACGGGAAGCTGCCGGGCCACGAATGGGGCGGATCGACCCTCATTTGTCTCGACTTTCTCCCGCGCACGAGGGATGATCGCAGGCGACACACGAGGGAGGAGCCCCATGCCGGGACCGCTCGCGGGAATTCGGGTCATCGATTGCTCGGCCTACATCACGGGGCCCATGGCCACCATGCTGCTTGCCGACCAGGGCGCGGAGGTGGTGAAGGTGGAGCCCCTCGGCGTGGGCGACGTCATGCGTCACCTCGGTACGGCGCGCGGCGGCATCTCCGCCCTCTTCGCCGGGTGCAACCGCAGCAAGCGCTCGCTTGCACTGAACCTGCGCGAGGACCGGGGACGCGAGCTCCTGAAGCAGCTGGTCGCCGGGGCCGACGTGTTCGTCCAGAACTTCCGTCCCGGCGTGGTGGAGCGGCTGGGCATCGACGAGCCGCGCCTGCGCGAGGTGTGTCCCGATCTCGTGTACGTCTCCCTCTCGGCATTCGGCCAGGTCGGTCCGTGGGCGAAGAAGCCCGCCTTCGACCACGTGGTCCAGGCGGCCTCGGGCCTGGCGATGGTCCAGTCCGACCCGAAGACCGCCAGGCCCTGCTTCGTGCGCAACGCCGTGGTGGACAAGGTGACAGCACTCACGGCCGCCCAGGCCATCACCGCGGCGCTGCTGCATCGCGCGCAGTCGCACGAGGGTCAGCACGTCGAGCTCTCGATGCTCGACTCTGCGATCCACTTTCTCTGGCCGGACGGCATGTCGAGGGACGCCCTCCTCGGAGAGGGCGTGAACCTGCGCCCGCCCATCGCCGATGCCTACCGGATGATCAAGACGCGGGACGGCTACCTCGCGGTGGCGGTGCTCACCCCGGATCAGATTCACGGGTTGATGCGCGCAGTGGGGCGACCGGAGTTCATCGAAGACCCGCGCTTCTCGACCCTCAACGCACTGCTCGAGAACCTCGGCGAGTTCGAAAAGGAGACAGGCGCCGCCGTGGCGGAGCTCAGCTCCGAGGAGGCCCTGTCGCGGCTCGAGGCGGAAGACGTTCCCTGCGCGCCCGTGATGGCTCCCCACGAAGTCACCGAGCATCCGCAGGTCGTCGTCAGCGCCAGCGTCGAGGAGACCGAGCACCCGCTGATGGGCCGGATGCTGCGGCCCCGCCACCCGGCGCGCTTCTCCGCCACCCCGGCCAGCGTGTCCCGCCACGCACCCGCACTCGGCGAGCACAGCGACGATGTCCTGACAGAGCTGGGCCTCTCCGCAGCGGAGCTCGAGGAGCTGCGCGAGAAGGGAGTGCTCGGCTAGGAGATCGCAGGGGTCTGCGCGGCGCCCGGAGCTACAACCCCATTCTGGGTGGCGAATCAGCGGATCTCTGGCGCGAGATGGGCCTTGCCCATCGCCCACCCGTGGTGCTCCCGGCCCGAGTCGTCGGGAAAGACGCCCCCGGAATCGGCGTCGAAGTGGAGCAGCAACAGGGTCTCGGGATCGCGCTCGTGGTGATACGCGGGAACGAAGGAATCGGCGTATCGGGCCACGCTCGAGAGCCGCACCTCGTCCACCGCGCCGCTAAAGAAGTTGCGCGGCAGACCGAGCGCGCTGGGCTCGGCGCCTACGAAGAAGGGAAGCTCGTTGAAATTCTTCAGCACGGGCTTGTGGGACTTGCCCGCGAGACGGCCGTCCACGTACAAACGCAGCAGCTCGCCGTCGTGGACGAGGGCGAAGTGGGTCCACTTGTCCGGCGGCACGTCGCGGTCCCCGACCTGGGTGTAGCCGGGCCCCTGGAAGCTCACCAGCCCTCTCGGCTTCGGGTCTCCCAGAGCGCGCCAGAAGATGCCGAAGGAAGACGCGTGGGTATTGGACGCGATGGCCTGGCGTGCCGACGACTCGCTGCCCCGGGCCCAGGCCTCGAGGGTGAAGGCCTCGAGCTTCGGCAGCGCCTCGACGAGGTTGAGCCGGACGGCGCTCGACCCGTCCAGCACCAGTACCTGGTTATGCTCGGTCCGGGCCCCGGCGAGGCGCGCCAGGCCGGGAATCGAAAGGGGCAGCTCGAGGCTGCTGGGTATGGCTTCGACCAGACCGCTGCGCAGGGGATAGCGGAGCTCCGCGTCGGCGCGCAGGGAGGCTCGTGTCCCTGGAGCCCAGCCCGAGCTCCTGACCTTCACGACCTGCCTGCCCATCTCACCCGGCGCGACTTCGCCCTGGAGCTTCTCGGGCTCGACCTGCCACTGTGAGCTGGAAGTCAGCGATACCGCGTACCCGAGGCTTCGGTCGGTGGTGTTGCGGATCGTCACGAAGACCTCGGAGCCGCGTTCCCCGGCCGGATCGACCTCGACCGCCCCCTCCGCGCCGAGCCAGCGCTCATCGAGGAGCCGATTCATGGCGTCCACCTCGCTCCCCAGGGCGAAATCGCCGGGCAGCGGCGAGGGACGCGGATCGTCGGGCTCCACCGGGAGCACGCTCATCGCGTAGCCGTCGCGGCTCACGATCACCTGATTCACGTGGTGCAAGGAGGCGGAGTCGTCGAGCCGGGTGCGGTTCCCGCCCGTCACCGCCATGGCGTAGTAGTGGATGCCGTCCCGCAGACCGTCGTCTCGATACTCGTGGACGTGTCCGGCCATCACCGCCTGTACCCGGCCGTCGGTAGCGAGGATGCCGTGCACCTCGTCCCAGTTCGTGCCCGGATAGGTCCAGCGCGGGTGGTGGAGGAAGACGAAGACCTGTTGGGCATCGGAGGCGGCGAGATCCCCGCGCAACCACCTCATCTGCTCTTCGCTCATGTTCTGGTGCAGCGGTGGAATCGCAAAGGAGAGCTTCTCGTCCGTAAAGAGCACGACGAAGTGGGCCCACTTGTAGTCGAAGGAGTAATAGAGGGGACCGAAATGCTCCTGGTAGAGAGCGATGTTCCCCTCACCGCGGCGCGGGGGATAGACGTCGTGATTGCCCACCGCGGGATACCAGGGCACCTCGAGGGCGCTCATGATCTGCTTGTATTCGCGCATCTGCTCGAGCCACGCGGCCTCGCCCGTGTAGCCCTGAACCATGTCGCCCACGGTCATGACGAAGTGCCCGCCCAGGCGGTTGGAGAGCGCGACCGCTCGCTCGAGCACCGGCAGGCCCGCCGGCCTTCCGGCCGTTCGGTCTCCGAACACCAGGAAGCTGAACCCCTCACGCTCGGCCGGAGCCCGCAGCTCCACGCCCGATGGCGTTCCGGCACGAACTGCCGCGCCCCGGCCCTGCTCGGCCGGTGCGGGCGAAACGCCGAGGAGTAACGCGGCGACGAGAGCTGCGGGAGTGCCGCAGGCGGCGCGGAGTAGGGATCCCATTCGAGCATGATACCGACTGTGTTCGGCGACCGGCATTCGGCGGCATCCCATGGCTTCAGCGCAGCACGAGGGGCGCCAGGCGCGCCGCATCGGCCGGCCCGGTCACGAGATAGAGGGAGATCTGCTCGCGAGCTGCGCGCGTCGCGTCCAGCGAAGCCTCGGGCAGCATGGCGGATACACGCAGGCCCTTCTGGCCCTCCTTTGGCGCTGGCACGACCGTGCGAATGACGCCGTCCACCGCGACGGCGACGAAGAGACGCGCCCCGCCCTGGCGCGCTGCGCCCCGCGCCCCGTCGCCGAGATCGAGGATTCCGCGCACGCGTGCCGGGACGAGCACATCGCGCGCGGAGGTGGAGAGCCTGCGATCCCTCCCGTCGAGCGCCACCCCGCCAGCGGGGCTCCGCGATACGGCGAGGTCTGCGACGGAGCGGCCGACCAGTGCGCGGTAGGGACCGAAGCGGAAGAGGCTCCCAGGGCTCGCCCCCGAGCCGAAGAAGGCGAGCTTGCGCTGCAGACTCTCCTCGCCCAAGCCGAGACCCGCGTCGAAGACCAGCCGATGATTGCGCTTCGAGCCCGGCGGACGCTCGATGAAGGCGCTCTTCTCGCGTCGTACCGGGCAGTCGGGATCGAAGAGCGAACAGCCGTCCAGCGTCCAGGGGATCGGGGTGTCGAGAAGATCCGCGATGGTGGGAAAGACGTCGATGATCTCCGCATTGCGCAGGCTCCGCTCAGCCCGACGCTGGCCGGGGCCCTTGACGAAGAGGGGAACGCTGAGAATGTCCTCGGGGTGGAGGGCATCTTCGAGCCTTCGCAGGTGCCCCCTGGGCCAGAAGCTCGCACCGTGATCTGCGGTCACGACGAGGATGCTCTCGTCGTAGAGACCGAGCTCGTCGAGGCGAGCGAGGAGCTCACCCAGGAGACGGTCCACGAAGCCGAGCTGCAATAGATGGCGCTGATAAGCCTCCATGCCCAGCCAGTCGTCGGCGGGGAAGACGTAGCCGAAGGCGAGGGAAGAGCGCACCGGAGAGAAGGAGTTGCCGGACGGAAGGTACTGCCAGACGCTGTGGGGCAGCAGGATGTGGAGGAAGTGGAAGCCGGGGCGCTCTGCGACCTCGATGGCTTCTACGAAGGCGCGGAACTGCCGAGGCCGGTCGACGAAGAGGTGCGCGTTGGCGCGCTCCACCCGCCCGATGCCCCCGAAGTCCTTCCAGGTGGCGGTCACCGAAGGAAGCTCCGCCGCAGTCTCCGGCGGCAGGATCACGTGCAGGTAGACCAGGCCGAGATCCGAGAGCAGCGCCCTCACCCGCAGCCAGAGAGGAAGCCGCGGCGCATTCGTTCTCGCGTACAGCCGGGTCTGGGTCTCGCTGACCTGCATCGCGTGACTTGCTTCGAGGAATCGGAAGAGGTTGTGCGGGTGCTCGAACTCCACCGGCAGGCTGCGCTTCGGGCCGGGATAGCGGCCGGTCAGGAGGGCCGGAATCGCCTGGTGGGTCTCCCAGTCTACGCTGGTCGCGTTGCGAAACCAGGTGCCCTCCCGGGCCAGTCGGGCGAAGGCGGGATAGCGAGCGCCGTCGATCCCGCCGCGCTCGTCGAGGAGCGAGGTGAGGGGCAGCTCGTCGAAGATCAACAGGATCACGGGGTGGGGGCTCTCGATGACCGGCGCGGAGACCTCGGGCTCACCCACTGCCAAGCTCAGCCTGGCGACATCGGGTCGCGTGAGGAAGAGCGCGACGAAGACGAGGGGAGCCGCTGCGAGCAGGGCGAAGAAGCTGCGCAGCGCGGCGACCCGCCGCTCGGCGAGAGCCGCCGCGCCGCCAATCGCCAGTGCGGCGGCGAAGAGCGCGGGGCTCGGCAGTGAGCCGGTCCGCTTCAGCAGGGGCAACGCGGTCAGACCGACCAACGCCGCGCAGAAGAGCCCGTGCACGATGCCCTCGGCCCGGCCGCTGAAGCGCCCCGCCAGCCAGCCGACGCACCACAGGCTCGTGGGCAGCGCCAGCGTCAGCAGGATCAGCAGCAGCAGGATCTCGCTCGGATCGGACTGACGCGCGACGAAGAAGCCGGGCTCCTCGCCGAGCAGGTCGAGGAGGGGCTGTGTGATTGCGAAGGACGCGAGGCCGGCCAACTGCAGCCAGCGAATCGCGGGAAGACTCACTTGGGTCAACCGTGCCTCTCCGAGGCCGCGACCAGGCCGTCCAGGCGCTCGACGGCCTCGACGAACTCGTCGATGAAGTCGGAGACGACCTGAGCCGAGCTCTTCACCTGGTTGAGCCGACTGACCACCTGGCCCACGGGCGATCCCAACAGCTCGAGGGCCTTCGGGTTGCCGGCCCGTGCAGAGAGCCCGATGCGCTGCTGCGCCTCGGAGCAGGCCATGTACTGGAGCGGCATGGGGAGCGTGCCGGGGCAATCGCTGCGCAGCCACGCCTCGGTCCACGCGGTGCGCAGCAGACGCGCGGGCTTGCCCGAGAGGGTCTTCGAGCGCACCGCATCCTCGGCCCCCGCGGCCAGCAGCTTGTCCATGACATTGGCCGTCATCTCGCTCTCCTTGACGGTGAGCCAGCACGAGCCGGTCCACACGCCCTGGGCGCCCAGCGCCAGGGCGGCTGCGGCCTGGCGCCCGCCCGCGATGCCGCCCGCGCCGAGCACGGGATTGGGCGCGACCGCATCCACGATGTCCGGGATCAACACCATGGAGCCGATCTCGCCCGTGTGGCCGCCGGCCTCGGTCCCCTGGGCGATGACGATGTCGACGCCCTGCTCCTTCTGGCGCAGCGCGTGCTTCACTGCGCCAGTGAGGGCGGCAACCTTGATTCCAAGGCTGTGGGCGTGGTCGATGATGTCCTTGGGCGGCGGGCCGAGGGCGTTGACGAGGAGCTTCACGGGATACTCGAGGGCGACGTCGAGCTGGCCCCGGGCACCGCCCTCGGTCCAGCCGAGCAGCCCCTGGCTGTCGTGACCGCCAATGCCAGACGCAGCCTCGAAGTCGGCCGGCAGGGGTGGAATGTCGTACTCCTCGAGAAGGGTCTCGATCCAGGCCTTCACCTCCTCGGGGATCAGGTTCTCGAAGACCTCGGGGTCCACCTTCCCCGTGTCCTCTTCCTGCTTTCCGAGCCCGCGGTCCTTGCCCTCGTACCCGGCGGGCATGACGATGTCCACGCCGTAGGGCTTGCCGCCCACGTGGGCGTCGATCCACTTCAGCTCCTTGTCGAGCTGCTCGGGCGAGAAGGCGAGCGCGCCCAACACCCCCATGCCACCCGCGTTGGTGACCGCCGCCACGACGTCCCGGCAGTGGCTGAAGGCGAAGATCGGCACGTCGATGCCGAAGAGATCACAGAGCTCGGTTCTCATTTTCTCTCCTCGCGGCGGCGGGAGCCTGACCCCGACCCGTCACACGAGCTTATCACTCGGGCGCCGGCCACGTCGCCCCGGCGCTCTGGGCTATAGTGCTTCCTATTGCACGCTCGATCGCGAGGAGAGGGAAGATGATCCAGGTATCGGTGAGCGGCGAGATCTCGGCGCCCGTGGACGCACTCTGGAAGGTCATTGCCGACTTCGGCGCGGTGGGCTGGATGCAGGGCATCGATCGCGTCGAGGTGACGGGCGAAGGAGTCGGAATGGTGCGGGCGATCTACGCCGGTGGCGGCGACACGCCCGTCCTCGAGGAGCTCGAATCCCTGGACGAGGACGCGAGGCGCCTCGGCTACACGATCCCCAAGAATAACCCCATGCCCGTGTCGAGCTACCGCGCCGCAATCACTGCGGTGGATCTCGGCGGAGGCAAGAGCCGCCTCGACTGGGCCGCGAGCTTCGATCCCGCTCCGGGCGCGGAGGAGGCCGCGGCCAAGGCCACTGTCGAGGGCATGTACGGCGTGCTCATCGGCTGGGTGAAGGCGGAGGTCGAAGGCGGCTGAGCGGATGGCCAATGCCCCCGAGCAGCGCATCCTCGACGGCAGCAGCTGGAGAGAGTTCTGTCGCGCCCTCGAGCGCGCCGGCGACGTCATCCTGCGCGACGCATCTCCGATGGACCCATTCGATCGCGCCGAAGGCTTCCGCTACCTGAGCCGTCTGACCCGCGTCGCCCTCGAGTCCTACATCGAGTTCGCGGATCCCCTGGCGCCGGCCTTCCGGCGCCCCTCCCACGAGACAGTCAAGATCGGGGCCGACAACCCGGACATCCACTACCAGAGCGCCGCCATCAGCGGCAACCATGAATACGTCATTCGCGGTGTGCGCAACACGGTGCACTACCTGGGCTTCGGGACCTACGTGGGGAGCTACGGTTCCGGCGGTGCCATGGGGCAGAGCGGCTACCTCGAAGCCGCCGACCTGGACATCGACGCCGATGGTCGCTTCGAGATCAGGGTGAGCTGCGAGGAGCAGCCCGGGCGCAATTGGCTCCCCATGCAGCCCGAAACTGCGTCGCTCATCGTCCGACAGACCTACCAGGACCGCAAGAGCGAGCGCATCGCCGACCTCGAGATCGAACGCGTCGGCGGCGAAGAGAGGCCCCGCCCCATCACGGCGGCCTTCGTCGACCAGGGCCTGGCAGCGGCCGCCACCTACGTGAACGGCACCGCGGCGCTCTTCGCCGACTGGGCCGAGGCCTTCGCGAAGCATCCCAACGAGCTGCGTCCCCTCGACCCCGCCGTCGCGGCCGCCGCCCACGGCGATCCCAACATCTTCTACTACCACGGATACTGGGAGCTGCAGCCGGGCGAGGCCCTCCTGGTCGAGGTGAAGCCGCCGGCCTGCGACTACTGGAACTTCCAGGTGAACAACTACTGGATGGAGTCACTCGATTACCGCTTTCACCACATCGACGTGAATCACCACGGCGCCCGCTACGAGGACGACGGGTCGCTGAAGATCGTCCTCGCCGAGCGCGACCCCGGCTTCGGCAACTGGCTCGAGACGGCCGGCCACCGGCGCGGCACCATGTGCCTGCGCTGGATTCGCGCCGAGGCCCACCCGCAGCCCGAGTCGGGGGTCATCTCCCCCTAGCTGGGTTCGGAACGACGAGACTCTCGAATCCAAAGATGGAACCGGCGCACCGCCGCCGCCCGAAGTCCCGTTGGCCGGGGAGCCCACGCGGATCGCGATCGCCCTGCTCCTCCTCGCAACGGCCACCTGGCTCCTGCACCGGAGGAGCGCGGAGCGCGCCGGTACTCGCGCGCGCCGAGGCCGAGCTGCGCTGCCTTGATGCGCAGCGCCGAATCGCCGGAGAGCCCGGCCCTAGACGCCCTCGACGTCGCCCTCGCCCTCGACGAAGGCGCGAATGAGATGGTGGGCCACCGCGAGAGCGGGAGGCACCATCACCCCGCCCCGCCCCTCGAGTGCGTCGCGCAGCTCGTCGCGATGGAACCAGCGGGCCGCCTTCAGCTCTTCCTCGTCGACGGTGATCGCCTCGCTCAGCCCCTCGGCGAGGCAGCCGATCATCAACGAGGAGGGAAAGGGCCAAGGCTGGGAGACGAGGTAGCGCACCGCTCCGACCTCCACGCCGGTTTCTTCGGCGACTTCCCGGCGCACCGCCTCTTCGATGCTCTCGCCCGGCTCGATGAAGCCCGCCAGGGCGGTGTACATCTCGATGGGGAGGTTCGCGGGCCGGCCCAGCAGGCAGCGATCTTCCTTTATCACCGCCGCGATCGCCACGGGATCCGTGCGCGGAAAGTGCTCGGCGCCGCAGTCGCTGCAGATCCGGTTGGCGCCGCCGGCTCGCGGCCGGGTCGGCTCACCGCAGACCGAGCAGCGCGAGTGCCGGATGTGCCAAGCCAGCATGGAGCGAGCGTGGGCCGCGGTACCGGTCTCGGCGCGCGGGAGCGCCATGGCGACGGCGCGCAGATCTTCGAAGGCCGCCGCGCCCTCGAGGCCGAGCGCTTCCACGGGCTCCGGCAGGGACGAGACATCTACCGCAAAGTGCGCGACGCCATCGTGGGTTCCGAGCAGAAGCGGCTCCGGCGCGGGCTTCACTGAGTCGAGCAGGCTCGACCGCGCCCACGCGAGCTTGCGCTCGTCGCCGACCTCTACCAGGGGCTGCAGTCGCCAGAGGGGCAGGAAGCGGCTGGACTCGGCGCGCAGCTGCGCTTCGATCCAACCCGCGTCCCGGCGCTCGTTGCTCGCGCGGTCGAGAGGACTCGAGGTGAAGACGATGGAATCCCGCATGGCGTGCAAGGCTAGCGGGTCGGCTCTCAGCCCGCTTCGCTGGGCTGCGCCTCACTCTCGTTGTGTCCCTCGGCCTGGC
Source organism: Deltaproteobacteria bacterium (assembly GCA_019310385.1). Classification (GTDB taxonomy): domain Bacteria; phylum Myxococcota_A; class UBA9160; order UBA9160; family UBA4427; genus JAFDEK01. The sequence continues at coordinate 11,573 of JAFDEK010000032.1, forward strand.
GCTCTTCCTTCGTCTCGTCGCCACCCAGACGCCCCTCGCCGAGACGCTGGAATACCACGAAGAAGACCGGCACGAGCACCACCGCGATGAAGGTCGCGGCCAGCATGCCTCCGAAGACCACCGTACCGAGGGAGCGGCGGCTGGCCGAGCCCGCGCCGGTGGCGATCACCAGCGGGAGGAAGCCCAGCAGAGAAGAGAAGGCCGTCATCAAGATGGGGCGGAAGCGCAGCCTCGCGGCCTCGACGGCCGCGTCCAGGATGGCGAGGCCCCGGGCCCGGCGCTCCCGGGCGAACTCCACGATGAGAATGGCGTTCTTGCTCGCCATGGCGACCAGGAGCACGAGGCCGATCTGCATGTAGACGTCGTTGGCGAGACCACGCAGCGCAACCGCAATGACGGCACCGAGCAGGCCGAGGGGAACCGCGAGGATCACCGCTGCCGGGGCCGACCAGCTCTCGTACTGACCGGCCAGGACGAGGAAGACGAGCAGCACCGCCAAGGCAAAGATCACGACCGCCTCGCTGCCCACCTTCTTCTCTTGATAGGACATGCCGGTCCACTCGAAGCCCATGGAGAGGGGCAGCTTCGAGTCGGCCATCTGCTCCATGAGGTTCAGGGCCTGGCCCGAGCTGAAGCCAGCCGCAGCCTCGCCGTTGATGGCCGCCGAGGGATAGAGATTGAAGCGGGTGATGAGCTGGGGGCCGAAGGACTCCGTCACGTGGACGAGGGTGCCGAGAGGCACCATCTCCCCGCGCTCGTTTCTCACCTCGAGCCTCCGGATATCCCCGCGCTCCTGACGAAAGCGTGAGTCGGCCTGGACGTTGACCTGGTAGGTGCGACCGAACTTGTTGAAGTCGTTCACGTAGGCGGAGCCCAGGGCCGCCTGCAGGGTGCCGAAGACGTCGTCGAGGCGGACGCCGAGGGTCTTGGCCTTGGTGCGGTCGATGTCGGCGAAGAGCTGGGGCACCCGGGCGCGGAAGGTCGTGTTGAGAGCCTGCAGCCCGGACTGGGCATTGCCGTCTGCCACCATTTCCTGGGCAACCTGCTGCAGCGCATCGAAGCCCACGCTGCCGCGATCCTGGAGCTGCATCTGGAAGCCGCCGCTCACCCCGAGGCCGTTGATGGCCGGCGGGATGAACGCGAAGATCACGCCCTCCCGAATCTCTTCGAAGCGGCCGCGCAGGTTGGTGAGGATCGCCTCTTGACTGAGCGAGGGGTCGCTGCGCTCCTCCCACGGGTCCATCACGACGAAGGCCGTGGCGGCGTTGGAGCTGTTCGAGGCGTCGAGGAGCGAGAAGCCGGAGATCGTCACCGCGTCGCTGATGCCCGGCGTCGCGAGGAAGGCCTCGGTCATGCGCGACGCGACCTCGTCAGTGCGCTGCAGGGAGGCGGCGTCCGGCAGCTGGGCCACGGCGAAGAAGTAGCCGAGATCCTCGGTGGGGAGAAAGCCGGTGGGCAGGCGCCCGAAGCCATAGACCGCAGCGCCCGTGAGGCCGGCGAAGATCAGCATGGAGAGCGCGACCTGGCGCACAGCTCGCTGCACGATCGCCACGTAACCCTTCGCTCCGGTGTCGAAGACCCGATTGAAGGCGCCGAAGAAGCCCGTGCGCCGCGTCTGGGAGGGCCGCAGCAGCAGCGCGGCGAGAGCGGGGCTCAGGGTCAGGGCATTGAGCGAGCTGATCACCGTGGCGGCCGCAATGGTGAGGGCGAACTGCCGATTGAGGCTGCCCGTGATGCCGCCCATGAAGGCCGCGGGCACGAAGACCGCGAGCAGCACGAGGGTCGTGGCGACGACCGGGCCGGACACCTCTTTCATGGCCTTGAAGGCGGCCTCCCGCGCCGGGAGCCCCTCCTCGTCGATGAGGCGCGTCACGTTCTCGACCACCACGATGGCGTCGTCCACCACGATCCCGATGGCGAGGACGAGGCCGAAGAGGGTGGGGAGATTGATCGAGAAGCCGAGCAGGGCCATCACGGCGAAGGTCCCGATGAGGGAGACCGGGATCGTCACGGCGGGAATCAGGGTCGCGCGCCAGTCCTGCAAGAAGACGAAGATCGTGGTGAAGACCAGCGCAATGGCGATGAAGAGGGTCTCGTAGACCTCCGCGATGGAAGCCTCCACGGCCTTGGTGGTGTCGAAGGGGATGCTCCAGTCGAGGCCCTGGGGAAAGCCATCGCCCAGGCGCCCCATGGTCTCGCGTACGCGCTCGGCCACCTGGAGGGCGTTGGCTCCGGGCAGCTGATAGATGGAGATGGCGGCCGTCGGGCTGCCGTTGAGCTGAGCGGTCTGGCTGTAGATCTGACTACCGAGCTCGACGCGGGCAAGGTCGCGCACTCGGGTCATGCGCCCCATCTCACCGGTCTTGACGATGATGTCCTCGAACTGCTGCACCTCCTGCAGCCGGCCGAGGGTGTTGATCGCGTACTGGAAGCTCTGGCCGGCGGGCGCGGGCGGCTGCCCGATCTGGCCGGCCGCCACCTGGACGTTCTGCTCGCGAATGGCCTCGATGACGTCCTGGGTGGTGAGACCGCGGGCCTTCAGCTTGTTGGGATCCAGCCAGATCCGCATGCTGTAGTCGCCGCCGCCAAAGACCGTGACGTCGCCGACCCCGTCGACGCGCTTCAGCTCGTCGATGAGGCGCAGGCTCGCGTAGTTGGTCAGGTAGAGGGAGTCATAGCGCTCGTCGGGGGAGGTCAGGCTGATGAGCAGGACGATGCTCGTCGACTGCTTCTTCGTGGTGACGCCCTGGCGCTTCACCTCCTCGGGGAGCCGCGCCTGGGCGATGGCGACGCGGTTCTGCACCAGCACCTGGGCCATGTCGAGGTCGGTCCCCACCTCGAAGGTGACGGTCAGCGCGTAGGTACCGTCGTTGGCGCTGGTGGAGGACATGTAGATCATGCCCTCGACACCGTTCACCTGCTGCTCGATGGGAGCCGCTACGGTGTCGGCCACCACCTGGGCGTTGGCGCCGGGGTAGCTGGTCGAAACCCTCACTGTGGGGGGCGTGATATCGGGGTACTGGGCCACGGGCAGGACGGGAAGCGTGACCAGCCCGGCAATCACGATCACGATGGCGAGCACCGTCGAGAGAATGGGCCGCTCGATGAAGATGCGAGAGATCACAGCGGGCTACCCGCGGCTCGGACTCGAGGGCGATGGGGCGCCGGCGGCCTCCCCGGTCGCGCTCTCGCCTCCCGGGCCGCGCCGCTCCGCCGCGACCTGGGATCCAGGGCGGGCGCGCTGGAGGCCCTCGACGATCACCCAGTCTTCCGCTTCCAGCCCCTCGTCGATGACGCGCAGACCGTCGATCATGGGGCCGACCGAGACCCGGCGGTGCTCGACGACGTCCTCGTCGTTCACGACCAGCACGTAGCGCCCACGCTGATCCGCTCCCAGGGCCCGCTCGGACAGCAGGATTGCGCCGGGCTGCTGGCCGATGGGAACACGCACGCGCACGAAGCTGCCGGGCACGATGATCTCGTCCAGCTCGCCCTGGTTGGGGAGGATTCCGCGCACTTCGAAAGTTCCGGTGTCGGGGTCGACCTCGAGTGCCGTGTAGTCGATCACGCCGTGATGGGGATAGCCTTTCTCGTCCGCGAGGCCGACTTCGACCGGAGTGGGGGGCCTGTTCTCGAAGTCCTTGCCCGCCGCCGCCCGCCGCCGCTCGCTCATCCTCTGCAGGCCGAGTAGATCGCGCTCGCTCAATTGAAAATAGACATAGAGAGGCTCGTAACGGACCATGTGGGTGAGGAGCGTGGCCTCCTCGGCACCGACGAGGTTTCCGAGGTCGACGCGGTGCCTCCCCGCCCTCCCCTTGATGGGCGCCTTCACATGGGCGTAGTCGAGATCGAGCTGGGCCGCGTGGACTTCGGCCTGCGAGGCCGCGACCGCCGCCGCGGCCTTGTCTCGCTTGGCGCGGGACTGGATCAGCTTGATTTCGCTCGTTGCCTGCTTCTTGTACATGATGTCGACGCGCTCGAACTCCGTCTGGGTCAGATCGAGCTCCGCCTGGTTGCTGGCCAGATCCGCCGTGGCGGCCTCGAGGGCTACCTGGAAGGGCTCGGGATCGATGATGAAGAGGAGGTCGCCCGCTTCGAGGTCGTCCCCGGCCTCGTACTCCATGCTGAGCAGAAAGCCCTTCACCCGTGCGCGTACCTCTACGGACTCGACGGCCCGGGTCGTGCCGGTGTACTCCGCGTAGCGGGTCACGTCCCGCACCACGGGGCGCTGAGCGGTAACGGCCGGCGGAGGCGGAGGCGCGTACTCATTGGCGCCGCAGCCGAACGAGAGGGCGCCGCAGCCGAATGCGAGGGCGCCGCGGCCAAATGCGAAAAGGAGGGCGGGGACCAGCGCGCGAGCTCGAGAGGAGTGATGGCGGCGCATGAGAGGGTCCTCTGCTCGGCCGAAAAAGCGCGACACTGCCGCGTCGTTCCGCACCTTACCCCGCAGGCACCGGCAGCGCCAGAACGAGCGCCGGGGCCGGCGTTGAGACGAATCGGTGCATTCGGCATAGTTTCGCTCTTCCGAGAAGTCCGCGACCCCCGTAGCCCGCCGAGAAAGGTCACCCCATGCCCGTAAGCAGCGTCCTGCGTCTCAACATGACCGGCCGCGATCCGGACCCCCAGCGAGAGGCCGCGCGCTACCGCGCTGCCATCGACATGGCAAAGTGGTGCGACGAGCAGGGCTTCTCGGTGGTCAGCGTGGAGGAGCACCACTGCGCGGAGAACGGCTGGCTCCCCTCCCCGCTCACCATGGCGGGCGTGCTCATCGGCTGCACCCGGAACATATCCGTCAACGTCACGGCGCTCCTCGTGACCCTCTACGACCCGGTTCGCCTGGCCGAAGACATCGCGGTACTCGACCTGGCGAGCCAGGGACGTCTCAGCTTCGTAGCCGGACTCGGATATCGGCCCGTCGAATACCACGCCATGGACAAGCGCTGGGAAGACCGGGGCCGCCTCATGGACGAAGTCATCGAGACCCTCTTGAAGGCGTGGACGGGGGAGCCCTTCGAGTACAAGGGACAGACCATCCGCGTGACCCCGGTCCCCTACTCGCGGCCCCATCCCACCTTCTTCATCGGCGGCATGAGCCGCGCTGCGGCCAGGCGCGCCGCCCGCTTCGGTCTGCCCTTCTATCCACCCATGAAGATGCCCGAGCTCGAGGCTCTCTATTACGCCGAGCTGGAGAAGCATGGCCAGCAGGGCTTCGTCTACTACCCCGACCAGGAGAACTCCATGCTCTTCGTCGACGAGGACCCCGAGAGCGCCTGGCACGAGCTCGCCCCCCACTTCCTGCGCGAGACCCAGGAGTACAGCACCTGGAAGCAGGAGGGCGTCCCCCGTCCCAGCGAGCAGGAGACGCTCACCGTCGAGGACCTGCGCGAGCAGAAGCGCTACGAGATCCTCACCCCCGACGAGTGCGTCGAACGCATCCGCGGCAAGGGCAACGACTTCATCGGCGTAATGCACCCTCTGGCAGGTGGCGTTCCGGTCGAGCGTGCGTGGCAGATGCTGGAGCTCTACGTCAGCAAGGTGCTGCCTCGGGTCTCCTGATCCTACGACCCTACGACCCTTCTCCGGCTCCAGCGTCGGGCGTTTCGGCGAGCAGCGCACGCAGCGCGGCGACCTGACGCCCCGAACCCAGGACCAACATCTCGTCGCCGGGTGCGACACAGAAGTCCGGCGACGGGTTCGAGTGGACCGTTCCACGGCGGCGCACCGCGAGAATGCTCGCGCCGGTGCGCGCGCGAACGCCGAGCTCGCCGATGGAGCGATTGGGCCGGGTCTCCTGGGGCACCTCGATCCAGTCGGCCCCCACCTCCTCGAGCACGTCGGCGAGCCACGGGTCGATGGGCAGCGCCAGGGGGCCGCGCAAGAGCTCGTAGCCCTCCTCGCGCAGCTGCAGGGCGAACTGCGCGATAGCGGGCTGGGCGATGTCGAAGCCGCGCAGCACCTTGCTCACCAGATCGATGGCCGACTCGAACTCCTCGGCAACCACCTGGGAGGCGCCGGCGGCATACAGGCCGTCGAGCTGCTCCACGTAACGCGCCCGGGCGATGATGGGCACGTCGGGCGCCAGGGCCCGAGTGACCACGATGGCACCGAGCGTAGCCTCGGGGTCGTTGATCGCGATGCTTACCAGACGCGCGCGCCGCACGCCGACGTGCTCGAGGATGCTCGGGCGCGTCGCATCCCCGAAGACGATGGGCTCGCCCTGCTCCCGCCATGCTTCTGCCGAGTGCGGGTTCGAGTCCACGGCGCGGTACGGGATCTCGAGGGTCTTGAGGATGCGGGCAATGGAACGGCCCGCGATGCCGAAGCCGATGATGACGACGTGATCCGACACGGCCTCGGAGTCGGCGGCGGGCTCGCCTTCGGCTACGCCCGAGACCCAGGATGCCACCCGCGACGATTCGCGGATCACGAAGGGTGTTGCTAGCAGCGTGATGACCGAGCCCGCTACGAAGATCTGGTCGAGGTCGCCGGCGAGCAGTCCCGCTCCCGTGGCCGCGGCCGCGAGGGCGAAGGAGAACTCTCCCGTCTGGGCGAGGGCGAGGCCGGTCTTGACCGCCGTACCCGTCCCCTCGCGCAGGATCCCGGCGACGATGGCGACGATCACCGCGGACTTGAATAGCAACACGCCACTCACGTAGATCGCGACGCCTTCGGCCGCCGCCAGGGCCTCGAGCGGGTCGAGGAGCATACCCACCGACGTAAAGAAGACGCCGAGAAGAACACCGCGCAAGGGGGCGACCTCGGCGAAGAGCTGCTGGCGGTAGGGTGTGGCGCCCACCACGAGGCCCGCGATGAAGGCCCCCACCGCGAGCCCGAGGCCCAGCTCCCGGGCCACCACCGCCGATCCCATGGCGAAGAGGAAGGCGAATACGCTGAACAGGTCCGGCGAGCGCAGCTGGGCGACCCGCGCCAGCACCCAGGGAAGCGCGAAGCGCGCCACGGCAAAGAGCGCCACCAGGGCGGCAAGCCGCGCCGCCAGCGCAAAGCCCAGGGAGGCGGGGTCCCGGGGCACTTCGCCCGAGAGGAAGGGAATCGCCATGAGGAAGGGGACGATGCAAAGGTCCTGGAAGAGCAGGATCCCCAGAGAGAGTCGGCCGTGGGGCGAGTCCACCTGGGCGAGCTGCCGCAGCTGGCGCATCACCAGGGCGGTGCTGGACAGGGAGATGAGCATCCCCATCACGATGGCCTCCGCCAGCGGGAAGCCGAAGGCCCAGCCCAGGAGCGCCGTGGCGACGAGGGTGATGCTCACCTGCAGCAGCCCCGCCAGCAGGGTCTTCCGCCAACTCCGACGTAGCTCTTCGAGGGGAAGCTCGAGGCCGATCTCGAAGAGCAGGAAGGCGACGCCGAACTCGGCGATCTGACTCACCCGTTCCGAATCTTCGATCCAGGCGAGACCGCCGGGTCCCACCACCGCGCCGGTGAGTAGAAAGCCCACCACAGAGGGAATCCGCAAACGCTCGAAGAGCGCACCGCCCAGCGCGGCGGCGGCGATGACGATGAGAAGCTCGAGAACGGGATCCACTGCCGGTGATGCTAGCAGCCGCCGCGCATTGCACTCGACGAGGCCGCGAAGGAAGTCACTTCTGATTCAGTCGATCGAGCTCGAAGTGTCGCGAAAGCAGGCGATCGCGCAGGGCGCCGGGCAAGCGCTCGAGGAGCAACAGCGATCCCATCGCCGCACCGATACGTACCGTGCGCGGCGGCCGCGGCCTGGTGATGGCGTCGGCCAGGCGCCGGGCAAACTCTGCGGTCTCCATGGGTGCAGCCTGGGAGGCCTCGGCCCGCCGCTCGATGCTCTCCGCCACGCGGGAATAGAGGGAGCTCCCGGCGGCGTAGCGCTCCGGCTCGCGCAGCGACTTCTTCGCTACGTCGGAACGGATCGATCCGGGCTCGACCACCACCACGTCGATTCCGAAGGGCTCGACCTCCATGCGCAGGACCTCGCTCAGCGTGCGGAGCGCCGCCTTGCTCGCGCTGTAGGCGCCGCCGAAGGGAGTGGGAACCGACCCCACGATGCTGGCCACGTTGACGATGCACCCCCGACCGCGCGCGGCCATGTGCGGCACGACGGCCTGGGTCATGGCCAGGGGCCCCATCAGGTTGGTGGCCAGGATCTCCTCGACCTTCTCGAGGGGCATCTCGGCGATGGGCGCAAAGGCGCTGCGGCCCGCGTTGTTGACCAGCATGTCGATCCGCCCAGCGTCGGCGATCACTCCAGCGACGGCCTCGCGAACGGAGCCGGCGTCGTTCACGTCGAGACGCAGGGCCTCGAAGCCCTCGGCCCCAAGCTCGGCAACGGACTCCTCGCGCCGGGCCGTCGCGAAGCAGCGATATCCCCGCCCCGACAGCTCCCGGGCCAGCGCCCTGCCGATTCCCGACGAGCATCCCGTGATGAGCACCGCCTTCCGGTCATCCCGCCCCATGGCCTCTCCTCGTCGAATGGCGCCGCTTTCTCGCGGACCCCTGGCCTGAGCGCGCAAGGGCAGCTCCGATTCTACCTGGCTCGGCCATCACCATGCCGGCCCATTCCCAGTAGAATCGTCCCATGCCGCGCCCGCTCGTCGCCACCTTCACCCCAGTCGCCTGCATCCTCGTCGCCTTTGGTGTCATCACCTCCTGCAATCGCGAGCCGGGCAAGATGGAGTGGCAGCCGCCGCCGGCTCCCGCCACGGCGCCCGCGCCCCTCGGCCGCGAGCCCTGCGCCGATCGCGACCCGCTGCGGCAGCCCTTCTTCGGCGATCTCCATGTCCACACGGGATACTCGGTGGACGCCTGGGTTCAGGGCACCCTCGCGACACCCGACGACGCCTATCGCTTCGCCGCGGGTGAGCCCATCGCGGTCCCGCCCTTCGACGACACGGGACATTCCCGGCACGAGGCGCGCATCGACCGGCCCCTCGATTTTGCGGCCGTGACCGACCATGCCGAGTGGCTCGCCGAAAAGGCGCTGTGCACCACGCCGGACTCGCCCGTCTACGGCACGCGTTCGTGCCGCATCTTCCGCGGCGAAGCCAGCTCCCTCTTCACGCCGCTGCTCGGCCTCGAAGGCCTCGCGGCCCGCATGGCGGGCCCCGCCGGCTTCCTCGACCGCAGTCGGGAGGTGTGTGGAGCGGGCGCCCACCGCTGTCGCGACGCGCTGCTCACGGTGTGGGGAGACACCCGGGCCGCCGCCGAGCGCTGGTACGACCGCAGCAGCGCGTGCCGCTTCACCACCTTCCACGCCTGGGAGTACAGCCGCGCACCGGCCTCCACGAAGATCCACCGCAACGTCATCCTGCGCAACGAGATCGCCCCCGAGCTGCCCTTCTCGTGGATCGACACGCCGACCGCGCCCGAGCTCTGGCGCAAGCTGCGGGAGCTCTGCATCGACAACGCCTCGGCTTGCGATGCCATTTCCATCCCCCACAACTCCAACCTCTCCAACGGCCAGATGTTTGCGGTTGGCTACCGGGAGCTGCCCCTTGCAGAGCAGCGCGCCCAGGCGAGTCTGCGCGCCGGCATCGAGCCCCTGGTGGAGATGATGCAGGTGAAGGGCGAGAGCGAGTGCCGCAACGGGATGGTCGGCGTCGCGGGCGGCCCCGACGAGCTGTGCGACTTCGAGAAGCTGCGCGACCTGCCCGGGCAGCCGCTCGAGGACTGCGGCGAGGGGACGGGCTCGGGCGCGCTCGATGGGAGAGGCTGCGTGTCCCGCCTCGACTACGTGCGCTACGCCCTGCTGGAGGGTCTGCGCGAAAGCGAACGCATCGGCGTCAACCCCTACGCCTTCGGCTTCGTCGGCAGCACCGACACCCACCTGGCCACACCCGGCGCCGTTGCCGAAGGCGCCTTTCTCGGCAAGTTCGCTTCGACGCCCGAGAGCCGACTTCGCGTCGAGGACCGGCAGGGTCCCGAGATCTGGCGCAACCCCGGCGGTCTCGCGGGCCTGTGGGCCGAGGACAACTCCCGGGATTCCCTCTTCGACGCCATGCGTCGACGCGAGGCCTTCGCGACCAGCGGCCCCCGCATCGCTCCGCGCTTCTTCGGCGCTTGGGGGCTGCCCGCCGACCTGTGCGAACGCGGAGACCTGGTATCGATCGGCTACGAGCGCGGCGTGCCCATGGGCGGCCAGCTGCCAGCGCGGCCGGAAGGCGCCGGGGCGCCGGCCTTCAGCGTCTCCGTGCTGCGCGATCCCGGTCTGGGCCGGCGCCCGGGCGGCCTCCTGCAGCGCGTACAAGTCGTGAAGGGCTGGGTGGGGGACGACGGGCTCTTTCACCAGCACATCTACGAAGTCGCGGGGGATCCCGACAACGGCGCCAACGTCGATCTCGGCACCTGCGAGCCCAGGGGCCCGGGCGCCCGCCATCTGTGCGGAGTGTGGCGTGACCCGGACTTCGATCCCGCCCGCCGCGCCGTGTACTACGCTCGCGCCATCGAGAACCCGAGCTGCCGCTGGTCCACCCTGCAGTGCCTGGGCCTTCCGGCGCAGCAGCGGCCGAAAGGCTGCAGCGACCCGCGCGTGCCACGCACCATCCAGGAACGCGCCTGGACCTCACCCATCTGGTTCGAGCCTGAGCCGAGCCGCAGAGCTGGAGTCGAAGAGTGAAGATCCTGCGAACCCCCGACGAGCGCTTCGCCGACCTTTCCGGGTATCCCTTCTCGCCCCATTACGCGCAGCTGGGCGCCTTGCGCGTCCACTACCTGGACGAGGGCCCGCGCGACGCGGCGCCGGTCGTCATGCTCCACGGCGAACCCACGTGGAGCTACCTCTACCGCAAGATGATCCCCATCGTCGCGGGGGTCGGGCACCGGGTGATCGCGCCGGACTTCGTCGGCTTCGGACGCTCGGACAAGCCGGCCGCGCGCGAAGACTACACCTACCAGAAGCACGTGGATTGGATGCGCGAGCTCCTCTTCGACTGCCTCGACCTCCAGAAGGTCACGCTCGTTTGTCAGGACTGGGGCGGGCTCATCGGGCTGCGCCTCCTGGCCGAGCACGGCGACCGCTTCGATCGGGCGGTCGCGGCCAACGCCCTGCTCCCCACCGGCGACGGGGAGCCCGGACCCGCCTTCCTGGCCTGGAAGAACTTCTCGCAGCGGGTGCCGGAGTTTCCCACCTCCAAGATCCTCGACCGCGCAACCACCATCGAGCTCTCGGATGCGGTCCGGGCCGCCTACGATGCGCCCTTCCCCGACGAGTCCTTCAAGGCCGGTGCCCGGCAGTTTCCCATGCTCGTCCCCGTCACTCCCGATGACCCGGCCGCCCCGGCAAACCGCGCCGCCTGGGAGGCCCTGCTCCGCTTCGAGAAGCCCTTCCTCACCGCCTTCAGCGACGGCGACCCCGTCACCGCGAGCTACGAACCGATCCTGCGCCGGATCCCCGGCTGCGAGGGCCAGCCCCACACGACCATTCGCAACGCCGGTCACTTCCTCCAGGAAGATCAGGGCGAGGAGCTCGCCCGGGTGGTGAACGACTTCATCGCAACGACCCGGGCGCTGCCTGGCGTTGAAATCGCGGCGTCCGAGGGCCATTCTTCGTAACACCGATTCGATTGTCAGAATGCGTGCTCATGCTTGCTGGCGGGAATTCCAATTGAAGCTCTGGCGCCACGACTACCCTGGATGCCCCTGTGGCGATCGTCGTAGCGCGGCCCCCTCGCCCGACCCCGAGGCCAGGCCATGAAGGCCGCTGCGGGACGACCCTCGCCGGCCCAGGACGTCCAACCCCTCAGCAGGCTCTGGCCGCACCTGCTTGCGGTGTTTGCGGGCGCGCTCGCACTCTACGCCTTCACGGCTCCGCGCACGATCGCGCTCGAGGACGACGGCCTCTTCGTCATGGCGGCCGAGTTCCTGGGGATCGCCCACCCGCCCGGCTACCCGCTCTTCGTGCTCATCGCCAAGCTCTTCACCCTGCTCCCAGTGGGATCCGTCGCCTTTCGCGTGCACCTGGCGAGCGGCGTCTTCGGTGCCGGGGCCTGCAGCGTGCTCTGGTGGATCGTCCGGAGGCTGGTCCCGCGGCCGGGCGTCGCCTACGTGGCGGCCGCAGCCTTCGCGGTCTCCGAGCTGATGTGGTCCCAGGCGATCATCGCCGAGGTCTACACCCTCAACCTGCTGCTCTTTCTGCTGCTCTTCGCGCTCTCCCTCGTCTACCTCGAGTCGCCACGAAGGGGCGTCCTGGCGGCGCTGGGGCTCGTGTATGGCATGTCACTCAGCAACCACTATCCCCTCATCCTCCTGGCGACGCCCTGCCTCGCTCTGATCCTCTGGCCGCGCCGCCGGCAGATCCTGCGAGATGGGTGGTTGGCGCTGCCGGGCCTGCTCCTGGGACTCACTCCCTACCTCTGGATGGTCTGGCGGTCGCGCCACGAGCCCGCCATGAGCTTCTACGGACCCATCCGCGATCTGCGCGAGTTCGCCTCCTACGTGGCACGGCGCGGATATGCAGGTCTCGAATCGAGTGCGAACGCGAGCTGGTGGGACAAGGCGCAGCTCGCGGGCTTTCTGCTGCGGGAGTGCCTGAGGCAGCTCACGCCGGTGGGCGCGCTGCTCGCGGGGCTGGGCTTCGCGTTTCAGTGTCGCGAGACGCGATCCAGCTGGGGGCTTGCGCTGCTGGTGGGATTCGTGAGCGGAGGCTTCCTGCTGCTCGCCTTCCTCTCGCCCGAGTACGAGCATACGCGACGCCTCATCTGGCGGGTCTATCCCATGATTCCCTATGCCCTCATGGCGATCTGCCTCGGCCTGGGTCTGCACGGCGTGATGCGCCGACTGGAAGAGCGGGGAAGCAACGCGGCCGGCCACTTCGTGGGGGTCCTGGGCGGACTCATCGTCGCCGCACTTCTGCTGCAGAACTGGCCCCTCAACGACCGGCGCGGCTACGATTTCGCCCGCGACTACGGCACCACGGTGCTCGAGAGCTTCGCGCCCGGAGCCATCGTCTTCACGGACACCGACGCCGACACCGCTCCCATCGGATACCTGAACCTGGTAGACGGAGTGCGGCCGGATGTAACGCTCTACCACGCGGGGGGCCTGGTCCTGCCCAGTCGGCTCTTCCACGCTCGCGCTGCGCCGGCCGCGAAGGAACAGGCACTTCGCGAGTTTCTGGCGGAAGCTGGCGGCCGATCCGTCTATTTCATGGGGAGCTGTCCGCCCGAATGGGGGTGTGAGAACCTCGGCCTCTATGAGCGTCTCGACCGGTCCCGACAGCCCGGCCGCCCTCGCTTCACCCTGCGCCCGGACCTCCTCGCCCTGGCGCGCCGGATGGCAGGCGAATCGGCCGACGCGGACCCGTGGAGCCGCGGCTTCGCAGATACGGAGCTCGCAAACTTCGCCGTACTGCTCGGCCAGAAGATCGCCGAAGATCCCCGGGGTCCCCTAGCCGCCTCTTACCTGGAAGATCTCGATCTCATGCGGGCGGGCTTCTACGGCGCCCTGGGCTGGGTCAAGTCCGCCCACGCCTACGGTAGCGCCGAGCCCGAAGAGATCCTCGCATGGACCGAGCACGCCGAGGGATTGGTGGACCCGCGCGTCGCGAAACGAGACCACGCGGCGCTACTGACAGTCAAGGGGACGCTGCTGCTGCGGCTCGGCCGCGACGACGAATCGGAGGAGAGCTATCGCGCCTCCATCGCCCTGGACCCGAATCCCGACGGAGCCGCGGTCTTCGGCCTGCTTCGAATCCTCGCCGGCGCGGGCAGGACCGACGAATACCGGGCGCTGCGGGAGCGCTTCTTCAGCAACCGGCTGCCGCCGCTCGAGTTGCGCCGCCTGGACCGGGAAGCGGGCCTCTGATCTCGATCGGTCTCTGATCTCAATCGGCGTCGATGTAGCCGAGGGCCTCGAGGGCCCGGCGAGCATCTTCGGAGAGGTCGTCCTCGCTGACGGACGCCGCGGCGCCCTCTCCAACGAGCTGTGCGCGGCGCCTCGCATTGGTCGCCACCCGCTCGGACAGGAGCGCGGAGAGGGTCGCAACCCGGTCCGGGTGCTTTGCCGCCAGGTTCCAGCTCTCCTTCGCATCGAGCTCGAGATTGTAGAGCAGCGCAGCCTGGCCCTCGGATCGGAAGATCAGCTTCCACGGAGCGTGCGTGATGGCGCGGGTCTGCACGCCATCGAGATCGAGACTGGCGTAGCGGCTGCGTTCGCCGCCGGCCGGAGGCTGCGTCAGCGAACGGCCGTCGAGAGCGTAGGGCACGGGAATCCCGGTCAGCTCGAGCAGGGTGGGCGCGATGTCGACCAGCGCGACCGGAGCCTCGACCCGCGCCGCCACCGGAAGGCCTGCACGCGAGCGGATGATCAGCGGAACGCGGATGGACTCCTCGAAGAGCGAGAGCCCGTGCATGGTGTTTCCATGCTCCCAGAACTCCTCCCCGTGATCCGAAGTGAAGACCACGATGGTGTCGTCGTAGCGGCCGCGTAGGCGAAGATGCTCCAGTAGTCGTCCCAGGGAATCATCGTTGAAGGCGATCTCCCCTTCGTAGAGGGAGCGCAGGCGCGCGCGGTCGGCCGGGCTGAGGTCCTTGCGCGTGATCGCGAGCGGATCGCTGTCGACCCGACCCGCGTAGCCGCCCCGGTGCCGATCGAAAGCCGCCGGCGGCTCGTAGGGCCAATGGGGATCGATGCTGAGGACGAAAAGAAAGAAGGGCCCCTCGACCGAGTCGATCCAGCGCTTCACGCGTTCGGTCACCTGATCCGAGGGAACGACGCTCTCCCGCGCGTCGATCATGCCCCGAGCGCGCCGTTCGTAGAGCTCGACGTACTCGTCGTAGCCCTGATCGAAGCCGTAGAAGGAGCCCACGTTGGGGTTCGCAACGACGGCGCCCGTCGCATAGCCGCGCTCTGCGAAGAGCTCCGGGAGCAGGACCAGGCGCTCCGAGAGGGCGTCGTTGCGATCCTCGGCACCGTGCACCCCTGGGTAGAGGCCCGTCAGAATCGTCGCAACCGAGGCGCGAGTCCACGAGCTGGGCGCCTGCGCGTCGAGGAAGAGGGTTCCCTCTCGTGCGAGCTGGTCGACCGCCGGTGTCTCGACGCTTCGATTGCCGTAGCGGGGGAGGCCGTCGGCGCGCAGGGTGTCGACCACGTAGAGGAGAACACTCGGCCCCTCCGGAGTGGAAGCGGCGGGCCTTTCCTGGGTGGATTGCGGGGGGGGCGGGGCGCTGCTGTCTCCGCAATCCAGAACAATGACCGCCAGCGCCAGGCAGGTCCTTCGACGGAAGGGCTTCCTCATGCTGGTTCCCGCTGGCTCAGCGCTCCGAATGCTCCTGCGCCTCCCAGCGCTGGGAGAGGACACTCGCCCCCACGAAGACCCCTGCCAGGGGAAAGCAAATCAGTGCGATCTCCATTCCGAAGGCACCGGGGGGAATAAAGAAGTGCGACGCCAGCCACTCGACCACGAAGAAGACGAGGAAGTAGGCGGCGAGGACGCCTGGCCGTCGAGAATTGCGGAAGCGAAACGCGAATACCGCGGTCAGCACGGAGGCGATCGAGAAGGCGACGACGAAGGCAGTCACACTGCGAAGCTACGCCGTACCGGGAATCCCCACAAGCCCCGACTTCGAGCGGGAGAGGCGGCCAGGGGGCTAGAGCTCGCTGAGTGTGCGCCAGCCGAAGGCCAGGATTCCGAGCAGTAGCAGAGTGGGAATGGCGCCGAAGATCCCCATGGCGAGCTGGTCTCCGGCGAAGTCGGCCAACATCCCGACGAAGAGGGCGCCCATGGGGGCGAGCATCACCACCATGAAGACGAGGCCCATCACCCGGCCCCGCATCTCCTCGGGGACAGCCATCTGTATTCCCGTGAAGGTGGCCACCATCCACAGCTGACCGCAGACGCCGGTGCCAAACTCCACGACCAGGATGTACTCATAGGAGAACGCGAAGGCGTAGAGGAAGATCAGGACGGAAAAGCCCAGCATGCTCGCGGCGATGAGCAGCCCGGGCCGCCGAGCCACGGGGCGGGTTGCGACGAAGAGGGCCGACACCAGCCCCCCCAGGCCGGCCGCGCCCGCCATGACGCCGTAGCCCGTGCTGCCCACTTCGAGGACGTGGCGCGCGAAGATGGGCCGCATGGCGGCCAGGGCGCCGTTGAAGATCGACATGGAGCAGACGATCAGCGCGAGCAGCACCGCGCGGTGCTGCACTACGTATACGAGGCCCTCCTCGAGGTCGGCCCACCAGTGGGTCTCCCGTGCACCATCGCCCGAGACGCCCGGCACGGGGACGAGGAGCAGGAGCCCCGCGGCCATGACGAGGCCCGCCGCCACGGAGAGGTACGCGACCACGAAGCCCGCGGCGCCCAGCAAGGCGCCACCCAGCAAGGGCCCCAGGGTCTGGCCCACACCGGTCGCGGCTGCGTTGAGCGACACCGCGCTCTGCAGGGATTCGCGTCCTACCACGTCGAAGACATAGGTCTGGGTGGCGGGCTGCATGAGGGACATGAGCAAGCCGAGGGCCACGGAGGCGACGAGAACGTGGGCGACCTCGATGCCCCCGGTGGCCACCAGGGCCGCGACGGCGCAGAGCACGAGGGCCAGCCCGAGGCGTCCGGCCACCAGGATGTTGCGCCGGGCCAGGCGATCCACCGCGACGCCCGAGAGAGGCGAGGTCACAAAGATCACACCGCCCTGGATGAAGCTCACGAGGCCAATGAGGGTGCGCGATTCGGTGAGGCTGGTAACCAGCCATTGGAGAATCAACAGCTGGGCGTAGGTGCAGCAGAACTGGACGAGGTTGGAAGCCCAGAGCTTGGAGAAGTGAGGTACGCGCAACGTCGCGAGCAGCGTTGCCAGAGGCCCCGCGCCGCCCTCCGCCTTCCCGGCCCCGGAAGAGATCGTCCTACCCCGCTCTCGTGGGCACGGCTACTGCTTCCCCGGCAGACCGATCACCTTGGTCTCGAGGTATTCCTCGAAACCCAGCACGCCGCTCTCGCGCCCGATCCCGCTCTGCCGATAGCCGCCGAAGGGCGTATCGACGTCGTACCACTGGCCCCCGTTGACCGAGAGGGTGCCCGTGCGAATGCGCCGCGCCACCGAGAGCGCGCGCTCCTCGCTGGCGCTCGTCACACCACCCGAGAGGCCATAGATGGAATTGTTCGCGATCCGAACGGCGTCCTCCTCGTCCTCGTAGGGAATGACGCAGAGCACGGGCCCGAAGATCTCCTCCTGGGCGACCGTCGAGTCCGGGTCCACATCGGCGAGCAGGGTCGGCTCCACGAAGAAACCCTTGGAGAGGTGCGCGGGCACGCCGCCGCCGCTTACGACCCGGGCCCCCTCTTCGATGCCCTTCTCGATGTAATAGAGCACCCGCTCCTGCTGCTTCTTGCTCACCAGGGGCCCCATCAGCTTGCCGGGATCCGTCGGGTCGCCGTAGGGGAGCTTCTCGAATGCCGCCGCGAGTATCTCGAGGCCCTCCTCGTAGCGGGCGCGCGGGAGGAGCATCCGGGTCTGCAACGCACAGCCCTGTCCCGCGTGGGTGCACACCGTCGCGCCAAAGGGGAGCACCTGCTCGAAGGGCGCGTCGTCGAGGATGATGTTCGCCGACTTGCCACCCAGCTCGAGGAAGACCTTCTTGATCGTGGCCGACGCGGCTTCCATGACCCGGCGCCCGGTGGCGGTCGAGCCCGTGAAGGTGACGAGGTCCACCCGCGGATCGCTCGAGAGGATGGCCCCCACCGCGTGGTCCGCGGAAGCGACCACGTTCACCACGCCGGCCGGGATGTCGGTCTTCTCGTGAACGAGCCGCCCGATGTGGGTCGCGCACCAGGGCGTGTCGGGCGCGGGCTTGAGCACGACGGTGTTGCCCGCGGCCAGCGCGGGACCGAGCTTGGTCAGGTTCAGGGCAAGGGGGAAGTTCCAGGGCGTGATGGCGCCGACCACACCCGTCGCCTCCCGACGAAGCAGACGCCGCTGGGGCTGGCCCATGAACTGGATGTCGGACATGGGCTTTTCGTACTCGTAGCTGCCGGCGAGATTCGCCCAGTAGGGCATGCAGTCGATGTAGGAATCGCACTGAACGCCGTTGGTGAGCAACGCGGGCGCGCCCGCTTCGGCGGTCACGATCGGTCGGAGCCGCTCCTTGGCCTCACTCAGCGCCTCGCAGAGCTGGCTCAGGCACTTCTGGCGAAAGGCGGGGTCCGTGGACCAGCTCGTCTCGTCGAAGGCCCGGCGCGCCGCGGCGATCGCGGTGTCCATGTCCTCCTTCGTGCCGTCGGCGCAAACCCCGATCACCTCCTCGGTGGCGGGGTTGATGTTGTCGAAGGTGGCACCGTTGCTGGCATCGACGAGCTGGCCGTCGATGAGGTTGCGCTTCTCGCCGTCCAGGTCTGCCACGGGGTCTCCTTGCTCGCTGCCCGATCGAGTAAGGGGAATTGTAGAGGAGTCGGGAGCCGGCTTCAGCCGCCCGCCGCGCTGCCACCGGACGTGAATCGAAGGGGCATCTTCGCGTAGCCGCGTACGTTGCCCGAGTGGATGCGCAGCAGGCCAGAGGTGTCGATCTCGAAGTCCCGCAGGCGCCGGTGCACCTCCTCCAGGGCCACCCGCCCCTCGAGCCGCGCCAGGGAGGCCCCGAGACAGAAGTGGGTGCCCTGGCCGAAGGCCAGACTCTGCTTGTGATCCCGCGTCATGTCGAAGGTGTCGGGGTTCGGGAAGACGCGCTCGTCGCGGTTCGCGGAGCCGATCATCAGCGCCACCCAGTCGCCGGCCTTCATGGTCTGGCCGTGGAGCTCAACGTCCTCGGTGACCGTGCGATAGAGGATCTGCGAGGAGGCATCGAAGCGCAGGGTCTCCTCCACCCACTTCTCGACGAGCCGGGGGTCGGCGTCCACCATGGCGCGCTGATCGGGGCAGTGTTGCAGCCAGTAGAGTGCGTTGCCCAGGAGCTTGGTGGTGGTCTCGTTGCCCGCAATGCTCATGAGAAAGAGGAAGCCCACGATCTCCACGTCCGACAGGCGATCGCCTTCGATCTCCGCCGCGATGAGGGCGTCGGTGACGGTGTCGCCGCCCCTGGCCGCACGGCGCCTTGCTACGTCGAGGATGAAGTAGGCGAGCATCTCGCCGGAGGCCGCCGTGCTCTCCTCCGGCAGGGTGGGATCGCCCTCCTCGCGGTGCACCACCTGGTCCGCCCAGCCGCGCACCCTGTCGCGCTCGTGCTGGGGGACACCGATCATCTCGCTGATCACGTCCATGGGGAGCTTCCCCGCGAAGTCGTCGATGAAGTCGCACTGTCCCTTTTCGATGACGCGATCGATGTAGCGGTTGGCGAGCTCGCGGATCCTGGGCTCGAGCTCGCGCACCCGCCGCGGCGTAAAGCCCCGGGAGACCAGCGCACGCATGCGGTCGTGGCGCGGCGGGTCCATGGCGAGGAAGGACATCACGCGATGGGCTTCGGGACCCATGGCCTCGAGCGCCACCCCGTTGGCGCTGGAGAAGCGCCGCGGGTCGCGCAGGGCCATCAGGACGTCATCGTGACGCGAGAGGGCCCAGAAGCCGAGCTCCTCGTTGCGGTAGACGGGCGCCTCGTCGCGCAGGGCGCGGTAGGTGGGATAGGGATTCTCGTGGGTATCCCAGCTGAAGGGATTGAACTCGACCATGCTGCTCTCTCCGCTCTCTCCGCGACCTCGGCGCCTCGATGATGGTAGGGCTTCCTGTGTATAGGCCAGGAGCATTTGTGTCACAATGTAGGAGAGCCTGGTGCGGATACGGCGGCTGCCAGCGGGGGATGCGGGAAGATGAGCGCGCTCGAGAACATCGTCGTCGTGGGGGTCTCTCTCGCGGGCCTGCGCACCATCGAGGCCCTACGCCGCGAAGGCTACGAAGGGGCCATCGTGGCCCTCGGCGAAGAGCCCCATCTACCCTACGACCGGCCTCCCCTCTCGAAGCAGTTCCTGACGGGCGAGTGGGACCAGGAGAAGATCAGCCTGCGCAAGCAGGGCTTCGACGACCTCGGCATCACCTGGCGCAGGGGCGAGCGCGCCCAGGCCCTCGACGCGGGCGCCAAGGAGATCGTTCTCGAAAGCGGCGAGCGCCTCGGCTACGGCGGCCTGGTGATCGCGACGGGAAGCGTCGCCAAGCGTCTACCCTTCGGCCGCGATCTCGCGGGCATCCACGTGCTGCGCAGCCTGGGCGACGCCGTCGCGCTGCGCGATGAGCTTGGCCGCAGTCCGCGAGTGCTGGTCGTCGGCGCGGGCTTCATCGGCATGGAGGCGGCCGCCACCTGCCGGGAGATGGGCCTCGAGGTGAGCGTCGTCGAGCCCCTCGAAGCGCCACTGCTGCGCGGCCTCGGTCCCGTGCTCGGGCCCTACGTGGGCGAGAAGCACCGCTCGAAGGGCGTCGAGCTGCGCTGCGGTGTCGGAGTCGAGGGCTTCGAAGGACAGGGCCGCGTCGAGCGGGTGCGGCTCGCCGGCGGCGACAGCATCGATGCCGACGTGGTAATCGTCGGCATCGGCGTCGCGCCCGCCATCGGCTGGCTCGAGGGCTCGGGCCTCGAGCTCGACGACGGCATCGTGTGCGACGGCGCCGGGGGAACCAAGCTCCCGGACATCGTCGCCGTGGGCGATGCCGCGCGCTGGCACAACCCGCTGGCGAGGGGGCCGGTGCGCTACGAGCACTGGACCAGCGCGGTCGAGCAGGCGGACTTCGTCGCCGCGCGGCTTCTCCGAGGCCCCGACGTCCCCGCGCTCTCCCAGGTCCCCTATGTGTGGACGGACCAGTTCGAGCTGCGCCTCGCCGTCGCGGGCCGCATCAGCCCGGGGGCCGAGATGCACGTGTGCAAGGGAAGCCTCGAGGAGGAGCGTTGCCTCGTCCTATTCGGCCGCGAGGGCCGGCTCGAAGGCGCCGCCGGCCTGCGGCGGCCGCGGCCCCTGCTGGGGGCCCGCAAGCGCATCGGCGAGGGGATCTCCTTCGAGGAGGCGATCGCGGAGAATGCGGACGGCTGATTGACGGGCGAAGGAGGGCGCGTTGGTGGTGCCCTCGGTGCTTGGTTGCTTTGCGTGGAGTCAGTAGCCCCGTTCGAGGTCCACGACGCCTACGAGCGGCTCGTCGTCGAGGTAGTGGCGCAGGTTCTCCGCGAAGGTGTCGAGGAGGCGCTCGACCGCTCCCGGCATGGACCAGGAGATGTGGGGGCTGAGTCGAACACCGGGGTGGGTATAGAGCCAGTGGCCTTCGGGCAGGGGCTCGGGGTCGCAGACGTCCAGGGAAGCCCGCGCGACGCGGCCGTCGTCCAGGGCCGCGCGCAGCGCTTCCTGGTCGACGAGAGAGCCCCGGGCGATGTTCACGAGATGGACGCCCGGCTTCACCATCGCGAGGGCCTCGGCGCCGATCAGGTGCCGGGTCGCCGCGGTCGCGGAAGCCGCCACCACGAGATGGTCCGCGGCGGCGAAGAGACCGTCCAGCTGCTGAACCACCTCGACGTCGGGGACCGGGCTCGGCGCGGCAGTTCGTCGGAACGCCTGCACTTGCATACCGAAGGCCCGGGCCCGGGTCGCCACCGCGCAGCCGATCCCGCCCAGACCGACCAGCCCCAGGGTCTTGCCCTCGAGGCTTCCGAGCTCGGCCCAATTCCAACGCTCGGGAGGGTCGCTGACCCAGCGCTCGGGGAGCTGCTTCTCGAAGGCGAGCATGACGGCCAGGGTCCATTCCGCGATGGGGACCGCGCTCGCGCCCCGGGAGCAGGAGAGGATGCGATCGCCCACGAACTCCACGGGGAAGCGGTCGATCCCCGTACCGATGGTGTGGATCCAGCGCACTCCCCGCTGCGCGATCTCACCGAGGTTCGGACTCCCCCAGGCAAAGGTGAGCAGCACCTCGCCCTCCACGCCTTCGGGCAGCGCGCCCTCGGTCGGAACCTCGACGAACTCGATGTCGGGGAAGCGGGACGTGACGGATTCGAGACTAGCAACGGGAAGCTGGGTGAGTACGCGCAAGTTCGCTGTCCTCTCGGTGTCCACCGTGTCTACCATGTCTGCCATGCTTTGCGTGCCGACTCCCGACTTCAGAGCACCGCTTCACACAGGCGCTTCAATGCCGAGAGGTGCACCGCGGTACCGATCGCCAGCAGGTTGGGCGCGCGGTTGTGTCCGTCCACGTAGATCCCCAGGGCGGTCTGGTCGATGCACACGCCCTTGAAGAAGTTGAGCGCCTTCCAGTAGTGCAGGCGGTCGCGGTCGAGCTTCACCCCCACCTCGCTGTCCAGATAGTCGATCCAGGCCGCCTCGTCCATGACCCCCATGCCGCGCATGGAGATGAGGTAGGCCCAATCCTCGTCCGGGTCGCCGAGATGAGTGAACTCCCAGTCGACCACCGCCGCAAGCTCACCGTCTACGTGCAGATAGTTGCCGGGGCCCGGGTCGCCGTGGACGAGGGTCACACGCTCGGAGGCCGGCGCGTTGTTGCGCAGCCACTGGGCCGCCTCCTCGACCAGGGGAGAGGGCTCGCCCGCCAGACCGCCGCGATAGACCTGGTACCAGCGCTCGACCTGGAGCAGCGCGGGATCCCGCGGACCCGCCGGCGCCTCGAGGAAGCCGAGCTTCGCCTCGACGGGGTCCAACCGGTGCAGCTCGGCCAGGGCCTTCACGTAGGGGTCGAGGCTCTCCCGGGTAAACACGCTCGTCCCCTCGACGAAGTCCATCACGAAGAAGGGCTGTCCCAGAACGGCGTCGCTGGGCTCGTAGTGAATGATCTCGGCGACGGGATATCCGGCGTCGCGCAGGGCCCGCATGACACGGACCTCGTCCTTGCTGTCGGTGCCGAGCAGGCCCCACTGCTCGACCCGGACCACCACCGTCCTGGGCCCCGAGCTCTCGCAGTCGAGCTCCACGATGTACATGGCTCGCGATTGCCCCATGGACATGCGGCTCGCCGATTCGATCCGGCACGGCGTTGCCAGGCAGGTGCTCAAGTGCCTCTCGAGCACGCCCTCCTCGAGCTCGGGGATCATTTTACGCCCGACATGTTGCGCGCAAAGGGGATGAAGAGGGGCATCGAGTGGGCCATCTCGGCGTCGAGCTGCGCGTACAACAGGGGATGCAGCGCGCTCTTCACCTCTTCCGCCAGGGGGCCCGGGGCATTCTGGGCGGTCACCAGAAGCTGCGATGCCACCACGAAGGGCGAGTCGCCCGACAGGGCGGCCGGCCACTCCGCTTGCTCCGAACGCTCTACCGAGGCACGAATGCCGTCGATCGCCCGGGCGAGGTCTTCACGACGCCCCGCGTTGCGATCGTCGTCGAGCAGGCCCCGGGCGTACTCCAGCGACCCGATCAGGAGCTCGCCGCTGTAGCGGGCCCACTCGGTCTGCGCTTCGGGCACGACGACCTTGCGCAGGGTCTCGATGCAGGACTCGAGAATCGTGTCGACGTCGGGGCTCACGGGCAGTGTCATGGCTTCCTCGGCTCCGGGTCGCTATGGATGTCTCAGGTTCCCGGCGTCGCGCCGCGCTCGGCCCGCGTCATTTGCTTGCGGGACTCGAGGTGCTCGCGCCAGTCGTCGCACATCCCCTGCGGCCCTTTCCAGTAGTCGATCTCGAGGGAGACCTTTTCGCCCCGGAACTCGAGCCGGGACATCCCCTCTCCGCACAGCCAGCGACCCGCGTTCTCGGCCCCGTGCAGATCGTTCGTGATCTCGATGTACGCCATCCAGGTGAGGGACAGGCCCTGCTCGTTGATGAAGTACTCCTCGGGCATCACCTTGAGGACCGGGGCCACGGGAGCGAAGAAGTTCACGATCGCGGCGTGCCCCACCATGGCCTCCGGATGACCGAGGATGTCGCGCATCACGGCGTCGTCGGTCAGGTAGGGGAGAGGCGATTCCGGCGTGCCACCGCTCCAGCCCTCTTCGAAGAGCTTGCGCGCCAGCTCGATCTGCTCGGCTTCCGTCATTCCCGCCTCCCTTTCTGCCGCTTTCCGTGCAACCGCGCGGAATCGACTGTATCCGTTGCGCTCTCGCTCTTGTCGAATTCCGCCGACCGGCCCGTGAGCACTTGGGCCGACCGAGAGCGCCCGATATGCTCTTCCCCGCCTACACCGCAACCGAACGAGATCACGCAAGGGAGGAGGCCGCCATGGGGCTGCTCGAAGGCAAGATCGCCGTTGTCCTGGGTGCATCCAGCGGCATCGGCTGGCGCACCGCCGAGCGTTTCGCCGAGGAGGGCGCGCGGGTCGTGGTCGCGGCGCGGCGCAAGGAGAAGCTCGAGAAGCTCGCCAGCCAGATCGGCGGCCTCGCGGCCGTGTGCGACGTGAGCGACTTCGACTCGGTTGCGGCGCTCGCCCAGACCACCCTCGACGAGTTCGGTCGCGTAGACGCAGCAGTGAACTCGGCGGGCCTCAACCTCCCCTCCCCCATCCGAAGCGTCACCCCCGATCTCCTGAAGCAGGTCGCAGACGTGCAGTTCTTCGGCTCCTTCTATTTCATGCGCCACTTCTGCAACGCCATGGCGGACGGCGACGGCGGCTCCCTCATCAACATCACCTCGGCCACCGCCATCGCGGTTCCC
>JAFDEK010000117.1 GCA_019310385.1 Deltaproteobacteria bacterium
CTCTGACAAGTAGATCGGAGTGTGGTGAAAAACCCTTAATACTGAGTGATTTCAGATAGCAGGGGAGCCACCTGCGCCACCAGAGCGCTCCCCTGGGGGACATGGAGGGGGAATCAGGGGGCCGCGTCCACCGCTCCTGCGGCCATCAGGCCGCTGATCGCGACCGCGGGAACACCGACTCCCGGCATGGTCGAGTCGCCGCAGCGAAAGAGGCCCGGCAGCGGCGTCTCGGGGCCGGGGAAGACCTTCCCCTCGTCGGCCCGATAGGCGGCTCCGTAGGTGCCCCGGTACCGGCGCAGGAAGCGCTCATGGGTCAGGGGCGTTCCGATCAGGGCCAGCCGGGTGCGCTCGCGCACGTCGGGGATCACCTTCTCCATGGCTTGCCAGAGAATCTCGGCGCGCTCCTCCTTCAGCGCCTTGTACTCGGGCGACTTGTGCTTCATCCCCTCCCAGACCTCGTAGGGCTCGTTGCCCGCCGTGTAGGCGTGCACCACGTGATGGCCCGCCGGCGCCATACTGGGATCCAGCGCCGAGGAAATCGAGATGTTGCACATGTTCTGGGGCGCGGTGACGTCCCAGCTCCTGAGCACCACGTAGTGGATACCCAGGTCTTCGGGCAGCCCGGCGGCGTCGATTCCGAGATGGAGGTGCACGATGCTCTCGGCCTGGGGCGCCGACTTCGACTCGGCACGATACTCGGCGGGCACCGCGCCCTCGGGCAGCAGATCCATGGTGTTCCAGATGGGGGCGTTGGAGATCACCGCGCGCCGGGCCCGCACCGTACCGCCCCGGCGTAGCTTCAACCCGACGGCTCGACCCTCCTCGACCATCACGGAGTCGACGTGAGCGCCCAGGATGAGCTTGCCCCCGTGCTTCTCGAGCCCTCGGATCAGCGCGTCCGCGACAGCCTGGCTGCCCCCGATCGGGTAGTCGACCGAGGCCTTGAAGCGCTCGCGGAACATGAAGTGCATCTCGGCCAGAGGCGTGCCCCCGGCGTCCATGCCACTGAGGCTGAAGGCGTCGAAGTCGCAGAGCTTGCGCAGAAAGGGGTCACTCAGCTCCTGATCGACCAGGGAGGAGAAGGGCTGGTGGATGTCCTCGGGCTTCGGCGGCTGGAGCATGCGCTGCTCGAGGCGCTGCCACTCCCGCATTCCCTCCTCGCTGGCGTACTTCGCGAGCTGCTCGTGGTAGACCTTCTCGTCCGTGGAGCAGATGAAGGGGCCTTCGGGAAAATGAAAGGTGAAGTAGTCGTAGCTCACCGTCTCGAGCTTCTCGCCGATCTGGTCCAGCACGATACGCAGGGGGTTGGCGGACTTCTCCACCGAGAGACCGGTAAACAGGGAGGGACCCGACTCGAAGTGGTAGCCGTCGCGCTCGAATCCGTGGGCGGCGCCGCCGGGAGTCGTGTGACTCTCACACACCGTCACCGAATGGCCGCGGCTGGCCAGCAGCGCGGCGGCGCTGAGCCCGCCAATGCCGGAGCCGATCACGGCCACGTCCACCTCGCTGTGCTCCTTCCTCGGGTCCGGCTTCGTCGACATCATGCGCTCCCTGTTTGCGCTGCTTCCTGCTCATCCAGCTCTTCGAGGATCTCTCGGGCCTTCTTGCGGGCCTCCACGGCCGCCGGGTAGCCCAGGTAGAGGCTGAGCTGCCCGATGACCTCGTCGATCTCTTCACGGGTCAGGCCGGGACGCAGCGCCACCGGGACGTGCACGCGAAGCTCGGCGACCTTACCCAGGGAGATTAGCGCCACCCGGGTGACCAGGCTGCGGTCCCGGGCCAACAGCCCGGGGCGGGACCCGATGTCCCCGAGCACCCGTTACGGCCCGATTGCCGCCAGCCAGACCCTGCCTGAGGTAGTTTTCGAGAGCAGCGATCTCGGGGAGGGTACGAGTAGTCCCTCACGCCCGACGGTCGTACAATGGGCCGCTGTCGCGGCGTGGCCGGACTCGAGGCCGGAGAAGCGATTTTCCTGGCCGGGGCCAGAGGCTCGTGAGATATTACCAAGATGCTGTTGGGATCGATCCGAAGCGGAGCCAGCACCCACCTCCCGGAATGTCGCGTATGTCGAGATTGAAGCTTCCCTTCCATCCGGCCCTGGACGGCGTGCGCGGCATCGCGCTTCCTGGGATGCTGATCTTCCACGCCGACCCGGCGTGGCTACCCGGCGGATTTCTCAGCCTCTCCACCTTCTTCACCCTATCGGGGTTCTTGATTACCGGGCTCCTGGTAGTCGAGCGGGAGGGCACCGGCTCGATCGCCATGCCCCGGTTCTGGTCCCGGCGCCTGCGGCGGCTCATGCCGGCTTCCGTGGTGGCGCTCCTGGGAATCGCGATCGGGGCAGCGTTCTTCGCGGACTCCTTCCAGATGGCGCGACTTCGTGGTGACGGTCTCGCCTCCCTCTTCTACTTCTCGAACTGGTGGTTCATCTTCACCGGTGCGAGCTACGACGGCCTCGTGGGGTCGCCCTCGGCGTATCAGCACTTCTGGAGCCTCTCGGTCGAGGAGCAGTACTACTTCGTCTATCCACTCTGCACCCTTGCGTTTCTCGGTCTCGTGTCGGGCTCGCGACGCGCCTTCGCTGCGCTGCTCCTGGTTGCCACCGCCCTCTCGTGGAGCTGGATGGCGTGGCTCGCCGGGACCGACGTCCCGACCTCCCGCATCTACTACGGAACGGACACGCGGTGCGGAGAGATCCTCATGGGCGGCGTCCTGGCCCTGCTCCTGGCCGGACGCGATCCCCTTCCTCGCGGCCCTCTACGGAACCTGGTGCTCGCAGCCGGGGTGCTGGGGCTGACGATCGGCGGCTACGCATGGTGGACCGCGAGTATCGAGGCGCCCGAGCTCTATCGGGGAGGCATCGTCCTCTACACATTCTCGACCCTGGCGGTCATCGCCGCCGCGGTCCAGACCGGTGGCCCGACGCGGGCCTTCCTCGCGACCCCGCTCTTGCGCTGGTTCGGCCGTATCTCCTACGGCGCCTACCTGTACCACTGGCCGATCTTCATCTGGCTCGATTTCGAGCGGACAGGGCTCACGCAAGTCCCCCTCGCTATCGTGCGCATCGGCCTGACCCTCGCGCTGGCTCACGCCTCTCTCAAATTGCTCGAGGAGCCGATTCGACGTGGCCACCGCATCGTGTCCTGGCGCCGTTGGTTCGCTCCGGCCGCCGCGGTCGGCGCCGTCGCGGCGGCGCTGGTGATCGTGAGTCCCGGACAGTCGAGCGTACCTGCAGCAGCGGAGCCCGCGCTGGCGGCCTCGAGCGGGCAGGCGCGGCCTCCGCACGAGCGCATGCGAATCGCGGTGCTGGGCGACTCCCTCGCCTTCGACATCGCGGACGGCCTCACCCTGTGGTCCAAGCGCGATGGTCGAGCCAAGATCTGGAACGCCGCCATTCGGGGCTGTGGTGTCGCTCGCGGAGCATGGCCGGGAGGTCCGGGACGCCAGCGGGGCAACTGCGATTCATGGCCGCTGCGGGCCGAAATCTGGCTCGAAGAGTTCCGTCCCGAAGTCGTGGTGGTCTTGAGCGGCGGCTGGGACATCCGATGGCGTGAGCTGCCGGAGTGGGGTGGCAAGCGCCTGATCGGCGATCCCGTCTTCGACGAGTGGCTGTACGGGCAGTATAACGAGCTGCTGGACTTCTTTCGGGACTACGATGTTCCCATCGTCTGGCTCACCACTCCCTGCCGCGTGAGCCCGATGGGCCTCACCACGGGACACTTCGACCCGAAGCGGACCCGCCATCTGAACGATCACATCGTCTCCCGGCTGGGCGAGGAGCGAGCGGGAGAGATGCTGCTCGTCGATCTCGACGCCGAGCTCTGCCCGGGAGGCGAGTACACCCGCTCGCTCCACGGAATCGAAGACTTCCGCCGCGACGGAATCCACCTGTCGAAGGCTGCCAAGCTCTGGGTCGGGACCTGGCTCGGAGAGCAGCTGCTCGCCATGGAGGCTCGAGGCGAGCGCCGGGCGGCAGGCATCGTCGAGCGTTGATCGAAACGCGGCGCAGGGCCTCGAGCAACAGGCTCGAAGCCCTTGTGTCTGGTTGCCAGGAATCTGGGAACATGAGAGACTGCCGGAGGAGGCAGGTCAGAGTTGGTGAGTGCGCAGCAAGTCACAGGGCGAGCTCCGACGTCGAGCGGGAGTCTGCCCTTCCATCCCGCCCTGGACGGACTGCGTGGCGTCGCCGTTGTCGTGACAATGATCTTCCACGCGGGCGCGGCGTGGCTGCCGGGTGGCTTCCTGGGCCTCTCCACCTTCTTTACCCTGTCCGGCTTCTTGATTACCGGGCTCGTGGTGGTCGAGTGGGAGAAGACCGGCCGGGTATCCATGCCCCGATTCTGGTCCCGGCGCGTCCGCCGACTCATGCCGGCGTGCATGGTCGTGCTCCTCGCTATCGCGATCGGCGGGCCCTTCTTCGCCGATGAGCTGCAGCTGGGGCGCCTGCGTGGCGACGGCTTCGCGTCTCTCTTCTACTACTCGAACTGGTGGTTCATCGCTACGGGTGCCAGCTACGACAACCTGCAAGGCTCGCCTTCGCTCTTCCAGCACTTCTGGAGCCTGTCGGTGGAGGAGCAGTACTACATCGCCTACCCCCTCTGCACCCTTGCGCTTCTCTCTGCGCTGGCGGGGTCGCGACGCGCCTGCGCTGCGGTGCTCATCGCTGCCGCGGCGATCTCCTGGGTTTGGATGGCGTGGCTGGGGGGGACCGACGTCACCACGGATCGGATCTACTATGGAACGGACACACGCTGCGCGGAGTTCATTGCTGGCGGTGTCCTGGCGATGGCCCTCTCGGGAAGGGCTCCGCTTCGCCATGGCCCCTTGCGCAGCCTCGTCCTGGCGGGCGGCGTCCTGGGACTGTTGGCGGGCGGCTATGCCTGGACCATCGCCAACACGGAGGCGCCCGGGCTCTATGGGGGGGGCTTCGCGCTCTACACCCTGGCGACCGTTGCGGTGATCGCTGCCGCCGTCCAGTCCGGCGGCCCCACACGCGCCTTCCTCTCGTCGTTTCCCCTGCGCACGCTCGGCCGGATTTCCTACGGCGCCTACCTCTACCACTGGCCGATCTTCCTGTGGCTCGATGCCGAGCGTACCGGGCTCTCGCCCGCACCGCTGGCAATCCTGCGCTTCGCACTCACCGTCACGCTCGCGTACTTCTCCTATCGTTGGCTCGAGGAGCCGATTCGCAGCGGACGCCGCGTCCTCTCCCGCCGCCGCTGGCTCGCTCCCTCGGTTGCCGTGGGCTGCGTCGTGGCGGCGCTGCTTCTCGCGACCTCGGCGCCGCTCTTCGCTCCGGCGGCTCCGCAACCCGTGATTCAGGCCTCGAAAGGCCGCGTGATGCCTCGCTTCGGGAAGGCGCGTATCGCGGTGCTGGGCGATTCGCTCGCCATCGACGTTGCGGCAGGTCTCTCCATGTGGTTCCGGCGCAACGACAGCGGGGTCGTGTGGGACGCTGGGGTCGGAGGCTGCGGCGTCGCGCGCGGCGCCTGGCCGGGAGAGATGAAGAGTCGCCATCGCGGCATCTGCGATTCGTGGCCGTTGCGGGCAAAGCACTGGGTCAGGGACTTTCGCCCGGAGCTCGTGGTCGTCCTGACCGGCGGGTGGGAGACGAAGCATCGCGAGCTTCCCGAGTGGGACGGCACGCGCGAGCTCGGCGATCGCGACTACGACGAATGGCTGTACGGGCAGTATGTCGAGGCATTGGATTTCTTCGCGGAGCGCAACCTCCCCGTCGTCTGGCTCACCACCCCCTGTCGCGTGAGCCTGATGGGGGTCTCGACCGGGCACTTCGATCCAGCGCGAATCCGCCATCTGAACGAGAACATCATCGGTAGGCTGGCGGTCGAACGCGCGGACGACATGATCCTCATCGATTACGCCGCCGAGCTCTGCCCCGGTGGGACGTACAGCAAGTCGCTCCATGGAATCGAGAACTTCCGCCGGGACGGAAGCCACCTCTCCAAGCCCGCCAGGCTGTGGGTCGGGAGCTGGCTCGGAGACCAGTTCCTCGAGATCGTCGCCCGCAACCGGGCGGCACATTCATCTCCTGTGCCTCGGGGGTCGAGGAGAGCGCCCGGGTCCGAGCGGCTGGCAGTGGAGAAGTGAGGGATTCCAGCCGCCTCAGGTCCATCGAAACCCTCTTCCTGATCCTGCTCTGCTCTCTGCTGCCGAGCTGCGATGCCTCGCGCCCGGCCGACGATCGGCCGAACCTGATCCTGATCGTCGGCGACGATCACGGTCACCCGGACTTCGGCTTTCTCGGCTCCGAACACGCCCTTACGCCCAACCTGGATCGTCTCGCCCGGGAGGGATCGACCTTTCGCAACGGCTATGTGACCGCGAGCATCTGCGGCCCCTCCCTGCGTACACTCCTCACGGGGCTGCACCCCGCCCAGTGGACGACGCGCATCGCCCAGCTCGGGCGGCGCGGCATCCGCCGCGAGAGCGGCACCCTGATGCAGGATTTCACGACACTCCCGCGCCTCCTCGCCGAGCGGGGATACGCGAGCTTCCAGGGCGGGAAGCTGGCCGAGCGCGACTATGGCTACGCGGGCTTCAGCGACGGCGTCTCGCCGCCGGGAGGCCCGAGGGAGCTGGGGGCGGGGTGGCGCGAGATCGGACGTGAGACCATGGAGCCCATCTTCGACTTCATCGACGCCCATTCCGAGGAGCCCTTCTTTCTCTGGTTCGCTCCCCTGCTTCCACACCGTCCCTTCGACGCGCCCCCCGAGTTCGAGGAGCCCTTCCGGGGCAAGGGCTACAGCGAGGCGGCCGTCCGCTACTACGCCAATATCCTGCGCTTCGACCAGCGCGTCGGCGAGCTTCTCGAGCACCTGGAGAGGAAGGGGCTGCGCGAGCGTTCCCTCATCGTCTACCTCTCCGACAACGGGTGGGAGCAGGACCCCTTCCAGCCCATGCAGGGGCGCATCTTCGGCCTCGGCGGGCCGAAGGGCAAGAAGAGCATGTACGACCTGGGCTTCCGCACGCCCATCCTCCTCAGCTGGCCCGGCCACGTGCCCGCCGGCGGGGTGCATGAAGAGCTGGTCTCCTCGGTGGATCTCTTTCCCACCTTCCTCGACTACGCGGGCGCAGCCTCCCGTCCGGAGCGCCCGGGAACGAGCCTGCGCGCCTTCCTGGAGAAGCGGGCGGATTGGACGCGTGACGCCGTGATCGGAAGGATGAACTTCCTGCGTTGGGATTCCCGCGCCGCGAAGTCCGACGACCACGACGGGGTGGTGCGGCAGCCCGCGAGCTTCGTGCGGACCCGCGAATGGCACTACATCTGGCACGAGACCCGGGGCGAGGACGAGCTCTACGACATGACTCGGGATCCCGCCCAGGAACGCGACGTCGCCGCGGAGCACCCCGAGCTGGTGACCGACTTCCGTGCCCGGATCGAAGCCTGGAGGAGCGAGATGCGGCGCGCAATGCTCGAGAGCCCCGTGGAGCTGCCCGCGAACCCCGTCGACTAGCCGCCCCCGCGCTCGGCCCCGGGGCGCGGGCTGGCGTCTCCTCGCAACCGGGAGTCTCGCGTCACCCCTCCAGCTCTTCGAGGATCTCTCGGGCCTTGTTGCGGGCCTCCACGGCCGCCGGGTAGCCCAGGTAGAGGCTGAGCTGCAGGATGACCTCGTCTATCTCTTCGCGAGTCAGGCCGTGACGCAGCGCCGCCGGGACGTGCACGCGAAGCTCGGCGACCTTGCCCAGGGAGATCAACGCCACCAGGGTGACCAGGCTGCGGTCCCGGGGCGAGAGCTGCGGACGCGCCCAGATCTCACCCATGAGGTGCTGCAGCCCGAAGCGGCCGAGAGCGCCGAGCTGCTCCTCCATGATCCGGCCCACGACCTCGGGCGGAGCCTCCCAGCCCATGATCCGCGAGAAGACCTCCGCCCCGTCGCGCTGGCGCTGCTCGTCGTTCTTGGGCTCGGCCGCGGCACGGGGCAAGGGACGCTCCACGTCCTCCCGCTCCGCGAAGAGCGCCATGGCGCCGCGCATGCCTTCGAGAGCGCGCGGGTAGCCCGCGTAGCCGCAGAGGTGGAGCATCACTTCCTCGAGCTCGTCCACCGTAACACCGTGGTGCAGCGCTCCGGCGAGGTGGGTCCGCAGCTCGGCGCCGCAGCCGAGGCAGGTGAGGGCTGCAACGGAGACCACACTGCGGTCGCGCCGCAGCAGCCCGGGACGCGACCAGATGTCCCCGAGCACATGGTCGATGGTAAAGGAGCCGATCGCCCCCATCACCGAGGCCATGCCCTGGGTGGTCTGCTCGAGATCCAGGGAGGCATCGCTGCGAATCGTGCGATAGACGTCGAGGCCCCGCGCGTGCCGACTCTCGTAGCTTCCATCCCCGCTCATGAACCCGCCTCCCGGTTGGATCGATCGCCCAGCGCTACGACGTAAATCAAGCCACCCGATCCACCAAGCTGCCAAACAGAGCCTCCTCGCCCTCGGCGATCGCCGCGGCGTGACCCGCCGCCTCC
Organism: Deltaproteobacteria bacterium; assembly: GCA_019310385.1. GTDB lineage: Bacteria > Myxococcota_A > UBA9160 > UBA9160 > UBA4427 > JAFDEK01. The sequence goes on from JAFDEK010000117.1 coordinate 8,478, forward strand.
CGCCACAGCTCGAGGTCGGAATCCTCCTCGGACGCCCGCGCCAGAGTCGCGCTCAGCGCCGTCCAGCCGTCTGCAGCGTGCCGCGCCCGGGCGGGTGCATCCTCGGGAACCAGACTCTCGTCCTGCTCGCGCGCCCAATCGAGGAAGCCGGCGTAGAGCCGGCGGAAGTTGCCACCGCCGTTGCCGAACTTCTCGATGCAGCTGGCGTTGAAGCGAGCCACCTGGCGGGCCTCGTCCAGCTCGCCCCAGCCGGGGAGCGAGCGCGCCAGCCTGCGAATGCCCTCGATCCCGGTCGTCACGCGAGTTGCGCTCCCGGAGCCGATCATGCCGCGCTCTCGGGCAGCTCCAGGCCGCAGTAGTGCCTCAGCAGTCCGCGCATGGCGACGCTGCCGCAGTGCTCGCCGGGCCCGCCTGGCGAGCAACTGGATCTCTCCGGCACGGAACGCAGGAGCTCTGGATCGCCCAAGAAAAGAAGGCGGGCGCCGCGATTCGATTTCGCGACGCCCGCCTCGGATCGTACTTTGGCAACCTGTGGGTCGAGAGGCTGCCTAGTACCTCGCCTTGATCTCGGCGAGACGCTGCTGGCGGAGCGCATTGTAGTACTCGACGCACTCGCCCTGGTTCGAGAACACAGGATTCGTGAACGCCTGCCAACCACCCTTCTTGCAGTCGCTCTTGCCCTCGCTCAGATCCAGCGAGGATTCAGCAGCGGCATCGACTTCCTCGGCGGTAAAGGGCAGGTCGACCCACTGCTTCTGGGAGAAGAGCAGGGTCTGGTCGGCGTAGTGGGGCGAGTCGGAGTTGGGCGACAGCGAGTACGCGAGGATTCCACGACTCACCGGACCGTTCGCGGTGAACTCCGTCGCCTGCATCCAGCTCGAGCCACTTGTCACGTTCGGGTAGCCGGCGGCTCCCTGGAATCTCGCCCCGATGATGTTGAAGAGGCCCGAAGCGTTGGTGCCGCCGTGCATCGGGATCTGGACCGCGCCACGGGGCTCGGACTGAAGGTCTCCCAGCTTGGCATCCAGGGCGATGCCCGCATCGTTCAGGAGCTGCACCGCCTCCGCGAGCGCCTGCAGCGCAGCGGGGTTGTTCACCGGATCGAGACCCGTCGGGGTGTTCACCGGATCTGCCAGATTGTAGGGCGCGACGTAGTTCCACGAGGACGGCAGCGTGCGGCCCCCGTCGCCCGCATTCATGAACTCGCGGAAGAGGTGGGCCCCCTCGCTGTCCAGGTTGTCGTGCAGGTCCCACGCGGCAAGCACCGGGCAGGCAGGACTGATGTCGACCATGGTCGTGTCCGGCAGCGTGACCGTCGGATTGGCCACGCAGAGCGCCACCAGCCCGTCTCGCAGGATCTCTCCCGAATAGGCATCGTTGCCCAGCATGAGCCCCTGCAGCTGCGCCAGCGTGAACTTGCTTCCAGCCTGCCCGTCGGTCCCGGCGATCCGGCTCTGCACGAGCGTGAGCCCGCCCCGCGTGCGCAGCTCGCGCTCCGAACCCACGGAGCCCAGGATCGGGTCGACTCCGGTGATGGGCTCGGCGGGGTTGGTCAGCCAGTAGCTGTCGTTCGAGTTGGTCACGTAATCGGTGCGGAAGAGCTCCGGCAAGTTGCTGGGGCCGAAGATGCCGGGCGCGGCCGCGTCGGGATCGTCCCTCCACTGGCAGAAGGTGCTGTTTCCCAGGACCGTGCCGAAGGGGCTGCACAGTGCGGTCTGCTCCGCCGTGAGGTTCGGAATCGGACCCGGATCGGCGTACACCGCCTCGCCGGAGGAATCCGCGGCGACCAGATTCACGGGCAGGAACTGGCCCGCGTCATGCACGGCCTTGAGCTCCCGGACGGTCGTAGCCTGGTACGAATCGAGCAGCGAGTTGATACCACGCCATCCGGCGCCACCCGGGCCAGTGTTGCCCGCCGGGCGCACCGCGAACGCGGTGAACTGGTTCCAGGGGAAGAAGCCGCCGACCAGGAACGCGCCGAAGTGCGTGGAGTAGAAGGTGTGCGTCCGGTCCTCGAAGCCACCGTTTCCGTCGGGCACCTGGACCGTGACCGTCTCCTGGATCATGTCCATGGGCACGTCGTCGAAGATGTACTGCAAGGGGTTCGCGGGGTTGAGAAAGAGCTGGAAGAAGGTGAAGCGGTCGGCGGTCGAGACGGTGCTCGTCCAGGCCACCTTCTCCGTCGTCCCGAAGCCCACCTGCGGGCGGCCGATCACGTTGGCGCCGACGATGTTGAGCTCGCCGGGGAGCATCTGGTGGAAGGCATAGAAGCGGCTGACTCCGTCCCAGCCCTGGTGGGGGTTGGCGAGCAGCATGCCGGTGCCGTCGACTGTGGCATCGCGGCCGAGCCCGATGCCATTGCTGCCCTCTTCCCTGAAGGGCTCGACCATTTCGTTCCAGGCCACCTGGATCTCGCGATGCTGCTCGGCGCTCAGCGTCTGCGGCGGGGTCGCCTTCTTCAGGGCCGCGGTCGGGGGCGGCGGCGGCTGTGCGGCCGTGATGAGGCCCGCCACGAAGGGCAGGAAGAAGTCCATACGCGAGATGCGACGCCAGTCGATCTCGGCGACCTCGCGCACGTAGGACTCAGCGCCGCAGGTGGCGTCGCGCTCCGCGACAGGGGTATCGCGCAGGTAGCGGTTGTAGCCCGCAGCGGCCCCGCGGAAGACCCCCGCCTGTCGCGGGTCGACGGGCTCCTCGGCCTCGCCGCGGTCGATGAAGAGCTGGTAGAAGTAGTCGCTCTGGAGATTGCCGCCGCCCTCGCCCAAGAACTTCGAGCGCTCGGCCGAGAAGGTGAGGAAGCGATCGTCGGCCAGCAGGCAGAGGATGTCCTGCGCCATCGCGTAGCCGGTGCCGAAGCCCATGCTCGCGAAGTCGGCGGCCGCGATGTGCGGAATGCCGCCCTGGGTGCGTTGGACCGAGGCCTCGTAGGTGGCCTGCTGGTCGATCTTTTGATTCGGGGAGGCGCCCAAGAGGCCGAGAGCCAGGACGCCGACGAGCGCGGAGTAGACGGCGCGCTTGGCTTGGTGCATCGCTCGATTGCTCATGTTTACTTCCTCCAAGTTCGGGGAGCGCGGCGGACGCGCAGGACTTGTCCGCACCGTCCGTCGTCTCCGGATGGGCGTCACAGTCGACAACCCTTCGGATTCTCTCGCCATATGCTCCAGAGTGGAGTAAATAGTCAAGTGAATTCGATCCTATGCGGAGATTCCGCAAACCCTTTGCCCCGAAAGGGAATTCTCATTCATCATGTGATGGCATTGCGCTACAACGAATTCGATTCTCCCGAGCAGGAGCTACCGGGTCCCCGCAATGCACTAAGGTCAGCTGCCTTGAGCGATCTCTCCCCGACATCCTTCGCCCTGCTCGCGCTGCTCTCGATCCGCAGCTGGTCCGCGTACGAGCTGACCCGCTACATGCGCGAGAGCACGCTGCGCGCGATCTGGCCTCGCGCGGAGAGCCACATCTATTCGGAGGTGAAGCGGCTCCAGAAGGTGCAGCTCGCCTCCTCCGAGGTCGCCCGCCAGGGGGGCCGCAAGCGAGCGGTGTACAGCATCACTCCGCTCGGCCGAGATGCGCTGCGAGAGTGGATCGTCGCACCGAGCAAGCGCATCACCTACGAGAGCGAGGCCATGATCAAGGTCGCGTACGCCGAGCATGGCGGGATCGACGGGCTTCGCGGCACGATCGCGGAGATCCGCGAGGAAGCGCTCGGCGATCTCGGCGTCATGCGCACGGCCTTCGAGGCCATCGTCACTGAACACCTGACGCTGATCCCCGACCGACGCGCCTACAACGCGCTCGTATCGCGCTTCATCCTCGAGATGATCGAGGCACGCCTACGCTGGGTCGAATACGCCGAAGAGTACCTGTCCGACTGGCAGGACAGCGAGACGGATCCGCCTCGAGAGGCGCAAGGCGAGGCCTCCTACGCCCAGAGCCTCGAGAGGGTGCGGGAGCTGTTGCGCGCCTGGCGCGGTGAGTGAGGCCGGGGCCCTTCGACGCAGCCCGCCTACCCCTCCGCCCACTCGTCGAGCCTCTCCATGGTGTCCGCGTACTCGCCCACCAGGTCTTCGATGACCGTCCGCACGGTCTTCACCTCGTTCAGCGAGCCCACGATCTGACCGACGAAGTAGTTGACCAGCTCCTGGGAACCGGGCGTGCTGTGGGCGCTGCGGTTGATGCGCGCCTGGGCCTCGCGAACGAGCTGCGGCTGCAGGGGCATGGGGAGAGGATCGGGGTTGGCGGGGTCGTCCCAGGCGTCCGTCCAGGCGCAGCGTAGCTGGCGGGCAGGCTTCCCGGTGAGCGAGCGGCTGCGCACGGTGTCACTCGAGGAGGCTTGCAGGAACTTCTCCTTGACCACCGCATTGGTCTCGGCCTCTTCGGTGGTCAGCCAGACGGAGCCGGTCCAGACCCCCTGGGCTCCCAGTGCGAGGGAGGCCGTAACCTGTCTCCCGTTGCCGATGCCGCCGGCGGCCAGCACCGGCACGGGGTCGACGGCATCGACGACCTCGGGCACGAGCACCATGGTCGAAACCAGTCCCGTATGACCACCGGCCTCGTAGCCCTGGGCGACGACGATGTCGACGCCTGCCTCGACGTGGCGCCGCGCGTGCTCGACGGTTCCCGCGAGCGCGGCCACCTTCACACCTCTGGCGCGGCCCTCCTCGATCATCCACGGCGGCGGCGGGCCGAGGGCGCTGGCGATCAGGCTGATGCGATGCTGGAAGGCCAGCTCGATCACCGCGCGCTGCTGCTCGTATCCAACACTGATCGTGAGACCCGAGCTGGCGCCCTCCGCGAGCGGCGGCACCCCGTGGCGCTCGAGCAGCTCGTCGACGAAGCGACGATGCTCTTCGGGGATGCGTTCGTCGAGCTGCGACTCGTCGAAGCCGCCTCGATCGCTGCCGGCGAATTTCGCTGGCAGCAGGAGATCGACGCCATAGGGCTTGTCTCCGATCTCGTTCTCGATCCACTCGAGCTCCATCTTCAGGTTCTCGATAGAGTGCGCCGCCACGCCGAGCACACCGAGGCCGCCCGCCTTGGATACGGCGGCAGCCACGTCCCGGCAGTGGGTGAAGGCGAAGATGGGGAACTCGAGCCCCATCTCCTCAGCGAGCTTCGTTTTCATGAATTCCTCCTCTCGCGAGCACGGTCGTCGAGCCGCGGGAGCTTCCGCATCGCGTCCCGTACTCGAGATCCACCGCTCAGCCTCCGGTACGCACGCCCGCCTTGGGCGGGTCTTCGGCGCCGCCCGCGAAGCACTGGGCGATCGACATCCACTGGGTCGCGACCTCGCCCTCGACCTCGAGCGCGGTATCGGCCACGTTGCGCACCTGGGTCACGGTCTGGCAGAAGTCCACGGCGTCGCCGCGGATGCTCTCGCTCCCGCTCGGCTCGTTCCACTCCCAGATCTCGCCCGAGGGCGCAACCAGGCGCAGGTAGGGCGGCGGAGCGGGGACCTCGAGCCCACGGTTCACGAAGGTCCAGCCGTAGGTCTTCACGCCGATCACGGCGATGTTCTTGATACGGTCCGTGTGACTGCGTTCGACGTTCATCAGGTCGTAGACCGCCTGGGCGTGGGCCCAGGTCTCCATGTAGCGCGCGGTGGTGAACATGGAGACGCCCATGTCCGGGCCGAACCAGGGAAGCCGGCACTTCGGGTCCGAGGCGCCGAGCTGGTCCGCCATCGCGTGGCAGCTCTGGAGCCAGGTGTCGAGCAGCGCCTTCGGATCGAGCTCGCCCAGGTCGCGCCGGTGCACGTCGGCCGCGCTGCGGCCGACCTTCAGGTCGCCGATCAGCCGCTTGCGCTCCGCGGCAAAAGCCTCGCGCCCCTCCAGGGCCACCAGGGAAACCCGGTCGAAGAAGTGCAGGTGGGCGACGACGTCCCAGGGTGTCCAGTCCTTGAAGAGCGTCGGCCGGGTCCAGTCGCCGGACTGCAGGGTCAGGAGGAAGGCGTGGAAGTCGTCCGCTTCGGCCTTCAGGTCCAGGCTCACTTGCAGCATCTCGTTCTCCTTTCCCTTCCCGTGCTCGTCGCGTAGGTCGAGGCGCGCGTCACGTCCTCTTGCCCGGTCGACAGACGGGATTCAGGCCTCTTCCTCTTCCCCGGCCCAGGCCGCGGGGCGCTTGGTGAGGAAGGCCTTCATGCCCTCCGCCGCCTCTTCGCTCTTGAAGAGCTGACCCGAGAGCTTCGCCGCCCAGGGAAAGGCCTCCTCCTGGCTCATGCGCGGCACCTCGTAGACGAGGCGCTTGGCAAAACCGAGGGCGTTGGGGCCGCCCTTGCGCAGATCGGCGAGCACCTCTTCGACCGCCGAATCGAGCTGGTCGGCGGGCACCGCGCGATTGATCAGCCCGAGCTCGGCCGCGCGCCTGGCCGAGAAGCGGTTGCCGCGCAGGAAGGCCTCCATGGCCTCTCCCGGCCGCATCTTGGGCAGACAGACGACCGAGATGATCGCGGGTGCGACGCCCAGGCGTACCTCGGTGAAACCGAACTTCGCGTCCTCGGAGGCGATGGAGATGTCGAGCGCACTGGCGAGGCCGTTGCCGCCGCCGACCACGTGTCCCGCGATGCGGCCGATCACCGGCGTCGGCGAGGTCTGGATCTCGGCGAGGAGATCTTCGAGCCCGCCCGAGGTCGAGCGCTTGTCCTGGGGCGTGCTCTTGGTGCTGGTCTTGGCGCTGGTCTTGCTCGCACTCTTCGACTGCTGCTTGAGGTTCGCGCCGGCGCAGAAGACCTTGCCTTCATTGGTTACGACGAGGGCGCGTATGGAGGGATCGGCGTTCGCCGCCGCCAGCGCGTCGCGAAGCCCCTGGATGAGCTCGAGCCCGAGCGCGTTGCGATTCTCGCTGTCCGTGAGCGTCGCCGTCATGACGCCCTTCGTGACCTCGACCCTCACCACGCTCGCGTCAGTCACACGCCCCCCTTCCGGCCCCGGCCCACGCCTGGGGGTCGGTAATATTCGTTGACTATCGTTACTGCAGATGTTACCCACCTGTCAACGCCAACGACTCCTCTCGACGCAACGACTCCTCTCAACGCAACGACCATGGAGACGCCATGCAGCCCGCCCTGCTCGCCCCTCCCCTGCGCTCCAGCCTCGAGGCCCGCTCGTCGGCCTTCGAGGAGAATCGCGCCGCCATGCTCGAGAAGCTGGTCGAAGTCGACCGCCTGCTCGACGAGGCCGAGGCCGGCGGCGGGCCCGAATCCCACGCGCGCCTTGCAAAGCGCGGCAAGCTGCCGGTACGCGAGCGCATCTCCCTCGCCCTCGACCCCGACAGCCCCTTTCTCGAGCTCAGCCCCCTCGCCGCCTACAACTCCGACTACGCGATCGGCGGCGGCGCTGTGCTCGGGATCGGCGTGATCGCCGGCACCGAGTGCGTGATCTTCGCCAACGATCCAACCGTACTCGGAGGGGCACTGACCCCCTACGTGGCCAAGAAGTGGATGCGCGCCCTCGAGATCGCCCGGGACAACGGCATCCCCTACGTGAGCTTCGTCGAGTCTGCGGGCGCCGATCTGCGCATGGGTGGCGGCGGCGAGGACGACAAGAAGAAGGGCCCCCGGCCCGCCAAGACCCTCCACTTCGCCGAGACGGGCCGCTTCTTCTACGAGATGATCGAACTCTCGAAGCTCGAGATCCCGACGGTCTGCGTGGTCTTCGGCTCCTCGACGGCCGGCGGCGCCTACCAGCCCGGCATGTCGGACTACAACATCCTGATCAAGGAGCAGTCGAAAATCTTCCTCGCAGGACCGCCCCTGGTGAAGATGGCGACAGGCGAGGAATCCGACGACGAGTCCCTGGGCGGCGCCCAGATGCACGCCGAGATCTCGGGCCTCGGCGAGTACCTGGCCGAAGACGAGCGCGATGCGCTGCGGCTGTGCCGCGAGGTCGTCTCCCACCTCAACTGGCGCAAAGCCGGACCGCCTCCCAGCCTGCGCGCCGACGAGCCGACCCACGATCCCGAAGAGCTGTTGGGCATCGTGAGTCCCGACCTGCGCCGCCCGGTGGAGATCCGCGACGTAATCGCCCGCATCGTCGACGGATCCCGCTTCGAGGAGTTCAAGCCGCGCTACGGAGAGACCCTGGTGTGCGGCTGGGCCTCCATCGACGGCTACCCCATCGGCATCGTGGGCAACAACGGCGTCATCTACCCCGACTCGGCCGAGAAGGGCGCCCACTTCATCCAGCTCTGCAACCAGATCGACGTCCCCCTGCTCTTCCTCCAGAACATCACGGGCTTCATGGTGGGACGCGACTTCGAGCGCGCGGGCATCATCAAGAAGGGCTCCCAGCTCATCAACGCCGTCACGAACTCCACCGTGCCCCACTTCACGGTGATCGTCGGCGCCTCCTACGGCGCCGGCACCTACGCGATGTCGGGGCGCGCATTCAACAACCGCTTCACCTTCATCTGGCCCACGGCCAAGATCGCGGTGATGGGGCCGAAGCAGATCGCCGGCGTGATGTCCATCGTGCGCCGGGGCCAGGCGGCGCGCAAGGGACTCCCCTTCGACGAGGAGGCCGACGCGAAGCTCGTCGCCCTCGTGGAGGCAATCCAGGAAAAGGGCTCCCTCGCCCTCGAGGCGACGGGTGCGATCAGCGACGACGGAATCATCGATCCACGCGACACCCGCACGGTGCTGGGGATCTGCCTGTCGGTGGCGCGCAACAAGGCCGTCGAGGGCGCGGACGGTTACGGGGTGTTTCGGCTGTGAGCTTCACGACGCTTCTCGTTGCAAACCGGGGTGAAATCGCGCGACGGGTCATGCGCAGCGCGCGCGAAATGGGGATCCGCTGCGTGGCCGTCTATGTCGACGCCGACGCGGACGCACCCTTCGTGGCCGACGCCGACGAGGCGGTGCGCCTGCCCGGCTCCTATCTCGACGGCAAGGCGATCCTCGACGCCGCACGCGCAACCGGCGCCCAGGCGATCCACCCGGGCTATGGCTTCCTGTCGGAGAACGCGGGCTTCGCCGCCGACGTCGTCGCCGCGGGCTTCGCATGGGTGGGCCCCTCCCCGGCCGCCATCGAGCGCATGGGCGACAAGCTCTCCGCCAAGGCCCTCGCCGAGGAGGCCGGGGTGCCGACCTTGCCGGGCTGCAACGACCCGGCCGACGCGGCCTCGGTGGGCTTTCCGCTCCTCATCAAGGCGGCTGCCGGCGGCGGCGGCAAGGGGATGCGCGTCGTCGCGTCCGCCGAAGCGCTCGAGGAGTCCGTCGCCGCGGCGAAGCGCGAGGCCATGAGCGGCTTCGGCGACGACCGCGTCTTCGTGGAGCGCTACGTCGCCCGAGCGCGTCACATCGAGATCCAGATCCTCGGAGACAGCCACGGCCACGTGGTGCATCTCGGCGAACGCGAGTGCTCGATCCAGCGCCGGCACCAGAAGATCCTGGAGGAGTCGCCCTCGCCCCGGGTCGACGCCGCCATGCGCGAGCAAATGGGCGAGGCCGCGCTTCGCCTCGCCCGCGCCCTCGCTTACGAGTCAGCGGGCACCGTCGAGTTCCTGGTCGATGACGATACCGGGGAGTTCTTCTTCCTCGAAGTCAACACTCGCCTACAGGTCGAGCATCCCGTCAGCGAGGCCGTCACGGGGATCGATCTGGTGCGCGAGCAGCTTCGCATCGCGGCCGGAGAAGCGCTGGGCTACGAGCAGGACGAAATCCACTTCGAAGGTGCGGCCATCGAGGCCCGCCTCTACGCCGAGGATCCCGCAACGAACTTCCTGCCGGCGACCGGCACGCTCTACGCCTTCGAGCCCGCCGCCTCACCCGAAGTGCGCTGGGATTCCGGTGTGTGGGCCGGCTCGGTGATCGGAACCGACTTCGACCCCATGCTCGCCAAGGTGATCGCATTCGCGCCGACGCGCAGCGAGGCCGCAGGCCGGCTCGCCCTCGCCCTCGAGCGCACGCACCTGGGCGGCGTCACGACCAATCGCGACTTCCTGGCCGCAACCCTGCGCACGCCGGAGTTCCTCGCTGGAGACACGACGACGGACTTCATCGAAGGGGTCGAGCCCGCGCGCACCCTCGCGCTCGCGGACGAAGAGCTGGAAGCGGCAGCCCGCACGGCGGCGCTCTGGCTCCAGGGAGCGAACCGTGCCGATGCGTCGGTCTTGAGGTCGCCGCGGACGGGCTGGCGCAACGCGCGACTACCCGAACAGCACGTGGAGTTCAGCCACGGTGAGCGGGAGCTCCGGGTTGGCTACCGCGTCACGAGGGACGGATCCTTCCGCTTCGGCGAGGAGTCCCGGGCGCGCGTTCACGCCTGGAGCCCTTCGGCGGTCGACGTCGAGATCGACGGCCGGCGCCGCCGCTCGCGCATCACCCGGGCCGGCGATCGCATCCTGGTTCAGCTCGGCCGCGGCGACGTGGAGCTACGGCTGCGCCCCCGCTTCGAGATCCCCGGCGTCGAGGAAAGCTCCGGCGGCCTCGTGGCCCGGATGCCGGGCAAGGTCATCGAGCTTCGTGTCGGCGTCGGAGACCGCGTCGAGGCGGGAGAGACCCTGCTCGTCCTCGAAGCGATGAAGATGGAGCACCCCATGACCGCGCCAGAGGACGGCGTGGTGAGCGCGGTACACGTCAGCGTCGGAGAACAGGTGGAGAACGGCGCAGTGCTGCTCATGGTAGAGAGCAGCGACAGCGCCAGCGATCCGGCTCCGCCGGACCCCACATAGAGCGCTCAGGAAGGAGACTCCCCGTGCCCGACCCGATTCGAATCGCAAACTGCTCCGGCTTCTTTGGAGACCGGCTCTCGGCGGCGCGGGAGATGGTCGAGGGCGGGCCCATCGACGTTCTCACCGGAGACTGGCTGGCCGAGCTCACCATGCTGATCCTCGCCCGCACCCGTGCAAAGCGGCCGGGCTGCGGCTTCGCGCGCACCTTCGTGACCCAGATGGAGCAGGTGATGGGCACCTGCCTCGAGCGCGGCATCAAGGTCGTCTCGAACGCGGGCGGTCTCGATCCCGACAGCTGTGCCGAGGCGGTGGCCGAAGTCGCCCAGGGGCTGGGCTTGAATCCGAAGATCGCCTACGTGTGCGGCGACGATCTGCTACCGCGCATGACCGACTTGATCGCGAACTCCCAGCTCACCCACTTCGAGACCGGCGAGCCCATCAAGGACGCGTCGGCCTTCCTCACCGCCAACGCGTATCTCGGCTGCTGGGGCATCGTCGACGCCCTCGACCAGGGTGCGGACATCGTGATCACGGGTCGCGTGACCGACGCCGCGGTGGTGTGCGGGCCGGCGGCCTGGCACCACGGCTGGAGCCGCACGGATTGGGACGCCCTGGCGGGCGCCGTCACGGCGGGCCACGTGATCGAGTGCGGCACCCAGGCGAGCGGCGGCAACTACTCCTTCTTCACCGAGGTTCCGGGCATGCGCCGGGTCGGTTTCCCGTGGGCCGAGATCGCCGCCGACGGGTCATCGGTGATCGGCAAGCACGACGGAAGCGGCGGCGAGGTATCCATCGGCACCGTCACCTCACAGCTCCTCTACGAGATCGGTGGCCCCGAGTATTTCGGCCCCGACGTCACGACGCGCTTCGACACCATCGAGCTCGAGCAGACGGCACCGGACCGCGTTCGTATGCACGGCATCCAGGGCGAGCCGCCGCCCGCGACCCTCAAGGTCTGCATCAACCGCCCGGGCGGCTTTCGCAACGACATGAGCGTCTGTCTCACGGGCCTCGACATCGAAGCCAAGGCGAAGCTGGTCGAAGAGGCCTTCTGGGAAGCGTGTCCCTTCTCGCCCGACGACTTCGCCCACGTGACCACTCGCCTGGTGCGCACCGACCGACCGGATCCCGCGTCGAACGAAGAGGCGGTGGCGATTCTGCGCATCAGCGTGAAGGATCCAGACCAGAAGAAGGTCGGCCGCGCATTCTCGAATGCCGTCATCGAGCTCGCACTGGCGAGCATCCCGGGCTTCTTCGGGGTCGGCGGCGGCCCCGGCGCCGGACGCCCCTTCGGCGTCTACGTGCCGGCCTGCGTTCCCGCCGAGATCGTGCCCCAGCGCGTGGTCGTACTGGGCGGCGAGACACGGGAGCTGTCTTCCGTGATTCCCGCCGGAGTCGTCGAGGTGGCGCCGAAAACCGGAGCTGTGGCCGCCAGGCCGACGGGCCCCAGCACCCGCTCGCCGCTGGGCGCGGTCTTCGGAGCACGCTCGGGGGACAAGGGCGGCAACGCCAATCTCGGCGTCTTCGCCCGCAGCGACGAAGCCTGGGCCTGGCTCGACGACTTCCTCACCAGCGAGCGCCTGGCGGAGCTGCTACCCGAGGTCGCGAAGCTGAAGGTCGATCGCTTCCGCCTACCGGCGATCCGTTCGCTCAACTTCGTGATCCACGGCCTGCTCGAGGAAGGGGTCGCGGCCTCGACCCGTCAGGACCCCCAGGCGAAGAGCCTGGGGGAGTGGCTTCGCGCGCGCGTCGTCGAGCTTCCCGAGGCGCTGCTCCCTTGAGCGTGCCCGGGGGCCGAGAGCGCTCGGAGCGGAGCCGCAACCGCCTGCGCTTCCCAGGCGTGCGCGCGCCGAAGCCGCTGCTCTCTCCCGAGACCGAGCAACGGCTCACCGCCCGTCAGCTGCAGCTCCTCGACGAGCTCGAGGCAGTGGTTCGGGTGGGCGGCCTCGCGGATCTCACCATGGCCCAGATTGCTGCGCAGGTGAACTGCTCGCTGCGAACCCTCTACGGGATCGCGCCGAGCAAGGACGAGCTCGTGCTTGCGATCGTCGATCGCCGCCTGCATCGAATCGGGCGCGCGGCCGTCGACTCCCTCGATCCCGCCCAGCCTCCCCTCGCGCTGCTGCGCGCCTACCTCAACGCCGTCAACGAGGCGGTCCAGCCCAGCACCGCGGCCTACGCGCGGGATCTCGCGCGAATGCCGGGCGCCACCCGACTGATCGACAGCCACGAGAGCTATGTCATCGCGGTGACCCAGAGCCTGCTCGACCGCGCGGCGGCCGAAGGACAGATCGAGGCGCTGGACACGGCCTCCCTCGCCCACGTTCTCGGCAGCCTCGGACGCGAGTTCGCCCGCCCCGATGTCGCTGAGCTCGCCGCCGCCTCGCCCAAGGCCACCGCCGACGCGGTCACGGAGATCATCCTCCGCGGCCTGGAGCGCGGCTGACACATCCCGGGCGCCCGGCCGTGGCCTTCGAGCCCGAGTTCACAGAGACACCGCCGCAGCAGGATTTTCACGGTCGATTCAGGCTAGACTGCGTTGCTTTTCATGAAGGGAGAAATCGATGGGAGCATTGAGTGGCCAGGTGGCCGTGGTGACGGGCGCCAGCCGCGGCATCGGCAAGGGGATCGCGCTCGAGCTCGGCGCGGCGGGAGCCAAGGTATACCTGACCGGACGGACGGTTCAGGAGGGTACATCCGAGTTTCCGGGAACCATCGGGGCCACCGCGAAGGAAGTCACCGAGCTGGGCGGTGAGGGGATCGCGATCCAGTGCGACCACAGCGACGACGACGCGATCATCGAGCTCTGGAAGCACATCAAGGAGACCGAGGACCGCGTCGACATCCTGGTCAACAATGTCTTCACCGCACCCGAGCAGGAGATCCTCACCGGCTCCAAGGGATTCTGGGAGCTCCCCATCGGCATCTGGGACGAGATCATGCACGTGGGTCTCCGCTCTCACTACGTTTCGAGCCACGAGGCGGTGCCGATGATGATCGCCCAGGGATCGGGACTGATCGTCAACATCTCGTCTTTTGCGGGCCTCGCCTACGTGTTCAATCTCGCCTACGGGGTCGGCAAGGCCGCGGTCGACCGGATGTCGAAGGACATGGCCCACGAGCTCAGGGAGCACAACGTCACCTGCGTCTCCATGTGGCCCGGCTGGGTCAAGACGGAGCACATCGTGCAGCGGAAGGCCGAGGGCAGG
>JAFDEK010000199.1 GCA_019310385.1 Deltaproteobacteria bacterium
AAGCGGGGTCGATGGCCGCGGATGAAAGGGTTCGCCGGGGGCAGGCGCGGCCTGTGCGTCTTCGCTCACGGTGATGTCCCCCCTACGACGTCCCGGCTCCACACTAGCGCACAGTTCAGGGGTGATTGCCTGCCGGGCTTGGCTCAGGGCTGTTCACCTGCTTGGCTCAAGGCTGTTCACCGGCCCGCCTCAGGGCTGTTCACCGGCTCCGCTCAGGTCTGTTCACCTCGCCTTCGTGACCCGTGTGGCCGAAGCCGCCGGCGCCGCGGCGGGTCTCGTCTAGCTTCTCCACCTCGCACCACTCGACGTGTACGACGGGGGCGACGATCAGCTGGGCGATTCGATCTCCTCGGCGAATCGTGAACGGCTCCGAGCCGGCGTTCATCACGATCACCTTGAGCTCGCCCCGGTAGTCCGAATCGATGGTGCCTGGTGCGTTGGGGAGCACGATGCCGTGCTTCAGGGCGAGACCACTGCGGGGCCTCACCTGAGCCTCGTAGCCCTCGGGCACGGCAATGGAGAAGCCGGTGGGGATCAGCTCGCGCTGTCCGGACTCGAGGACCACCTCGCCCTCGACGGCGGCCGCGAGATCGCAGCCTGCCGACCCCGCCGTAGCCATGACGGGGACCGGCAGACCGTGTCCGTGGGCGCTGCGCTTGATCTCGATGCGGAGCGGGCCGGTGCCCAAAGCTCCTACTCTTCCCGGTCGCCGAGCTCGGCGATGGCCTCCTTGCGGGAGAGCCGAATGCGTCCGGCCGGATCGATGTCGATGCACTTGGCCAGGACCTCGTCTCCTTCGGAGAGGATGTCCGTGACCTTGTCGACACGACCCGCCGCCAGGTGGCTGATGTGGATCAGCCCATCCGTGCCCGGGAAGATCTCCGCGAAAGCGCCGAAGTCGGCGATGCGCTTCACCTTGGCGAGATAGATGCGGCCGATCTCGGCCTCCTGGGTGAGCTCCTCCACCATGGAGAGCGCGACCTTCACCGCCTCGGCGTCGGGACCGAAGACCGAACAGCGGCCCGAGTCCTCTACGTCGATCTTGGCGCCGGTGGTCTCCTGGATGGCGCGGATCACCTTGCCGCCAGGCCCGATGATGTCGCGGATCCGATCCGGCTTGACGAAGATCACCTCGAGCCGCGGCGCGTAGTCGTGGAGCTCGCCGCGAGGCTTGAGGCCGTGGAGCTCGGCGTCGGTCTCCTCGCTCATGCACTTGAGGATGTGCATGCGCCCCTCGCGAGCCTGAGCGAGGGCCTGCTCCATGATGTCCCAGTCGATCTCGGTGACCTTGATGTCCATCTGCAGCGCGGTGATGCCGTCCGGCGATCCCGCCACCTTGAAGTCCATGTCGCCGAGATGATCCTCGTCGCCGAGAATGTCGGAGAGCACCACCGTGCGCTCGCCGTCGGTGATGAGACCCATGGCGATACCCGCCACCGGCGCCTTGAGGGGCGCTCCGGCGTCGAGCAGCGAGAGGGTCGAGCCACACACCGCCGCCATGGAGGAGGAGCCGTTGGACTCGAGGGTCTCGGAGACGATGCGGATCGTGTAGGGGAAATCGTCGTGATCCGGCAGCACCGGCTTGAGAGCACGCTCCGCCAGGGTGCCGTGACCGACCTCCCGACGACCGGGACCGCGATTGGGCCGCGCCTCGCCCACCGAGAAGGACGGGAAGTTGTAGTGCAGCATGAAGGTCTTCTTGAAGCGACCGATCATGCCGTCGATGGTCTGCTCGTCGAAACCGCTTCCCAGGGTGGTGGTCACCATGGCCTGGGTCTCGCCACGGGTGAAGAGCGCCACGCCGTGGGGACGCGGCACGACCCGCACCTCGCAGGCGATGTTGCGGATCTCGTCCTTGGCCCGGCCGTCGATGCGCTCGCCCGTCTTCATGACGCGCTCACGGACGATCTCCGCGCCCAGGTCGTGCAGGAGGGTCTTTACGTTCCCGGTGAGCTGACGCAGCCCGCCGGCCCGATCCTCGTAAGCCTCGAGGCTGTCGATGTCCACCTTGGCGCTGCGGTACTCGGAAACGAAGCCGTTGAGCACCTCCTTCTCGATGACCTTCACCGCCGCACTGCGCTCGTGCTTGGCCCGGATCTGGAGGGCTTCCTCGAGCCTCGCCTGGGCCTTCTCGCGCACCTGGGCGTCGAGGGCCGAAACATCCTCGGCCGCGGCAGGAACGATCTTCTCCTTGCCGGCCTTCTGTTGGAAGTCCGCGATGGCGTCGATGATGGTGATGATCTGGGTGTGGGCGTACTTGAGGGCGTCGAGCATGTCGCCCTCGGGCACCTCCTTGGCACCCCCCTCCACCATCACGATGGAGCCCCGATTACCCGCCACGATGAGTTCGAGATCACTGGATTCGAGCTGCTCCGGGCTGGGGTTGACGACATACTCCCCCTCGACACGTCCGAGGCGGATCGCACCGATGGGCCCGATGAAGGGGATCTCCGAAATGCTCAGTGCAGCGGAGGCGCCGACGAAGGCGCAGATGTCCGCAGCGTTCTCCGACTGGGAGGAGAGCACCGTCGCGGTGACCATGGTGTCGTCGTTGTAGCCGTCTGCGAAGAGCGGACGAATCGAGCGATCGATAAAGCGCGAAACCAGGACCTCGCGATCCGAGAGTCGCCCCTCACGTTTGAAGAAGCCGCCGGGGATCTTGCCCGCTGCCGCGAACTTCTCGACGAAGTCGACGGTGAGGGGGAAGAAGTCGATTCCCACTCTGGGCTTGGAGTGCACCGTGGTGACCAGCACCACCGTGTCGCCGTAGGTCACCAGCACCGCACCAGCGGCCTGCTTGGCCACGCGGCCAGTTTCGAGGGTCATGGGACGGCCACCCACGTCTAGCGTGACGGTCGTCGGTTCGAACCAGTAAGGCATGTTGATGAATCTCCTCTCCGATCATCCGGGCGGACGAATCGGAGCTACCTGTGGGCGGCAGCGGAGAACTAAATGGAGACAGCGCGGAATGCGGGATCAGCTATGCGCGAAGTGCTGCGCGGCGAGGTCGGGCCTGCTCGCCGGGCTCGCTGCCCGGATGAGCCTGCGCGAGGCCTTCGCGTATGGCCGACTCCCACATTCCAACACGGCGTTCCCCCTACCCGCCCGTGTGAGTCTTGCATTGACCACGGCACACTACGTGAGCGCCGCGGGTCGCTTTCTTTTCGCTACCGACGCAGCCCGAGGCGCCCGATCAGGGCGGAGTACCGCTCCACGTCATCGCGTTTGAGGTAGTCGAGAAGCCGACGGCGCTGGCTCACGATCTTGAGCAGACCGCGCCGGGAGTGATGATCTTTCTTGTGAACCTTGAAGTGCTCCGAGAGCTCGTTGATTCGCTCGGTCAGCAGGGCAACCTGCACCTCGGACGAGCCGGTGTCGCCCTCGCTGCGCTGGTGTTCACTCACGACTCGCTGCTTCGTCTGGCCGGAAATCAACGCACTACCCCTTCACCCTTCGTTGGATCTGAGTCCGAAAATTTGGATCCGCTCTGTCACGCGGAGAGAATCGACCGCGCACGCCTTCCCTGCCTTTCTCGCTGCAGGTCCCTTGCGGGGATTGCTACCGCCCGGTCTTCGTCCGGCGGGCGCTCGATCACCCAGGAAACGTATACGCATGAGCCGAGCAGCCACAGGCGTTTCGGCGAGCGTGAGTTTGACAGAGTGCCTTCACCGCCGCAATGGCCGCCCTCAGCGACTTTCCCCGCCGAACACGCGCAGGGGCCACAGGCGGCGATCCGGCCTGAGTTCACCGATCGCCAGCAGCCGCTCGGCGGCGTCCACCAGAAGAACGCGGTCCCCGGGGGACACGCGCAGTCGCGCGCCCGGCGAGACGTCGCCCCCATTGAGCACACGGCGTGTCCCGTCTTCGCTGAGCGTAAGGACCGGCAGCCCCATGACCTCGGCCGGGGGAATCAGTCGCGATTCGATCACGCCCTCTTCGGCATCCTTGCCGAGCTGCTCGGCGGTAAGCAGGTGGCTCGTATCGAAGGGTCCACTGCGCAGCCTTCGCAGGCAGCGCAGGTGGGCTCCGCACCCCAGGCGCGCCCCGAGGTCACTCGCCAGGACTCGGACATAGGTTCCGGGCGCGCAGTCGACCACGAGCTCGCTCTCGGTCTCCTCGTAGCGGGCTAGCTCCAAGCGATGAATGCGCACCCGCTTCGGCTCCCGTTCCACCTCCTCGCCCTTGCGCGCCAGGCGATGCAGGGGCACTCCGTCCTTTTTCACGGCGCTGTACATGGGCGGGATCTGCTCGATCTATCCACGGAAGGCCTCGAGCGCCGCCTCGACCTCCTC
>JAFDEK010000118.1 GCA_019310385.1 Deltaproteobacteria bacterium
GAGTCCCCACCACTCCTGCACGACCACCACGCCCGGGCCGCTACCCGAGGCGGGAATCGCCAGGTATGCGCCGGTCGAGTCGGCTGCGCGACGGGTCCCCTCGGCTCCGGTCGCCCCGTGGAGCTCGATGTCGCTGCCGATCCGCCCTTCGCTCATCGCCGTCCTCCTTCGCCCCTCGCTGCCGGGCGGGCTGCCAGGTAGAGAGAGCATAACGGAGGCGGCTGGGTCAGGGCAGGCTGGGCAGCGTCTGCGAGATGCCCGGCAGCGGCGGAATCACCGGCGACGGCGTGAAGCCCGGCAGCGCCGGAATCACCGTCGTAGTCGAGGAGGCAGTTCGTGCCGACCGTGCACGGCTCGCGATCGGCGACCGAGGGCGGCAGGACGTTGGGCAGCACAATGGGACCGGCCGCGTCGACGGGGGGCAGCATGCCGGCCACGTCGTAGGGAGAGAAGTGATCGCCAACGCCGACGAGGGCGAGGTCGGGGTTGGGGCATTCGTCGTCGTCCATGATCGGAAGCTTGCCATGGGTGGCGCGTGCGGTGTAGAGCGGCTCGCCGGGCTTCCCGATGGCGCACTCGCCCGAGCGCGGGTGGACCGTCTCGTCCGGTGCATCCACGCGACCGACGTCGAGTCCACCGTCCCAGCCGCAGATCATGGAGACCAGAGAGATCTTCTCGGGCATCACCAGGGCGTCGGTGTCGCGACTCGCCTCGTCGGCAACCAGGCCGGGAGTCACGATCCGGCCCACGGGCGCCCCGCTGGCGCCGGCGTCCAGCAGGCGCACATGCCCCTGGGTGAGATCCAGGCCCGGAGTGCCGACCCGGGTGCGAACGAAGCCGAGCTCTCCCTCCCCGCCGAGTCGCGTGTAGAAATCGCCGGATAGGACTCCCAGGCCGCCATCCTCTTCGGTTTGGACCCGGTCACCGGAATAGACCGGCGAATGACACTCCAGGGTGCGCACGGTCCCATCGGGAGCCGTGGCGTAGACCTCGCCGCGCAACGCGACCACACGACCGAGAGGCTCCTCCTCGGCGGGGGCGTTCACCGCCCCGAGCAGGAGGGTTGCCGAGGCCAGCAGTGCGCCGGCGCTGCCAAAGTGCGCGGCCATCCGGCGCGGAATATGCGTCTTGGCGAAAATCATGTCGCTTCTCCTCTCAACCCTTTCATCGGCATTCTCGTCAGCCCTCTCAGCGGGCCCGCGCCGCAGCCTTCTCGCAGCCAGGCTCAGGGCCAGGCCAGGCTGAAATAGCCACCCGCAATGTGGCGCGTGTAGTTGTAGACGTCGACGTTGGAGTTGTTGTCCGTGTACTCGTATCGCAGGGTCAGACTCAACGGTGCGATGATCTCCTTGCTCAGCACGGCGGTCGCGCGCCACACATCGTCCTGACGGTCCGGACCGGCCGGGCCGTCGACGGTGGCGCCCGGGTAGTACCACGAGGGATTATCGAAGGGGCGATAGATGAAGCCCCCCATGACGTCGAGGTCCAGCTCCCAGGGAAGTCGGGCGCGCACGCCTAGCCGTACATCGAGGGCCATGAAGTCGAACTCGGTTCCCTTGGTGATGTTGTAGGTGTACTCGAGGCCGCCGTAGAGCTCCGTGTCGTCGCCCCTCACGGGCAGCGTGTGGATTGCGCCCGCCCGCGGTCCGCCGCCGTCCTGATTCAGACCCTCTCGGACCTCCGGCCACTGCACGTCGATCTTGTAGCGGAAGTCGTTGTAGTAGCCCTCGAGGTAGAAGCGCGTGCTGCCGTAGCGGGACCACTCGTGGTCCACGTCGAAGACCAGGTCTCCTCCCAGCACGAAGGGGTCGCCGCCGATCCACCCGTAGCCGAAGTCGCCGCGCACACGGATCTGGGTCTCGCGGTCGAAGGCGTGGTCGTACCAGCCCGAAATCGAGGGATAGTGCTGGTCGTACTGGTCGAGCTCCAGATAGTGAAAGCCGGTGTAGTTGAGCATCACCCCGGCGCCGTCACGCTCCTTGCGCATGAGCTCGGTGCCGAGGTTGGCGTTCCAGACCACCCGGGTGTCCGACTCGTCGCTGATGGTGGGGGGCAGGGGCACGCCCGCGCCCAGCAGCACGACGTTGCTGTCATACTCGGCCCCGGCCCGTACGCCCGCCCAGCGCCTCGGCTTCGGGTTGCGGGCCTCCCGGCGCTTCTTCTCCACTGCGAGGACCTTGCGCGCCTCGTCGGCCCAGGGACCGGTCTGCTGCTCCTCGAGTACGCGATCGAGGGCCTCCTCGACCTGCTCGGTCTCATCGAGACTCTGCCACGAGAGAGCGGCGTAGTAGGAGGCCACGGGCTCCACCGCCTGGGCGTTGCGCGCCCGGGCACGTTCGAAGGCCAGTGCGGCCTCCCGGGTATCCTTGTCCCGCAGCAGGAGCAGGCCGCCGTAGAGATCGATCAGGGCGGCGTCGCTCTTGGAGATCTCGTCCTGCTTGCGCGCCTCGTCGAAGGCCGAGCGCGCACCCTTGTAGTCCTCGAGGTGGTAGCGCACGACTCCCAGCAGCAGGTCGATGCTCGGGAGCGAGGGGTCGATGGCGCGCGCGCGCTCGAGGGACGCGGCGGCAGCGTCGTAGCGCCTGAGCTCGAGATCGCAGCGGCCCGTGAGGGCGCGAATCCGAGCATCCTGCGGCGCCTCGGCGCTGGCCCGCTCGAGCACGGAAAGCGCCTCGTCGCAGCGGCCCGCGGCGGCCAGGTTCTCTGCGCGCAGGCGCAGAACGTCCGAGCGGTCTCCGGCACCGGCGTCGGCCGCCAGCACGAGGAAACCAAGAATCGCGAGGAGGGCCCCTCCTACCCGCGGAACCAGTAGGGACTTCATTGTCGGTACATCTCCCGAGGCTGGCTTCGACCGAGCAGCGCAAGGCCACCCAGGCCGAGCAGAACCATCAACGCTGTACTGGGCTCGGGCACGCCGAGGATGGTGGCGCCGCCACCGATCCCGGGGCCGAAGGGCGCTCCGGTCCCAGGATCGACGGGCAGCAGGCCCGCGATCTCATACTGGAAGTTCACCGTGGCGGCATTCGGAACGCCCGGCAACAGCGGTCCGAGAGGGAAGCCCAGGAAGTGGTAGTCGTAGGGATCGCCCTGGCTATCGACGGAGGGGAACTGGATCACGTCGAAGACGCTCGGATCGTATCGCACGCCAACGTCGAGGCCGTCGAAGAGGGGGTCGCGGTCAGGGCTGGCCAGGAAAAGCGTGACGTCCAGGGGTGCGCTGCCCACGCCGGGATAGGCGGGATTGATCTCGACCTGCCAGGTGATGTCGATGAGGGCGCGCTGCACGCACGACGGCCCTTGCCCCACGCAGCTCTCGATCCACTCCCCGCCCATCTGCTGGTCGAGCAGGATGAACAACTCGATGCTCTCGCCGTTGGGCCCCGCGAAGGGGTTGTACCCGCGGTCTGCAGCGACGAGGTAGTTGTCCGCCGTCAAGTCGACCGGCAGCCCGTAGAGGCTCTGATCGAAGCCGTAGCCGGTCGTCTGATCGAAGTAGACCAGATCGCTGATCGCCAGAGCGGGCGAGGCGGCGAGCAGGACCCCAAAGAGAAGTGAAAGGCAGCCAGCCGCCAGGACCGTTCTCGGCCGACAGCTTGAGTGGGCATTGCCAACATGCGACGTATACGACATCGAAACACCTCCGTCCTAAGCCCCGAAGCCACTCCCCTGGGAATGGCGAACGGGCGGGACGTCGGTGTGTGGTGCTGCGATCGAGGAAGTGTCGCCAATTCGAACAAAACCGGCGACAAAAGCGCACGAATTCGAGACCTGCGCAGGGACTGCGCAAGTCCTACCCAGAAGCTACTCGGCGACTTCGCACGACTGATGCAAGCGTCGCGATTGCGATGTCAGTGGAATTCCGCTGTCGGTAGAACTTCGATGCCAGTAGAACATCGATGCCAGTAGAACACCGATAGAGAATCAGTGCACGATCAATCGCGCCGGTCGGCGAAAGTCCCGGTGCACCTCGCCGCGGCGCTCCACCGGCTCTTCGAGTACGCCGTGCAGGTGCAGCCACGCGACGAGACGCAGCAAGTCCGAATCGATCGCCCGCACGCAGCCGCTGGAGATGGGGATGCCCAGGACCCGCGGATCCCCGCCGCCGTGGAGCGCGTAGCCTCCCGGCGCGAAGGGGATCTTCACCGCTCCCATGGGCGTCTCGAGCGAGGAGGGCTCCGCCACGGCGCCCGCGCTGCGGCCGAGCTCTCCGGGCTTCCAACTCGGGCGCAGAATTACACGATAGAGGGGATAGCGGCCGGCTGGCGTCTCCCGCGCCGGCGAGCCCAGGGCCACACGCAGGGGCGGCCCCGCGACGCCGCTTCGCCCGTCGCGCAGAGTGAGCAGGAACTGCTCCCGGTCGAGCTCCAGGATGATCCCCGCGTCCTCGCCAGCGAGGGCTGCAGCAGCAAGGGGCTGGGACAACGCCGCGCAGAGCAGAGCAACGAGAAGCGCGCCGCACACATTGCGTGCGTGGCCGGGGCTCGAGGTCTTTCTCGAGGAGCGTTTCACTCGACCAGCCTATCAGAGCACTTCCGCCAGGACACATTGGCCGGGCTAGGGTTGGCGCCGGGCTAGGAGCGACGCCGGACCAGCACAGCCTTGAAGGGCTCTCCTTCGTCGAAGCCCACGAGGCGCGGGAAGTCGCTGCCCGCGGGCGCCTCGCCGACGATCTCGATCGCCACTCCCGCGCTGCGCGCCGCGCTCTCGACCACTTCTTCCAACCCTTGCTTGCCCCGGCGGTCGTTGCGCGAGACCAGGAGCACGCCGCCGGGCTGTAGATGGGTGAGCGCTCCCTCGACGAGGGGACGCAAGTCCCGAGCCACGGACCAGAAGCGGCGGCCAGCCGCGGCTGCGGTCGGCGGATCGAGAATGATCCCCTCGAAGCGCTCGTGGGGCGCGAGTCGGGCAAGGAAGCGGCGCCCGTCTCCCCGCACGCCGCGATGGCGCCGCGCCAGATCGCCCCGGTCGCGGTTCAGCGCCAGGTTCTCCTCGAGCCAGCGCAAATAGCCGGCAGAGAGATCGACGCTCGTGACCCGATCGGCGCCCGCCGCCAGAAGCGCAACGCTGAAGGCGCCCGTATGGGCGAAGAGGTTGAGCCAGTGACCTCCGCCCCGCGCACGCTCCATCAGGCGACGGCGGTTCTCCCGCTGGTCGAGAAAGAGGCCGATGCCGGGCGAGGAGCGCTCGGGCTCGCCCAGCCCGGGATCGACGAGATAGGCGAGACCCAGCTCGTGTACCACGATGCGGCGGTCCTTCTCCGACGCCTCGGGCGACTCGGACGCCTCGGGCGACTCGGACGCCTCGGGCGACGCACCTCCATTCCACGGCGCCGGCTGGGCCCCCCGCACGAGGCGCACACACTCGAGCCGGCCGCGCGGCTGCTCACGCAGGTGCAGCACCTCGACCACGGAAGGATCCGGACCGATCTGCTCCGCGAGCCCGCCCACGAGGGCGTCGAGCAGGCGCGGTCGAAGGGGGTCGCAGCAGCGCCCGGTCACGAGGACGCGCAGCAGCGAGCCCAGGCGATCGACCGCGATTCCGGGCAGCGCGTCGGCCTCGCCGTGCACCAGCCGAAAGGCGTCGGTGCGGGGCTCGCCGGCTGCCGGATGCAGGAGCCCACGCCGGCGCTTCAGAGCCCGCGCAACTCGGGCCTCGACGCTCGGCGCCTTCGCGTCCCGCCCCGCGCGCTCGGCCCACATGCGCGCGACCAGGGATCTCGCGCCTTCGACCCGGGCCAGCCCGAGACTCTCCCGCTTCGGCCCCACCACCCGCACCAGGGTGCCGGGCAGCAGGCCCGAGCAGTCGCCCGTCTGGGCATCGCGCAGGATCCAGGGGTGCCCCCGAGTCAGCACGCGCTGTGTCGCCTGGGACACCGCCAGCTCGAACAGCCCTTCCGCCGCCCGCCCCACAGCCGGAGGATGGAGATCCTCCTCGGGCCACCACGAATCGGGCGCCTCCCCCGCCTCCCGGAATTGCCAGCGCGGGTCGCCGTGCGACGGCAATCCGGCGCGCGGGATGTCGCCTAGCACCGGAAAGCCGGCCTCGGCCAACATGACGAGACCACACTCCTTCGGGTCCGGCGCGGGGGCGGGGGCGGAGGCGGGGGCCGGGACCGGCGGGTCGCCGATCTCGAGGGCGAGCTCGAGCTCGGCGGTGAGCCCGCGTTGCTCGACGATCTCGAAGGTCAGGGCGCACGGCACGCCGGAGACCTTCTGCTCGAGGATCCCACGACGCCAAGGAGGCGCCGGGACCAGTGCACGGGCTTCGAATCGGGTCACGATCCCCCGCATGGTAGCGGGCACGGCGGACAGGCTAAGCTCGCGGCGCCGGATCCAGCGAGCGAAGCCGCAAGTCGAAGGAGCGAAGCCAGGAGCGCGACCATGAGCCAGCCCTCCCAAGCGCCGAAGACCATCGGAGTCGTGTCGAATCCCATGTCGGGAAAGGACATCCGCCGTTTGGCCGCGCGGGCCAGCACCACTACCCGGGAGATCAAGCGCGACCAGATCACGCGGGCCGTGATCGGCGCCGCGGCCGCCGGCGCAGAGCGGGTCCTGGTCTTCGAGGACCCCTATCTCATCTCCGACAGCGCCGTCGAACACCTGGGCGTCGCCATGGAGGTCGAGGTCCTGCACGCCGAGGTACGCGGAGAGGAGCGGGATACGGTGCTCGCGACCGAGCGCCTGCGCGAGGCCGGCTGTGCGGCGCTACTCGTGCTCGGTGGCGACGGCACCAACCGGATCGTGGCCAAGACCTGGCCCGACGCCGTGCTCATGCCTCTGTCGACGGGAACCAACAACGTCTTCCCCAGCGTGGCCGAGGCGACCGCGGCCGGCGCGGCACTGGGGCTGGTGGCCTCCGGCCGCCTCCCTCTCGAGGACGCGGCTCGCCGGTCCAAGGTGGTTCACCTGAGCATCGAGGGCGAGGAGCCGGACCTCGCCCTGATCGACGCCGTGCTGCTCGTCGACGACTTCGTCGGCAACCGGCTCCACCTCGATCCCAGCCGCATGCGGCACATCGTCCTCTCCCGGGCCGAGCCTACCGCCGTGGGCCCCTCCAGCATCGGCGGACTCGTCCGGCCCACCTCACCGGACGAGGACCTGGGCGTCGAAGTCGAGCTCAGCGGACCGGGCGGCGGGGGACGCCCCCTGCTGGCTCCCGTCTCCGCCGGCCTCTACGGCCAGGCCTTCGTGAGCAACGCGCGCCGGCTCGAGCTCGGCGAAGCGGTCGAGCTCAGCGGACCGGGCATCCTGGCCCTGGACGGAGACCGCGCGCGCAAGCTCGCTGATGGACAGGACGCCCACGCCCATGTCGCGCGCGATGGGCCGTGGGTGATCGACATCGACGTCGCCCTGCGGCGGGCCGCCGACCGCGCGCTCTTCTTCGACCGCGAAGCCTGGCACGATTCCCTGAACGGCTTCTGGACGCGCTGAGCCGCCGGCCATGGGATCCCATCAGCAGTTGCCGAACGATCGGTTGCCGAAAGACGGTTGCCAAAAGAAGAAGAGGGCCCTGGAACACGGCCAGGACCCTCTTCTCTTGGAAGCCACACGCGACATCAGCTACGCGAGCATATCGACAAGAAGCAAGGCTGCAAAAACCAGGGCCGAAACAGCTGCAAGGGCAAGAGTAAGCTCGGGTCTCATCGTCATGTCTTCTCCTTTCGACAGCCGTTCGACCCATCCGGCGGAGCCGGCTTGGGCACTG
Organism: Deltaproteobacteria bacterium; assembly: GCA_019310385.1. Taxonomy (GTDB): domain Bacteria; phylum Myxococcota_A; class UBA9160; order UBA9160; family UBA4427; genus JAFDEK01. The sequence continues at coordinate 7,705 of JAFDEK010000118.1, forward strand.
GCTTTGCGTCCCCGCGTTACCCCGGGTTTGCCTCTTCGAGGAGTGCCTGCATTGGCGACTCTTCGTGCTTCCGATCGACCGCAGAGGAGCAAGGACCCTCGAACGGCCGATCCGTTCTTTCTGATCGGCCATCGGCGGCGCGACTTGACCGCGCAGCGGCGCTGCCGGGAGAACACGCGGGCCAGCTGCGCCCTGCCTGCACGCTGCACACCGCAGGGGAGGCGCTGAGCACCGTGGCCGAGCTTCCCGAAGCCCTGATCGAGCTATTCGCACGACTCGACGCCCGGGGACAGCGCGCCTGGCTCGTGGGGGAGAGCCTGCACGACCTGCGCCTCGGCCTGCCCCTTCGCGCTTGGGAGCTCACGACGACGGCGCCCGCTGGCGATCTATTCGAGGCCTTTCCCCACGCGGTTTCCATCGACCCCGAGCGGGGCGTGGTGATGGTCCCGACCGCAGCGGGGCCGGTCGACCTGGCGCCCTTGCGCTTCGGGCCCTCGCCGGCGGACGACCTCGCACGGCGTGACTTCAGCGTGCTCGCCATGGCGCTCGATCCCCTGAGCGGGACGCTCCTCGATCCCTACTCGGGCGAGCGCGACCGCGAGCACCGGCTCCTGCGCGGCGTGGGCAGCGCGCGGGAGCGCCTCGGTGAAGATCCGCTGCGTGCGCTGCGCGCCGCACGCCTCGTCGCCGAGCAGGGCTACCGCGTCGACGCCGAACTCGCCGAAGCCATGGAAGAGGTCGCGCCGCAGCTCGAGACCGTGGCGCCCTACCGGCTGCGCGGCGAGCTCTCGCGCCTGCTGCTCGCCGACGGCTGCAGAGAGGGACTCGAGCTGATCCGCCGCACGGGCATCGAAGGGGTCCTCCTTCAAGCCACGGGCAAAGGCATGGGCAAAGGCGCAGGCAAAGGCATGGGCAAAGGCGCGGGCGAAGGCGTGGGCAAAGATGCGGCCGCCCTCGCCGCTGCGATGCCGGCGAAGCTCGGCATCCGCCTCGCCGCATGGCTTCGCGGAGCCGGGGCCGCGGCCTTCCTGCGCAAGCTGCGCTTCGGCAAGCCGCTATCGCCCGAAGTCCTCCTGCGCCTCGACCACCATCCCATCGACAGCGCCGTGCGACCGAGCAACGACCCGGCGGTGCGGCGCCTGCTGGGACGCCTCGACGCCCAGACCCTGGAAGAGCTCTTCGCCTTGCGCGAGGCCGAGCTGCGCCTCTCGGGCAGCACCAGCGCGGAGCGCGGCCTCGCCGCCCTGCGCGCCGCGATCGAGCGGGTGAGCTCCAACGCCGAGCGGACTCGGCGCCGGGAGGCCCTCGCCATCGGAGGCCGCGAAGTCATGGAGGCCCTCGGCAGCGGGCCGGGTCACCGGGTCGGCGAGGCACTCCGTTTTCTCGGCGAACGCGTGAGCGACGATCCCGCCTGCAACGAGCGGGAGCGGCTCCAGGCCCTCCTGCAGGAGTGGCTCCGCGCGCACCCGGACTGACCCGGGATCGCTCGCGCGAGGCCCCCCGCGCCACCGGCACGTGCATCTTGTCGGGGGCGGGGCTATCTCTAGCTCGCGAGGCGCCCCGCGCCGCTGTGGGCGCAGGGGCGATGGCGAGCAATTCGACCCGACCTCATGCCCGAGCAGGCGCCCTTCACTATGCAGCCTTCACGATCCAAGAGTTCTTGATGCAAGAGTTCTTGAAAGCGGTTCGCGAGGCCTGTGGGGCGGCCGTCTGGTCGCGCGGCGTGGAGCTCGCGCGCGCGAATGCCGTCCTGGGCGAGCGTGAGGAGAACGGAGAGGTCGCCCTGCGGGTCTCGACGAAGGGAGGCATGATCGCTCCCCGCGTCACGCTCCACCTCGACGACGAGGACTGGGAGTGCAGCTGCGGCGGCGCCGAAGATCCCTGCGAGCACATCGCCGCCGCCACCATCGCCTTGAGTCAGGCACGCAAGCTGGGAAGCTCCCTCCCCGGAGCGAACTCCGACTCTGCCCCGGGCACTTTGCGCTATCGCCTGAGCCGCGCCCCGGGCGGGTTGGCGATCGAGCGCGAGATCGTCCACGCCGGCGGCGTTCATCTGCTCGCGAGCACCCTCGACGCTCTGGCGCGCAAGCGCGTGCCCGGCCCGGCCTTCGTCGCAACCCAGGCCGACCTGGGCGTCGAGCGCGCGCTCGGCCCCCAGCGCCGCGGCCCCGTCGCCCGCGGCGTCCTTCCCCAGCTCTTCGAGGCACTCTCGCGTTGCGATGACGTGCAGCTCGAAGGCGTGCCCGTGGAAGTCTCCCTCGAACGAGTCGGGCCCCTGGGCCGGCTCGTCGACGCGCCCGGGGGCTTTCGTCTCTACGTGGAACGCGACCCGCGCATCCTCGAGACCCTGGGAGCAGGCGTCGTACGCTGTGACGCCACCCTGCACCTCGTGGGGGAAAGCGTGCTCAGCGGCCGCGAGATGGAGGAGCTGCCCCGGGGCCGCTTCTACTCCTTCGACGACTCGGCCAAGCTCGTCAGCGAAGTGCTCCCCTCCCTGCGTGAGCGCATCCCGGTAGAGCTCTGCACGGAGAAGCTGCCCGAAGTCGCCAGGGGCGAGAAGCCGCGGCTGCGCATCGAGATCGAGCGCCGGGGAGACGAGCTCTCGGTGTTGCCCCTGCTGGTCTATGGCGACCCGCCCATTGCGCGGGTCGACGCCGGAAAGCTGGTTCCCCTCTCGGGCACCTTGCCCGTACGTGACGAAGCCGCCGAGCGATTTCGCATCCGCCAGCTCCAGGAAGAGCTCGCGCTGGCTCCCGGACACCGGGTGAACCTGCGCGCCGGCGAAGCCGTCGCCCTGGCGCAGCGACTCGCCGATTGGCAGGGAGACCTCGTCGGCGACGGCCACCGCAGCTTCCATCGCCTGGCCGGCCTCGAGCCCCGCTTCGAGGTGCGCGACGACGACTTCGAGCTTCGCTTCGACCTTCCCGGCGCGCCGGCTGGGGTACCGACAGGAGTACCGGCTGGGGTACCGGCTGGGGTACCGACAGGAGTGCCGACAAGAGACGCTCCGGCCCAAGGCGGGGCTGCCGGCGCAGGTCGCAGCGTCCGGGCTGACGTGGTGCTCGACGCCTGGCGGCGCGGCGAGACCCTGGTGCCCCTCGACCTCGGCCAGGGCGGCGGCTTCGCGGAGCTGCCGCAGGACTGGCTCCAGCGCTACGGCTCACGCATCGCCGATCTCCTGGCCGCCCGCGACGCTGGAGGACGCCTCGCAGCGAGTGCCCTGCCCGAGCTGGGACAGCTCTGCGACGATCTCGACGAGCCGCGGCCCGCCGGCCTCGAACGGCTGGCCCCGCTGATCGAAGGCTTCGACGGGATTCCCCGCGCCGCCCTGCCCGCGGACCTGACCGCCCCGCTGCGTCACTACCAGGAGCAGGGGGTCGACTGGCTCTGCTTCATGCGGGAAGCGGGCCTCGGCGCCCTGCTCGCCGACGACATGGGTCTGGGCAAGACCCTCCAGGCCCTCTGCGCACTGCATGGCCGCAGCCTGGTGGTGACCCCTACCAGTGTCCTCCACAGCTGGGCCGACGAGATTCGCCGCTTCCGCCCCGCCCTGCCCTTCCACATCTATCACGGCGCCGGGCGGCAGCTGCCGGAGCGGCAGCCATCAGGAGAGGCGGTCGTCGTATTGACGAGCTACGCCATCCTGCGCCTCGACAGCGATCGGCTCAGCGCCGAGGCGTGGGACTGCGTAGTCCTCGACGAAGCGCAGAACATCAAGAACCCCCAGAGCCAGGTCGCGCAAGCGGCCTTCGGGCTGCAAGCGGATTTCCGCCTCGCCCTCACCGGCACCCCGGTGGAGAACCGCCTCGACGAGCTGTGGAGTCAGCTCCACTTCTTGAATCCGGGCTTGCTAGGCGGGCGCAGGGACTTCCAGGAGCGTTACGCGCGGCCCATCGCCGACGCCGACGCCACGGCGGCCGAGCGCCTGCGCCAGCGTATCCGCCCCTTCCTGCTGCGGCGCCTCAAGCGGGACGTCGCGCCCGAGCTGCCGCCTCGCAGCGAGGTGGTGCTCCACTGCGAGCTCAGCGACGAAGAGCGCAGCATCTACGACGCGATTCGCGCCGCCACGGTGCCGAGGGTCGTGGAGCAGCTGCGCGCCGGCGGCAACGTGATCGCCGCCCTCGAGGCGCTGCTGCGCCTGCGCCAGGCCGCCTGCCACCCCGCCCTGGTGCCGGGCCAGGAGGCGGCCCACTCGTCGAAGGTGGGTTCGTCGAAGGTGGGCCTGCTGGTTTCCCGCCTCGAAGAGGCCGTCGCCGACGGCCACAAGGCCCTGGTCTTCTCCCAGTGGACCAGCCTGCTCGACCTCGTGGAGCCCCACCTGAACGACGCCGCGATCGAATTCACGCGCCTCGACGGCAGCACCCGGGATCGCCGGGGCGTCGTGGCCAGCTTCCAGCAGGCCGAAGGGGCGTCGGTCATGCTCGTCTCGCTGAGGGCCGGAGGCTCGGGACTCAACCTCACCGCGGCGGACCACGTCTTCCTCCTCGACCCCTGGTGGAACCCCGCCGTCGAGGACCAGGCCGCCGACCGCGCCCATCGCATCGGCCAGACCCGCCCGGTAGTGGTCCATCGCATCGTCGCCCAGAACACCATCGAGGAGGGCGTGCTCCAGCTCCACGCCCGCAAGCGCGCCCTCTCCGACGTTGCGGTGGGGGGCGCCGTCGGGGGCGAGGGGCTCAGCCGGGACGACCTGCTGGTGCTGCTCTCCTAGCGGGAGATAGCGGGAGATAGAGGCAGACAGCGGGGGCGGTCAGTCGGCCAGGGGCAGACCGCTCGGCACGCGCAGCGGGACCTCGCTGCGAAGGTCGAGCATGGCCGGGTCGGTCAGGGCGTGCAGGAAGGCCATCAGGTCATCGAACTGCCACTTCGTCAGCCTGACCCGACCGAGCTCGTTGGCCTTGGCGATGGCCTGGACCTTCGCGGGATCGTCCATGACCGAGAAGAGGTCCTCGGGATCGTCGCTTACGGACAGGAGGACCTGGCTTCGATCCCAGTCCCTCAGCGAGCGCACCGGATTCAGGTGGTGCCGGACCACGCCTTCGAGAGTGCGATAGGCACCGCTGTGACCGTAGGGTCCGGTCAACGCGACGTTGCGCAGCGGCGGCGTCCGGAACTTGAAGTCATCCGCCGAGTCGCCCGAGATGGGCCCGCGCCCGAGGTCCTCGTCACCGTCCGCACCCTGGCCCTTGCCCGGGCCCAGCTGCGGCATCGCGATCGCGTAGTGCTCGAGATCGGTCTGGAACACGCCCGAGTGGCAGTCGCCGCAGCCGGCCCTGCCGTAGAAGAGAAGCGCGCCGCGCTTGGCGCTCGCGCTCATGGCATCGCGATTGCCGCGCAGGTAGCGATCGAATGGGCTGTCGTCCGAGCGCCAGGCGTCGGCCTCGAAGGCCGCGATCGCCCGGGCGATGTGCTCGCAGCCGATGTCTTCTGCGGGCACGCCGGGATAGGCCGCGGCGATCAGCTCCTGGTATTCGGGGATCGCCATCACGCGCGCCTCGAGCCCGTCCCAGATCGCCGGATTGCTCCCGGCGTTGGCGATCTCGTTCTCTCCGGGATTCCCGCGCATTTCGGCGTCCGAGGTCAAGGGGAACATCGCCTGCACCTCGAGGGGGTGCTCGAAGCCGAGGGGGAGATCGGAGCCGGCCGGCTGCGCGAAGCCCGTCGGGTCGTCTTCGTCCCGGGCGATCCGGCTGTCCCAGAACATGCTGGTGAAGAACGCGTGACCGCGGTTGAAGATCTCCGGTGCGTTGCGCGGCACCCGCTCTCGGCCGGCGCCCATCGCCCGGGCTGTCGCGAGGCCGTGGCCACCGACACCCGTCGACAGACTCAAGCCGTCGCCGGTTGCCATCAGGGCGTGATGGCAGGTGGCGCAGGAGATGTCCTCGTTGCCCGAGAGGATCTTGTCGTAGAAGAGCAGGTTGCCGAGCTCGATCTGCTCGGCGCTCGCCTTCAGGTAGCCACAGCTTCATATCGAGCACCACGTGCTCCCGAAGGCTGCCCTTGCCGGAATTCCAAGGTCTCTTCGCCGCGGCGACACTCGGCAGGGCCGCCACCAGGGCAGCAAAGATCACGATCACCACACACCATTGCTTCAACTGCATCAGCATTTCCTTTGCTCCAACATTCGCGTATCTGCACTGCTGCACCGGGCTTGCCGATTTCATCCGAGGACGGAACGCGCAGGGCGCCCAGGGAATTCGATCTTAAACCCATCGGCCGAGAAAGGTCAACAATCATCGACACATAGCGAATGCGACCCTTTTCAAAGTCGCGCCGCGCAGGCCCGGCCGATGGCGGCCATGTGCCGCTCGTCGGTGCCGCAGCAGCCGCCCAGCACCGTGAGCTGGGGGAAGCGGTCGCGCAGGGCGCGATAGCGCTGGGCAAGGGCCTCGGGGTCGCCCGCGTCGAGCTCCGTCGCCTCGTCGAGCTCGGCGTGACTGAGTGCCGACGCATTGGCGCGTAGGCCTCTCACCCGCAGCATCCAGGACGAGTCCGGCTCCAGCGCGTCGTCGAAGTGGGTCGGATGGGCGCAGTTGATCATGTAGTAGGCGGGTCCGCCCTCGCTCTCGGCGTCGACCTTCTCGATGGCGTCCTTCAGGGACTCGCCCGTGGGCAGGTGGCCGTCGGTCTCCACGGTGAAGGAGACCGCCACGGGCATGCCGGCCTCGCGAGCGGCGCGGACGACCCCGATCGCCTCGTCGGCATAGTTCAGCGTCGCGGCGGAGATCATGTCCGCCGCGGTATCGGCGAAGACCTCGATCTGGGCCCGGTGGTAATCCGCTGCCTCGGCAGCGGTCATGAAGTGTTTCGGGTCGTAGCCGTCGCCCCGGGGCCCCACGATGCCGCTGATCACGACGGGCGCGGCGTGGCCCTCACCGTCGGCCAGGGTCTCCTCGATGAAGGCGATGGATCGGCGGTTCACATCCGCCAGGGCGGCCGGCGAGTAGCCGAGGCGCTCGCCCCAGTCGGCGTTCGCACGCCAGGTGACGCTATCGAACACGAAGCCTGCAGCGTGCTCACGGGCGATGGTGAGATAATCGTCGAAGTAGCGGCGCAGCCTCGCGCGCCCCTCCTCGCTGTCGAGCAGGGGAAAGGCCGCGAAGCAGGGAAGCTCACGCGCATCGTGAAACACGAGGGTGGTCTCGAGACCGCCGTCAGAGAAGAACACAGCGTCGCCCAACTGCGGCAGGCTGTCTCGGTATCTCGCCATGGATCGGCCCTCCTTCGTTGCACTCTCTTTGCGCCCGCGTTGCGCCCTCGCAGCGCTGAAATGGTAGCGCCGACTCGAGGCTAGGGCGGCGCGTCCGGGAGCCGCAGCCAGAAGAGGTCCGCGCTGTTGCTTTCGGTGTGGAGCTTGCGCTGCTCGACGGACAGGTCGACGATGGTCTTCATGTATCGCCGGCAGTAGGGCTTGCGGTGGGCGTTGATCAACCACAGCTCCTCGCCCCAGGGCAGGTCGCGCTGCATGTCGAGATCGAAGGGCAGCACGACGACCCGCTCCGCCCCCATCCCGCCCGGGTGGGCCTCGACCTGGCGCAGGGAGCAGGGGGTCGCGAGAAGCGTCAGCTCCGGACGCTCGCGCACGTGGACCAGGAGCGGCTTCATGTTGGAGGGGACGTCTTCCAGGGCGAGCTGCTCGAGGTTGCGCCAGGCCGCGGGGAGCATCAGGACCAGCAACAGGGTCGCGGCCGCCTCGGCGAGGGGCGGCTTTCCCGACCGCCGCCCGAGCGCCTCGTGAGCCCACGCCGTGCCTTCCATCAATATCATCTGCAGCGGGAAGAAGAGGAAGAGGGTCAAGCGCCCCGCGCAGGCGGGATACTGCATGAGCGACGAAACGACGACGAGCCCGCCCACCGCCACGAGACACCCCGCGGAGCGGCTCCCCCAGCCTGCGTCGGCCGCTCTGGCCGCGGTCCCTTGGCCAAAAGCCCCGAGCAGGATGCCCACCACCCCGGCCCCGAAGAGCACACGCAGAACGACGAGCATGGGTTCCGAGAGCGCGCGCGCCTTGTAGAACTCGGGGCCGCCCGAATACCAGCCCACGATCATCTTGTCGAGCACCTTGTGGGTGCGACTCCAGTCGGTCCCGACGACACAGCGTTCGTGAAACTCGTAGAGGTACTGCTGATCGACGGTGTGCCGCAGCTCCGTGAGCCAGAGACAGCCCAGGAACACCGCCACGCCGGCCGCGAAGAGCAGCGCGCCCCGCGCGCTGAAGCTCCGGCGTCCCCCGGCGAGCCCCACCGCGTACCAGCCCCCCACGCGGCCGAGCAGCGCGATCACACCCGTAAAGGAGAGCGCGCAGAGGGACGCCAGGGCGAAGCCCTGCCAGCCCTTCTCGCCCCGCCCCAGCACGCGCTCGTAAAAGGCGTCGGGCAGGCAGAAAGGGATGAGCGCGATGACGACGTCGAAGCTGTACTGCTTGAGGAGCGCCGAGTAGGCCATCCACACGGTGGGGAGCAGGTTCAGCGTCAACGCGATGGCGAGCAGGATCGGCGCACGGGCGAAGCGCAGGCGCAGCAGCCGCAGCCAGAGGAAGGTCGCGAGCAGCGAAAAGAGGAAGGGGAAGAAGCGCAGGACGATCGTGTGGTAGCCGAAGAGCCCCTGGGCGCCCTTGATGAGGGAGAAGTACCAGCGCGGGAAGTTCTGGTAGGCGAGGAGTGGCTGGCGAAATACGTCGGCGACGCTCAGCTGCTGGAAGTTGAGCGCGACCGAGGCCTCGTCGAGCCAGAAGGAGCCGTCCCTCAGGTAGCGGATCGTCGCGACGCCGACGATGGTGAGGAATCCGAGCCAGAAGACCGCGTCGCAGGCGCGCTTACGTCCCGGAGCGTCGATCTCGAATCCTCCTGGTGCCCGGCCGCCTGCGGGCCCGCACCGCTCAGTCGACCGCCGGCATCTCGTCCGCCATCTCGCGGAGCCTGTTCTTGGCGACCTTCTCGAGGGTCGCGGTGGGGAACTCCTCCACGAAGTAGACTGCCCGGGGCACCTTGAAATCGGCCAGATTCGTCTTGCATTGCTCGATGATCGAGGCGGCGTGCTCGTCTTCGCTCTCCGGTGCCCCGAGGCCCCTGATCACGAAGGCCACCGGCACCATGTCGAGCATGTCGTGAGACTTTGCCACCACCGCGATGTCACCGATCCCGCCGGCCTGGCGGCACATATCCTCGATCTCCCGGGCCGACACGTTCTCGCCGCCCACCTTGAGGGCGTCCTTGTCGCGATCGCAGTAGAAGAGGTTGCCCGCCTCACCGAGGCGCACCATGTCGCCGGTCTTGAACCATCCCTCCGGCGTGAAGCTCTTCTCCATGGCCTCCTTGTTGTCGTAGTACTCGAGGAAGAGCTGGATGCCCCGGGTCCCGCGAACCCAGAGCTCGCCGATCTCGCCCTCCTCGCAGAGCGCACCCGAGTCTGGATCGACGATGAGGCACTCGTAGCCCGGGGTGGGCTTTCCCATGGAGAGATTCGGATAGGCCTGCCAGGCGTCGGCGCAGATGCATTGGGTCACGGTCTCCGTCATGCCGAAGGCGGGAACCACCCGCAGCTTGAGCCAGGCCTCGAGGTCGGGCATCACCAGGCCGAAGACCCCCGCCTTGAGCTTGTGCTCCGGGACGGGCTGGGCCGCGATGGCCTTGAAGACGAAGGGGATCAGGGAGATGTGGGTAATCTCGTGCTCGAGGATCACTTCCCAGAAGCGGCTGGCCGAGAACCTGGGCTGGAGGACCAGCGTGGCCCCCACCCCCAGCGCCGCCCAGAAGGACCAGCTCTGGGCGTTCACGTGGAAGAAGGGCAGATAGATGAGGTAGGTGTCGTCGCCCGTCATGTCGATGTTGCGGGACCCGATGCGGCCCGACCACAGCGCGTTTGCGTGGGTGTGCACGACCGCCTTCGGGCGCGAGGTGGTGCCCGAGGTGAACACGATGCCCGCGGGCAGCATGGGCTCGGGGCTGCGCTCGGGCAGCGTGGCGGGATCGCCGAGCAGCGTGTCGAAGCTGTCCTGGCCGTGGCCGAGCTGCTCCTCGGGCGGGGCCTCGCCGCCGTTGTCGTCGGTAACCACGATCCAGCCCAGCTTGGGCGCATGCTCGGTGATCATCGCCGCGAACTTCGGCTGGGTGACGGCGCCGACGCAACCCGTGTGCTCGGCGAAGTACTGGATCTCGGCGCCGACGCTGCGCGTGTTGGTGGTGACCCCCACCGCACCGAGCTTCGCGCAGGCGTACCAGGCGAAGACCATCTCCGGGCAGTTGTCGGCGTGGATGAGCACCTTGTCGCCCTTGCCGACGCCCCGGGCGTGGAGGCCCGCCGCCACCCGGCCGACCTGCTCGTTGAACTCGCGGTAGCTCCAGCGCTGGGGCTCGGCGCCCCGTGGCACCCACACGAGCAGGGGATGGTCGGGCTTCGCCGCGGCCCAATGGTCGAGAAGCCAGGGAATGTCCTGCCCCGCGAACTGGAAGCGATCTGTGCTCTCGGAATCGACGCTCACACTCATTCTTTCAATCTCCGGCCCTGGAATCTCCGGCGCAGCGGCCCGCACGGGACACGCACTTTCGGTAGGGATCGCGCCGCGAGCATAGCGCGGCGCCGGAGCGCCGGGGCGTGCCCGAGCAACGGGGTCCGCCTCAGCGGCTTTGCACATCCCCGCGCAGCTCGGCGAGGGCCGTCTCCTCGAAACGCTGGTAGAGCCGCGGCGCGAGACGTCCCCAGCGCAGGATGTTCTCCTCTTGATCGGGAGCAGCCAGGATGTCCTCGAGCTCATCCCAGTCCTCGGCTTCCAGGCCTTCGGCCAGACCCAGCTCGAGAAAGGCGCGCTCCCTCCCCTTCACCCCGAAGCGCACCATGTCGCGCAGGGCCTGCATGAGCAGCAGGGTGTAGGGTCCCTCCCAGGTTTCAAGGATGGCGGCGTCGCGCCACAGGCGCGGCAGGGCGCAGAAGCGCTCCTCGATACCGTTGCCTCCGAAGACCATCATGGCCGCGTAGACGTGGCCGGGAGCCCGGCGCGTCGCCACCGCCTTGGCGATGCTCACGAGGACCCGCGCCCATAGGGCCTGATCACCGTCGATCCGCCCCGCCCGGGCGTTCTGCTCCTGGGCGGCCGCCCAGGTGTCCACCACCGCGAAAGCGCCGGCTTCGGCGAGATCGGCCGTGTGCTCGATCTCGCGCAGGGAGGCCGCGAGCAGGGGCTGCTCCTCGATGCGCTTTCCGAAGGCGTGACGGAAGCCCGCATAGGCGCGGGCCTCGCGCGAGGCGCGCCGGGCGAAGCCCGCCGCAGCCACGATGTTGTGGACCCGGCTGGTGGTCAGCACGACGGCCACCATGTTCTTGAGCCCCGCGTCCTGGGGTCCCACCGGCCAGCCCAGCGCCCCGTCGAGCTCGAGCTCCGCCGTGGGCAGGGCGCGGGTGCCGAGCTTGTCCTTGAGGCGCAGGATGCGGTGCCCGTTGACGCGACCCTCGTAGAGGCGCGGAACGCAGAAGAGCCCGACCCCGCGATGGCCGGCGGGCGCCCCTTCGGCGCGCGCGGTAACGAGCCAGTAGTCGGCCGTCAGGTTCGAGCAGAACCACTTCTGGCCCGTCAGGCTGTAGAGCCCGGCCTCCGCGGGCTCTGCGCGCACCACGTTGGTGGCCGCGTCGCTGCCGCCCTGGATCTCGCTAACGAACTGCGCCCCGTGGATCCAGTTCTCGGGTGTGGCGCGCTCGAGCTGATCCACGACCTCACGGCTGCGCGGATCGTCACCGAAGGCGCGCAGCAGCCGCACCAGGCCGTCGGTGCAGGCCGTGCTGCAGGTCACGCCGAACTCGCCGTTCTGGTTGAGCAGGTAGACGAGGGCGTAACGCACGCGCTCGTCCAGGCCCTCGCGCCAGATCCCCGACCCGTGCACTTCCGCCAGCACCGCGCGGGTCTCTGCTGGCAGCACCACCTCGGCCGACTCGCGATTGTAGGGACCGCGCCGCTCGATGAAGGGAAGCCGCTCGGCCTGCTCGACGCGATCTGCGATCCCTTTGTAACGGGTCGCCGCGGCGCGGCCGAAGCGGGCGACCAGCGCGACCGTGGAAGCGTCGAGCGAGGACCGCTGGAGCCAGGCGCCGAGCAGTGGATCCTCGCGGAGCCAGTCTTCGCCCAGGGCGGCGAGGTATCCGTCGAAGGAGTATTCGTCGAAGGAATGAGTGTTCGCGTCGAGCGTCTCCATGACTCCTCCCGGTGGGCAACGGGCGCCCCGGTTCGCATGCACCACAGTCTTCCTGCCAGGCTGTAAGAACGCAAAGCCCGAGGGGCACAGCTGCTCGCGGGCGCTGGTGCGGCCTCCTCAAGTCGCGGTGTAAGCCACCCGACACGAGAAGGCGGCGTGGCTTCCCACTTCCGAGGATCGAGCTTCCGAGGATCGAGACCTGGCCAAGAACGCACCGAATCGAGGGCGACCGCGACGCCGAGCTGCGGGCGGATGGGCGACACTGTTGGCCCTGCTGGCGGGCATCGCCTTCGCCCTCGCCTCTCCGCATCGCCCCGTGGTGGGTGAGATGGTGGGTGACGTAGTGGGTGACATGGTGAGCAACGCAGTCGGGCCCCCAGTGAGCGACCCACCCCGGTCCGCAACCGGCGACGAGCCGGCCGTGCAGCCGGCGTCTCCGAGTCCCCGCGAAGATCCGGGCGACGACCGCAGGGCGTATGAGCCGCCCCCCTCTCCGCCCCCGGCCACGTCCAATCGGGCCCGCGTGAAGCGCTACATCGAGAGCATCGAGCCGAGCTCCTGGCTGCGCCGCTTCGGCGAGGTCGAGGTTCGCGAACGGCGCTGAGCGGCGCCTCCGCAAGAGCCCCCCGCCGCCCCTTCTGGAGTAGGCCCTGTAGAGCGCCCCTTGTAGAAAGGGCCGAAACGCTTAGCTTTTCGGCCTCGCAACTCGAGGTGCCAATGGCAGGGCGACCGAAGGATCCCTACGCGACGCTCGGCGTTGCGCGGGATGCTGACGCAGAGACGATCAAGAAGGCCTACCGCAAGCTGGCCCAGCAGTTCCATCCTGACGTCAACAAAGACGATGCCGGGGCCGAGGATCGCTTCAAGCAGGTCTCGGCTGCCTACTCGGTGCTCTCCGACCCCGGGCGCCGGCGCAGCTACGACGAATTCGGCGACATCGCCTTCGATCCCAACTTCGACGCGGACAAGGCCCGGCAGGCGCGCAGCGGTTTCGGCCGCGGTGGCTTCAGCGGCGGCGGCTTTGGCGGCGGCGGCTTTGGCGGTGGCGGTCCAGAGTTCAACACCCAGGACATGGGCGGAATGGGGGGCATCTTCGAGGAGTTCTTCGGCGGAGCCGCCGCCCGGGGCGGTCCGCGCGCTCCGCGTCAGCAACGCGGCGGCGACCTCGAGGCCGCGCTCGAGCTCGACTTCATCGAGTCCGCCCTCGGCTGTGAGAAGCGCATCACCGTGAGCCGCCCCGGAGAGGACAACCTCCCCACCCAGGAATCCCTCACGGTGAAGATCCCGCCGGGCGTGGCGCCGGGCGGCCGCATTCGACTCAGCGGCAAGGGCCGCCCGGGCCTGGGCGGCGGCTCTCCGGGCGATCTCTACTGCGTGGTCAGCGTGCGGCCCCACCGCTTCTTCCGGCGCGAGGGGCGGGACATCCAGCTCGAGGTCCCGATCTCTTTCGCCGAGGCGGTGGGCGGCGCCGAGGTGGAGATCCCCACCCTCGAGGGCCGCGCGACCGTGCAGGTGCCCCCCGGAACCGACGGCGGCAGCAAGCTGCGCCTGCGCGGCAAGGGCATCCCGGCTGCGATCGGAACGGCAGGAACGGCGAGCACGGCGAAGGAGAAGAAAGAGCAGCGCGGCGACCTCTACGTGACGCTGCGGATCCGGGTTCCCAAGGGCCTCGACGACGACGCCCGAAACCGGCTCGCGGAGCTGCTACCGAGCGACGGCGACAGCCTGCGCGCGGAGCTGCTGCAGTGAGCGCGATCCTGGTGCTCGTGCGCCACGGTCGAACGGAGGCCAACGCCGAAGGGATCTGGCACGGCTCCATCGATACGCCCCTCTCGCCCCACGGCCACGAACAGGCCCGGCAAGTAGCGAGCTACATCGCGGCAGAGCACGGCGATGCGGCGGCGCTCTACAGCAGCCCGCTCCAGCGTGCGCGCAACACCGCCCTTGCCATTGCGGAGCGCACCGGCCTCGAGGTCGCGCTGGAGACGGGGCTCAGCGAGTACGACCTGGGGAGCTGGGAGGGCAAGACCTACCGCGAGCTCTTCGACGAGCATCGCATGTTCCACCATATCAAGACGGATCCCGACTTCGCCCCCCACGGAGGCGAGAGCCCGCGGCAGGTCGTCGACCGCCTGGTCGGCGCGCTGCGGCGCATCGCCGAGCGCCACGCAGGCCAGCGGGTCGTGGCCGTCTCCCACGGCGGCGCCATGACGATGGCCTTCGCGGAGCTCCTGGAAGGCAGCTATTCCAGCTGGGATCGGGTGATGAGCAACTGCGGCGTGAGCGAGCTCGTCCTCGACCCGAAGCCCGCCCTGCTCAGCTTCGACCATACCGAGCACCTGTCGGATCTCTAGCCCGGGCGCCCAGGGCCCTCAGTCTTGCAGCCAGGCGAGGCAGCCCGTGCGCTCGAGGATGGGATCCAGCTCCGAGCGATCCGCCAGATTCTGGTAGCGCGCCTTCAGGGCCGCCAGGGAGCGCGCGTGATACTTCTGCGCTTCCTGGGAGAAGTCCTGTCCGGCGAGCTCGACGCGGAAGCTCTTTTCCCCCGCCGCGATGGCCTCGGCGTTGGCGCTGGACCACGGGAGGAAGATCGCGCCGACCTCCTGCTCGAGGAGCGGCTCCAGCGTGGGCGCGAGCTCATGCCACGGCTCGAAGTCGCCCTCCGCCCGGGGCTCGAGCATGCGCCGGATCCAGTCCACCAAGCGCGGCGCCTCCGCTTCCAGTACGGCGCCGGCGGTGGGGTCCGAGTGCAGATTGTAGAGCTGACCCCATAGGCCGAAGTCCGCGAACGCGGGCCGTCCACCAAAGATGTAGTCGCGGCCCTCCAGGTGGGTCTCGAGGATGCGCATCTGACGGCCAAAGGAGGCCTCGATGAGCCCTCGCGTCTGCTCCGAGGAGCCAACGAAGCTCAGGCGAGGAACCATGCGCTGCTGGACCGTCGCCACGATCCCCTCGAGCGCCTCGCCGTCGGCCTCCGGAAAGCTCGCCGTCGCGATGCGGCGCGCCGCCGATTCCCGATCCGCCTCGTACCACCAGCGATAGTGGAACATGGGCTTGTTCCCCCACTCGTCCGCGTACTCCTCGAGCAGCGCCGAGAGGAAGGCCTCCGCGGGGCCCGCGGGCTGGATTGAGGGATGGATCGAGGGCTCGGGAAAGCGCGACTCCAGCGCCTCGATCATGGGCGTGGAGTCCTGTAGAACCTCGTCCTCGGGCGTGATGAGCAGCGGAATGAGCGGCAGCCTCGCCCGGCGCTGGTACTCCTCGACATTGCTGGAGTCGCGCACCACCCACTCGTGCTCGATTCCCTTGTAGCGAAGATAGGAGCGGACCTTCACCGAGTAGGGGGAGAGCTCGAGACCAAAGAGACGGTAGGGGCTGGGCATGGTTCTCCTCACGGCTTCGCGTCCACTTCGCCTTGCGCCGGACGAGGTGGGGGCTCAGGCGCACTGGGGCGCCCGAGGATGCTACCGGGGCAGTGGAACGGCTCCAACAGGGCTGCGGATCTTCCCAGAGAATTGGATTCAGGAAGCGCACCGCCAAACCGATGAGACGAGAGCTGATCTTCTCTCGCGGACCTCGGAGTGGGGAACCTTGTACATCCGGCCCTTTGGCGACCGTCCCATCGCCCAGAAAGTCACCCTCGTCTCCATGCTGGCGAGCGTGGTGGCGCTGCTGCTCACGTCGCTGAGCATCTTCGCCTACGAGGGGGTCGCGGACCTGCGCGCCGAGCCGGGCGTCGTCGCCACCTGCGTCTACCAGCAGGACGGCAGCCTGCTCCTCTACTCGAGCACCACGCCCATGGTCCAGCGCCTCGCAGGCTACGCCGGCATCGTCTTCCTGGTGATGCTGATCTCGACCGCGGTCACCTATCTGCTCGCGCGGCGTCTGCGGAGCCTCATATCGGATCCGATCCAGAATCTCGTCGACACCTCGCGACGCGTCTCCTCGACCCACGACTATTCGCTGCGCGCCAGCGAGGGCAGCGCCGACGAGATCGGACTGCTCATCTCCTCCTACAACGAGATGCTCGAGCAGGTGCAGCAGCGCAACCACGACCTGGAACGCCATCGCGACTATCTCGACGATGAGGTCTGCACCCGAACGGCCGAGCTGGAGAAGGCGGTAGAGGAGCTGCAGGAGGAGATCGTGCAGCGCGAGAAGGCGGAGGAGCGGGTCCGATATCTCGCCAACTACGACGATCTGACCGCTCTGCCCAACCGCCAGCGCCTCAAGGAACGTCTCAGTGAGGCGCTCGTGGAGGCGAGGCGGAACGACGCGATGCTCGCCCTGCTCATCCTCGACCTCGACCGCTTCAAGGAGATCAACGACAGCCTGGGCCACGGTGCTGGCGATCTGGTGCTGAAGCAGGTCGCCGAGCGGCTCGGGCAGTGCGTGCGCAGCAGCGACTCGGTGGCCCGCCCCGACTCCGCGAACTCCGCGCATATGCTCTCGAGACAGGGCGGTGACGAATTCACGATCCTGCTCGACAAGATCAACAGCGCCTACGACGCGAGTCGCGTGTGCTCGCGCATCCTGACGGCGCTCGAGGAGCCCTTTCAGATCAACGGCCACGACGTGGTGGTCGGCGCGAGCATCGGCATCGCGGTGTACCCCCACGACGGCGACGACGGCGAAACCCTGATCAAGCACGCCGACACGGCGATGTACCACGCCAAGCAGGCCGGACGCAACGACTACGAGTACTTCTCCGACTCCATGAAGAAGGAGGCCCTGCACAAGCTCACGGTAGAGGGCGACCTGCGCAAGGCCATCGAGAGAAACGAATTCGTGCTCCACTATCAGCCGAAGGTCAGCTCCAAGGACGGTAAGGTGTGCGGCCTCGAGGCCCTGGTCCGCTGGGAGCACCCGGAGCAGGGCCGAATCCCTCCGGACGCCTTCATCCCCGTGGCCGAGGAGACCGGCCTGATCGTCCCCATCGGAGACTGGGTGATCCGGGCGGCCTGCTCCCAGATGCGAGCCTGGCGGGACGCCGGACTGCCCCCGGTGCCCGTGGCGGTGAACGTATCGAGCCGGCAGTTCCGCAAGTGCAACCTGCTCGAGACCGTCGCCGAGAGTCTGGCCGAGGCCGGGCTCTCTCCGCGCAACCTCGTCATCGAGGTCACCGAGAGCATCATGCTGCAGCACGAGGAGCAGGCGGTACGCGCTCTGACCCGCCTCAAGGATCTCGGGGTCCGCGTCGCTCTCGACGACTTCGGCACAGGCTACTCAGCCCTCGGCTACCTGCGGCGCCTGCCCCTCGACTCGATCAAGATCGACCGCTGCTTCGTCAGCGAGCTCGGCCAGAACGAGCAGAGCGCCAGCATCGTCGAGGCCGTCATCGCCATGGCGCACGGTCTGGGGCTCGAGGTCGTGGGCGAGGGGGTCGAGACCGAGGAGCAGGCCGAGTTCCTGCGCAGCCACGATTGCGACGAGCTCCAAGGCTATCTCTTCGGGGCTCCGGTCGCCGGAGACGCCATTCCGGAACTCTTCGAGTAGACCGGAGCGCGGGTGCCGTCTATTCTCGGGCTTCTTCCCGAGAGGTGCGCCATGTCCCGCGAAATCCGCGCCGTTCTATTCGATTTTGGCGGCGTCTTCACCGACTCGCCCTTTGCCGCCCTCGACGAGCTCAGCAAAGAGCTGGGCGTGGCGCCGCGCGAGCTGCTCGACATCGTCTTCGGCCCCTACGACGAAGACACGGATCACCCCTGGCATCGCCTCGAACGCGGCGAGCTGAGCCTCGGCGACGCGCGCGACGCCATCATCGACCTCAGCACCCGAGCGGGAAACGAGGTGGATCCCCTGGAGCTGCTCATGCGCGTCGGCACGGGCGGCGGAGCCCGCGATCCCCTCGTGCGGCGCACTCGGCGCCTGCGCGCGGAGGGCTACCGGACCGCCCTCGTCACCAACAACGTCATGGAGTTCCGAGAGCACTGGCGCAGCGTGCTTCCCCTGGAAGAGCTCTTCGACGTGGTGGTGGATTCCAGCGAGGTGGGTATGCGCAAGCCCAACCCGGCGATCTTCCTCCACGCGCTGGAGCTGCTCGAAGGCGTCGCTCCCGAAGGGGCCGTCTTCCTCGACGACTACGCGGGCAACATCGATGCCGCTACACGGCTCGGCTTCCACGGCGTTCTCGTCGGCTCCGCTGCGGGCGAAGAGAACGTCGAGCAGGCCATCCTCGATCTCGACGAGATCCTCGGGCGGGCGTGATCCTCGGCCCGAGAA
>JAFDEK010000119.1 GCA_019310385.1 Deltaproteobacteria bacterium
TCGTGGGCGCTTCGACCGAAGCGGATCCGCTCAGCGGTCTCGCAGGACGGGGGCCAGCTCCTCGGGCGAGCGCCTGGGAACACCGTTCACGCCGTCCTCGAGGCCCAGCCGCCAACCCCAGCCCTCGGGTCCGGGGACATTGCCCAGGCCGCTTCCCGCGAACACGCCGGCGTTGCGATTGTCGCCGTCCTCGTAGCCCTCGTCGTAGCCGCGAAGAAAGAGCCTCAGGACCTCGGGCTCGACCTCGAACTCCCGCGCGAGCGCATCGACGTCCACGGGCTCGACCTCGGGTGTGGCACAGGCCGTAGTGAGGGAGAGCGTGAAGGAAAGAGTGAAGGCGAGGGTGCAGGCGAGGGCGAAGGAGAGAGTGCAGGCGAGAGCACGGGCCGTGACGGGTGCCAGCATGCCGGCCGGGCTTCGTAGCGACCGATGACCCCACTCCGGCCTCCGCCGTCGCGCCGTAGCGGGGACGCGCTTCTCCGGCTCGTGTCGTCTACATCTCATCGCCGTTATCCCCGCGACCTGTTCCTACCGGGATGGCGGATTCAGAACAGGTTGCCCGAGGATCGCGAATCACGAGCCTGGCATGCAAACCAGATGCACTGCCGCTTCCGTGATTCCCCCTACGGGGCGCCTCGCGACCTTCTGGCACATGGATCCATGCGGTTGAAAATGCCCCCACAGCGAGCGATGCCCTCCTCGGTGAGGGTGAGACATGGCGCCACAGCCTGGTCGACCATCACACCACTAGGGTACTGCCGGTTCTGCGAATCTCTGCACGGTGTGCCGGACACCGGATCGGGTCGGTCGCGTCGGCGATCGAAGTGGCGCTCACGATTCGGGCTCTGCCTGGCATCCCCGCGCCGTCTTCGATGTAGCGGCGTGCGTTCCCGTTGCGCCAGTGCCGTCCCCCCCCTCAGCCGACGCTGCGAGCTATCGCTTCGAAGTGCCGGAGGGTGTAGGATGCATGGGCCGTACCTTCCTCATGCGGCCGCCGGCCGCGCCGAAGGCAAGGTAGGGGTGAAGGAGGAGGCGCATGATCGTCCGACTGGCGCTCGCCGTCGGCCTGCTTGGCCTGGCCTGCGCGAAGCCGGCTCCGCAGCCCGTGCCGGTCCCGATGCCCGTCACGCCCGAAGAAGCCAAGCGGGCCCAGGCCGAGGCAAATGCCCCGGTCGAGAAGTTCTACAAGCGCAAGGTGGCGGTGGGCCGCTTCTCGAACGAGACGAACTATGGACGAGGCCTGCTCGTCGACTCCGACCTCGATCCGCTGGGCAAGCAGGCGTCGGATGTCCTGGCGACCCAGCTGCAGCGCTCGGGTCGTTTCATGATCTTCGAGCGACCGGATCTTTCGAAAATCCAGCGCGAGCAGGCCCTGGCGGGAGTGGGTGGCATCGTCGGCGTCGATGCTCTGATCGTCGGATCGGTGACTGAGTTCGGCCGCTCGACCGCGGGCCAGAAGGGATTCCTCAGCTCGACGAAGCGACAGCTCGCTCATGCGAAGGTCAATCTCCGGTTGATCGACGTCACCACCGGCCGCGTGTTCCTGGCGGCCGACGGCACCGGAGAATCGACGCACGAGAGTGGCGAGATCGCGGGATACGGCTCCGCCGCGGCCTACGACAGCACGCTGAACGAGAAGGCGATCTCGGCGGCGATCTCCGATGTCATGACGGAGATCATCAATGAGCTCGAGGCTCGCCCCTGGCGAACCTACGTGCTGGCCTACGAGGGCGGCATGGTCTACCTCGCGGGCGGATCGCGACAGGGCCTCGCCGCGGGAGACGAGCTGGCCATCATACGCAAGGGCGCGAGCATCAAGTCGCTGCAGACGGGCCTGCCCATCGAGCTTCCGGGCGTGGAGGTGGCGCGGGTGCGGGTCGAGTCGCACTTCGGTGACGATGAAGCAAGCGAGGGCTCCGTCTGCAGCGTCGTGGACGGAGCGATCGACGTAGCCGAGCTCGAGTCCCTCTACGTCATCGAGCCAAAGGAGTGAATGCGATGCGCGGGATCAGTCTGGCCCTCGCTCTCGGACTCGCGGTGGCCTGCGCCATGGGGACGGACGTCACGCGCACAGTCGACGACGCGCCGACTCTCGCCGTTTCGGGAGCGCCAGAGGGCACGACGCTCTTCGTCGACGGCATCTACTTCGGTCCGACCGAGAGCTTCTCGACCCTCACGCCGGTCGAGGTCCTCCCAGGAGCTCACGTCGTCGAGATTCGGCGAGGAGCCACGACGCTGCACCGCGAAGAGGTCTTTACCGGAACGGGCTCGACGACAACAGTTTCGGTTTCGAACGCCCAATGACGCACCGCCGCGTTGCCATTCTCGCCCTTCTCGTCGTTCTGGCCGGACTCAGTGTCGGCTGCACGCCCGAGCCGACGCTCTATCGCTGGGGTGTCTACGAGCAGACTCTCCACGAGGCCTACGAGAACCCCGAGGCGATCCCAGGATTCCAGGCCGAGCTCCTGAATCTGATCCAGACGAGCGAGACGGACGGCGGCCTGCTCCCGCCAGGGATCTACGCCGAGTATGGGTACGCGCTCTACCTGAACAACCAGCCCGATGCCGCGATCATCTACTTTGCGAAGGAACGCGAGAGGTGGCCGGAATCTGCGGTGCTGATGACGACTGTCATCAAGCGCCTCGAGGAGCGAATCGCAGACGAGGAGAAGGGCCCGGACGGCGAGGACGTGCCAGCGCCGCCGGCTGACGAAACCCTTTCGGACGACGCGAGCAGTGCCGACCCGAATCAGCCAGACGAGACACCGGGCCCCGACGCCGCGACCGGATCGGCTGCGGGCGCGTCCGGCGAGAGTGAGCAATGAGCTCCAGGACACTCATAGCGCTGCGATTCGCGATGCTGGTGGCGCTGGCCGCGCACGCGGTGGCTTGCGTCGCTCCCAAGATCGAGCCCCTCGACTATACGAAGCTCATCAGGGAGAGCCCCCGATCCATCGTCATCGTCCCGGTTCTCAACAACTCCCACGAGGTCGCAGCGGACGAGATCTTCCTGGCGACCATCACCCTGCCGGTGGCCGAGCGTGGCTACTACGTCTTTCCGGTCAACCTCACACGCGAGCTGCTCAACGAAGCGGGCCTGTCCGACGCTGGCCTCGTCCACAAGGCCAATGCGAGATCGATAGGCCGCCTCTTCGGTGCCGACGCCATTCTGTTCGTGCAAATCGACCACTGGGAGGCCAAGTACGCCGTCCTGACCACGACGGTCAACGTGCAGATGAAGTACGAGTTGCGCAGCGGATCGACCGGTGAGCGCCTGTGGCAGGCAGAGCGCAAGCTGCGCTACCAGCCCACGACATCGAGTAGTGGAATCGCCGCCCTCATCGAAATGGCGATCGACGCCGCCCTTACGAAGGCCAAACCGAACTACATCCCTCTGGCGCGTCAGGCCAACCACATCGCGATTGGCAACATCCAGACGAACGGCTACGGGGCAATCGTCGCCGACGGGACCAATCCCTACTATGTCATGAGCTCGGGGACCAGCGCCGGGGGCCAGGTCACGAGCGAAAAGACGAACATCGGGAGGGTCCTGCTCTACGGACCCTACCATCCGCTCTATCGCACGGACGATCCGAATGCCCCGGTGGACGCTGGCGGGGGCAAGAAGAAGTAGCCTGGATTCGGCGCCTCGCGGGCTCTCGCCTGCGGAGTGCTCTACCTGGGCTCGGCCGCCGATTCAGTCAAGGTATCGAGCTGGTCCTTCAGGATGAGCGAAATCGCCTCGACGAGTTCCGGACTTGCGCCGGGCCGCGCGAGAAGCCGCCCCGAAGTGCATAGGGTCGCGGCCCTTGCTCCGAAGAGCCCGCCCTCGAGCTTCACTTTCTTTCGCCCGTAGACCTTGATGCCGCTCGGAAGCGTCCCCGTCAGCCGCGAGTCCTGCAGATCCAGAAAGCGCAGCGCATCGTCATTCAGCACCGCCTGCAGCATGACGTGATGGCGATTGTCGGGGTCCGTCACCCAGCCGACGGCATCGACGCCTCCTGCCGCGAGACGATCCACTGCCGCGATCCCCCCGTCATCGACGACCTCGGCCGCGGCCAGCGACGTCATCAGATGGGTCATGTACTCCCAGGTCCCAGGCATCCCGCTCGTGGGCGGCCCGAGGGCGATCCGAGCGGCGCGGCCGTCGTCGGCCTCGCCGAGCTGTACGAGCTCCGTGATCCGACCGTCCTTTCGAACCGCAAGATAGACGCACTCCTCGGCCAGGGTGCCGAGCGATTTCAAACCCGCGTAGCGGTCGGGATTGCCCAGCAGCAGGTCCGCGTACACATCCGTCTGGGCAAACCCGAGATCGGCCTTCCCCTCGACGAGGAGCTCGAGGTTCTCGCGCGATCCAGCAGTGCTCTCGATCGAGACGGCGTGGTCGGGCAGTAGCCGCTTCAGGTTGGCGGCGTAGATCTCGTAATAGCTGCCTCCCGGCAAGCCGGCCGCGATCTTGACCGCGTGTCCGTCTGCCCGGGCCCCGGTCGTCGGAACGACCGGCACGAGGAGGAGGAGTGCAACTGTCCAGAGTATCCTGACGCTAATCATACACTGGACGATACCGCGACGAGCGATCGCCACCACTCTTGGGGCCGGGGCCGGTCGCTGCCTCGGGCTCTTGGGGGCTCGAGCCCACGAATCATGCACCAACTCCAGCGAGCGGTTCGATTACCGGTATCCTTGGACCATGAGTGAGCAGAAGACAGAAATCGAAGCCAACAAGCAGATCGCACGTGAATTCATGGACGCCATGTCGAGCGGCGAGGCGAAGCGCATCCTGGCGCTGTACAGCGACGACGTCAGCGTCTGGACCGCTGGATCCCTGCCCTTCTCGGGCTCTCACGACCTCTCCGAGGTAGCCGCCCTCTGCGACGGGCTCCTCGGCGCCTTCCCAGAAGGCCTCCAATTCAGCATCCAGGCCATGACGGCCGAGGGCGAACGCGTGGCGATCGAGGCCGAAGGCCTGGGCACCCACGCCAGCGGCAAGGTCTACCATCAGCACTATCACTTCCTACTCGTCATTCGAGACGGCAAGATCGCGCAGATGAAGGAGTACTTCGACACAGAGCTGACGCGCAAAGTCCTGCTGGGAGGCTCCGGTTGATGATGCGGCATGCTCGCTGAGCGGACGGAATCGCACGCGGAGCGGAAGCCGGCCACCGGCCGCGACAGACCGCATCGCCGCGGATCGGGGACGCACACGGCGCGGCTCATGCTCGGGGCAGGAGGCACGGGCTTGAAATCGCGTCGGATTGGGACGTTCTGCACGCAATTCTGAGCAATTTGTCATACTCCTACTCATCGGACCTCCAGAAAGCCCAGCTTCCTTCTCTTATCCCTCCGTATTCGACCCAGGCGGGTATCATGTACGGGTCGAGACATCCGACTCCTGAGAGTGAACCTACGCCGCGGAGTTGCACTCCAAACGGTGTGCACTGATGTCACCGCGGCCAAGGAGAGTTCGCTATGGCCAAAGGAGTGCCTACCCTGCTCTTGATCCTGGCGCTTTCGATCGGATCACTTGCCTGCCAGAAAGTCGATGAGCGTCCGCTCATAACGCAAACACTGGAAACCCAACAGCTGACTGCACTCGAGTCGATCCCGGCCGAGTTCGGCGAGCTGGTCAGCGTCGTCCCCGGCCTCGGTCGCGGCGACTTCACCCTCTGGTTCCAAAAGGCCGACAGGACCATAGTCGCCGTGCCCGTCAATCGCTTGTCGAAGGCCCTCCATCCGGAGGCCCTCGTGATACCGCGCCGGTAGGGAGGACTTGACCATGAACATCGACAGCTACAGCAGTTTGGTCTCGCGTCTGTTTTTCGCCTTCGCCTTCGGCCTCCTCGGCATCGCCGTAGTCGAGAGAGTCGTCTTCGCCTTCGGCTACACCATCCTGGGGGGGGTCTTCAGTGGAGGGCGCCTTCTCGAGATCGCGGCCGTGGTCCTGGTCTTCGTGATCGCCCTCCTGCTGCGCCAGATCCGGGAGCAGCTGAAGGCCTCGAGCGGCTAGACTAGCCCTGACCCAAGACGCATCGTTGGGGCGGCGCGAGGCTGGTGACTCCTCAGTGCGACAGGGAGCCCCCTTCCTCGTTACCGCCCCTTGGTCAGGATCCAGTACTCCGTGCCGCCCGATGTGCGCACACGGTAGCGCCGCCGGCTGCGCGGCGTCTCGGAGTTGGTGAGCCGCAGATAGAGATCGTCGAAGAACTCCGGGGTCTCCAGGCTGAAGTTGTGGAAGTTCCGGGTGCGATTGACCGGCGTGACGTCCACCAGGGTGACCCGCTCGCTGTCCGGCTCGACCAGCTCGAAGGCCCGGGCGGCCTCGTCGAACTGGTCCGGGTTTGCGGGATCTGCTGTGCTCTCGCCCAGGCGCCGCTCTCGATTGAGGACGCGGCTCATGAGTAGTGCGCGGTCGTTGGAAGAGACGTACACCGTGAGGTCTTGAGTCAGGTCGTTGATCTCGTCCCTGAACTGGAGGCCGAACTCCTCGTGGCTGACGTCCGGCGCCGTCAGCACCACGTCCTCGAACTCCATCTCGGCATCGGCCCACTCCGCCTCCTGATGGAGCCGCGTGAAGGCGCTGACGACGACCTCCCCGCCCATGCTGTTCGCCACCAGCCACAAACGCTCCGGTCTCAGCTCCCCGACGATCAGCTCGAGGGTGCGGGCGAGCTCCTCTCCGGATTCCCGGGCCACCCGCTGTGCGCGTCCGTAGCCCCGTGGCGTCGAGCCCTGGTCTCCGGGCCAGTCGAATACCAGCAGCGGCGAATCGACGTCCAGCACGTGGGCGAGAAACGCGGTCTTGCGCAGGGCCGACGGGAAGCGCTCCCTGAATCCATTGACGTTGACGAGGAGCGAGCGATACGGGGACTGGTCGATCTGTCTGCGTAGCTCGTCGAGGAAGGTGGCCCGATCGAGCGCGCGAACTTCTCGGAGCTGGATCTCCTCGTTCTGGAACCAGTCACTGGGGTTGACCAGCATGCCGATTCCCAGCCTGGCTTCGATGTCCGTATCGAAGAGGCCGAAGTGCAGCCTGGCTTCCCGTTGATTTCCGAAGCGCGCGTCGACGGCTCCGTCCGCCGCCTCCATGCGGCGATTGGTGACGTAGAAGAAGCGGTAGCTGCCCTGCTCCCCTTGCCGCGTCACCAGCATGCGCCGGAACTGAAACGCCTCAGCGTGCTCCAGCGCCCGGCGGGTCGAGCCCTGGAAGAAGGCTCCGAGCCCAAGGGAGGCCAGGACGAGAAACGCCGTAAGGATCAGGATGGGACGCTTGATGAGGGCCATGGTCTTGCCCCGTTCCTCCGTGAACTCATCGATGAGGCTCCCGCGTGCTCAGTCCACCCAGCCCAGAACATCCCGGACGACGGACCAGCGCCGGCTCTGCTCTTGGGGCGGCCTGCCGAGGATCCAGTAGTCGTAGAGGTCTTTGATGGTGCCGTCGCGCTTCTTGAGCCCGATCCACTGGCTCAGGAAGATCACCATCTCCTCCTCGCCTCGCGCCACCGCGCACGCGACCGGTACGGTGATGACGTCCGGTCGCGGCACCGCGACGGTGAACGCGGGGTAGACCAGGGTCCAGGCCGAGCCCGCTTCGGCAAGGTACAGGAGGGCGTCGAGCTCCTCCTCGTTCCCGGTGAAGAACTCGCGCGGGCTGTCGAGGGCCACGATCTTCGCCTGAGGGAGATAGCGGCCCAGCTTCTCCTTGTAGTAGGGCGAGTGGAGAAGGCCGATCCGGGGCGCCTCGAGCGCCTGGGCGGCGGCGCGGCTGTTGAAATCCCCCCTGCGGTGGTCCCTTACGATGAAGGCCAGGGTTTCTTCGAGGTAGGGGGTGGAGAAGCTCACCTGCTCCATGCGCCGGGTCGTGATCATCAAGTTGGAGATGCCGACGTCGAGATAGCCGGCGTCGAGCAGCCGCGGGATGTCGTCGATTCCGACCTCCACGAATTCGAGCTCGACGCCCAGCTCCGACGCCAGCACGTGGGCCAGCTCCACGTCGAAGCCTACCAGCTCGCCGTTGGCATTGCGGAACGCGAAGGGGAGGCGATCGCGCACGTAGCTGACCCGCAGCAGGCCGCGTGCGCGGATGCGGTCGAGGGTCCCGGCGCCCGGGGGCGGCGGGGGGAGGGGGTCGGGAATCTGCTCCACGACCTGGGCGGGCTCTCCCTCGAACACCCGCTGCATGGAGATCAAGCTGCGGTAGCCCTGGTACTCGTACGACATGCTGGCGAACATCAGGCGCACGCCGCCGAGGGTCACCAGGGTGAGGCCCACCGACAGGGCGAGATAGCGCAGGAGCGCGGGCCAGCGAATCCGCAGGCCATTCGTCATGGCGGACACACTGAGGAGGGTGAGGGTCAGGATGTGGACGGCCGCCACCAGCACGCCGAAGCGGTTGCCCACGATGTTGTCGGCGACGATGAAGAGCTCGAAAGTGTCCGAGGGCACCCGGAAGAGGTCGAGCAGGAAGGGGATCGCGCCGACCGTCGTATCGAAGAAGGTGAAGAGCCCGGTCACCACGAAGGCCGGATACTCCGCAATCTCGAGGGGAAAGCCCGAGAGCCAGCCGGCGAAGAGGACGAAGCTCAAGCCCAGCAGCTTGCCCACACTCGGAAAATTGACGCTGACAGGAACCACCACCTCCACCAGGCGCTGGGATTCCTCGCGCAGCTCCGGCGCGATGTGGGGCTCGAGCAGCTTCTTGCTGATTTCGACCAGGAGCGGGAGGACGACGTAGACGCTGCCCGTCGCGAAGGCGGTCACGAGGGCGCCGCGGGAGATCCCGAGAACCTCCCGGTATCGGAGCGGGGTGAGGGCGGTGACGAGCCCGGGCAGCAGCCACAGGCTGAGCAGCAGGGCGAGGGCCACGAGGCCCCAGAGGTACACCCTGAGCCCGGCCAGCGCGGCCAGGTCCATGGTGCCCGTCGCGTTGGCCGAGATCGCGAAGACGCCCACAGGTGCCAGCCTTACCACGAAGCCCGTCACCTTCATGAGGGCGTCGGTCAGGGTGGTGAGGACCTCGAGCAGCAGCTGCTTGCGCTCGATGCCGATCAGCGCGATGCCGAGGACCACGCTGAAGAGGACGACGCCGGGCACGAGGGACGCGGCCAGGGAGTGAAAGGGATTCGAGGGGATGTAGAGCTCGAGGAAGCTGATCCCGTCGTCCGGCTCGACCAGGCTGCTGCTGAAGAAGGAGGCCGCCTTCCAGTCGGGATAGGTGAGGGGCAGTAGCAGGATCAGCGCAAAGGCCAGCCCGTAGAAGAGCAGCAGAATGACGCCGGCCCGGCCCGCGAGCTGCCTGGCCTGGTCGTATCTGAGCCGGCCCAGGCTCGCGACCAGGGAGAGGCTCAGGTACGGGATCACGGTCATCTGCAGCAGCAGGACGAAGGCCTTCCCGACCACGTCCAGGAAGGCGGCCCCCTCGCCGAAGAAGCCGCCGGTGGCAGCGCCCAGGGCCAGCCCCAGCAGCACCTTGGTGGAAAGCGTCATCGGACTCCCTGTCCGCACGACCTCAGTCGAGCAGCTCTCCGAGGTCTGCCACCACGTGATGCGCTCCGTGGCGGGCGAGCTCGCCGGCGTCACCCTTGCGCGCGACGCCGATCACCAGGCCGAAGCCTCCCGCCCGACCGGCCTCGACGCCCGAGATGGCGTCCTCCACCACGATGGCGCGCTCGGGGGCGACACCCAGCTGCCGGGCGGCTTCGAGGAAGGAATCGGGCGCCGGCTTGCCGGGGATTCCCATCTCGTCGATCACCACGCCGTCGACGCGGCTGTCGAAGAGGTCGGCGATGCCCGCCACCTCGAGGGCCGCCGCGCAATTGTGGCTCGACGACACCACCGCGGTCCTGAAGCCCTGCTCGCGCAGCTTTCGGACCAGCTCGACCGACGTCGGGTAGGCCTCCACACCGTCGCGGGCCATCACCTCCTTGACGAAGCCGTCCTTGCGCAGGCCCAGACCGCGGACGCTCTCGCTCTCGGGCGGGTCGTCTTCCTCGCCTTCGGGAAGCTCGATCTCCCGGGAGGCGAGGAAGCTGCGGACGCCGTCGTAGCGGGGCTTTCCGTCCACGTAGACCAGGTAGTCGCCCTCGATGTCGAATTCGCGAAAGGGCGCTCCCTCTCGCTCGGCTCGCGCGCGCAGGAAGTCGTCGAAGAGGCGCTTCCACGCGGCGGCGTGAACCCGCGCGGTGTCGGTCAGCACGCCGTCGAGATCGTCTCCTTCTCCTGCCCCCCCCGGCTCTTCTGCGCAGGCGCCCAGGAGGGCCTCTCACCGGCTTGGCAAGTGGATCGCCGTGGGATACTACCTCAGGAGGAACTCGTGCCGGGAGCCGGCGAGGGGAGAGTCGGATGCAGATCGGAATGATCGGTTTGGGCCGGATGGGCGCCAATATGGTGCGTAGGCTCATGGCTGCGGGTCAGGACTGCGTGGTCTACGACGTGAGCGCCGAGGCGGTCGGCGCCCTCGACGCGGAGGGGGCGAAGGGGGTGGCCTCCCTCGAGGCGCTCGTGGCCGCGCTGCAGCCGCCGCGCTCCATCTGGATGATGGTCCCCGCGTCCCTGGTCGACGACAGCATCGGCTCCCTCGCGCCCCTGCTCGAGGCCGACGACGTCCTGATCGACGGCGGGAACTCGAACTACCGCGACGGCATCCGGCGCTCGGCCGAGCTCGCCGCGCGTGGCATACACTTCCTCGATGTCGGGACCAGTGGCGGCGTGTGGGGTCGCGAGCGCGGCTACTGCCTGATGATCGGCGGCGACAGCGCGGCGGTGCAGCGCCTCGATCCCGTCTTTGCCGCCCTGGCGCCGGGCGCCGGCGCGGCGCCGCGCACCGAGGGGAGGCCGGAGGCCCAGGGCAGCGCCGAGCAGGGCTATCTGCACTGCGGTCCCAGCGGCGCCGGCCACTTCGTCAAGATGGTCCACAACGGGATCGAATACGGTCTCATGGCCGCCTACGCGGAGGGGCTGAACATCCTGCGCCACGCCGACGCAGGCCTGCATGTTCGCGAGGACGACGCCGAGACGGCCCCACTCGGCAATCCCGAGCACTACCAATACGAGCTCGACATCCCCGAGATCACCGAGCTGTGGCGGCGGGGCAGCGTGGTGGGCTCGTGGCTGCTCGATCTCACCGCCAAGGCCCTGGCGGCCAGTCCCCGGCTCGAGGAGTTCTCGGGGCAGGTCTCGGATTCGGGTGAGGGGCGCTGGACGGTTCACGCGGCCGTCGACGAGGGGGTGCCGGCGCACGTGCTCACGGCCGCCCTCTTCGAGCGCTTCAGCTCTCGCGGTCGTGCCGACTTCGGCGATCGCGTTCTGTCGGCCATGCGCTTCGAATTCGGCGGGCACAGGGAGAAGAAAGATGGCTGAGCGGCGGAGCGACGCGTTGGTGATCTTCGGCGCCACGGGCGACCTCGCGTACAAGAAGATCTTTCCCAGCCTGCAATCCATGGTGAAGGAGGGCCGTCTCGCGGTCCCGGTTATCTGCGTGGGACGCGAGGAGGTTCCTCTCGAGCGATTGAAGGAGCGCATGGGAGACAGCCTGCGCGACTACGGCAACGCGGCCGACACGGCGTCCCGCGCCGGGCTCGCCGAGCTGCTCGACTACGTGGGGGGCGACTACGGAGAAGCGGCGACCTTCGAGGCGCTGCGCGCCAAGCTCGGCGGCGCCGAGCGTCCGCTCCACTATCTCGCCATTCCCCCGAGCGCCTTCCCCATGGTGGTGGAAGGCCTCGGCGCGTCGGGCTGCGCCCGGGGCGCCCGGGTGGTGCTCGAGAAGCCCTTCGGCCGCGACCTCGCCTCGGCGGAGGACTTGAATCGCACCTTGCAGGCGGTCTTCGACGAGCACTCCATCTTCCGCATCGACCACTACCTGGGCAAGGAGCCGGTCCACAACCTGGTTCACTTTCGCTTCGCGAACTCCTTTCTCGAGCCCATCTGGAACCGCAACTACGTCGACCACGTGCAGATCACCATGGCGGAGGACATCGGCGTCGAGGGCCGGGGGCGCTTCTACGAAGAGGCGGGTGCCATCCGCGACGTGGTGCAGAACCACATGCTGCAGGTCGTCGCCCTGCTCGCCATGGAGCCCCCCATCGGCGCCGGCGCCGACGCCCTGCGCGACGAGAAGGCGAAGGTGCTGAAGTCGATTCGCCCCCTCACGGGCCGCTCCCTGGTGCGGGGACAGTTCCGCGGCTATCGCGACGAGGAGGGGGTGGCGCCGGATTCCGACGTGGAGACCTTCGCGGCCCTGGAATTCCACATCGACTCCTGGCGCTGGGCCGACGTGCCCTTCTACATCCGCGCCGGCAAGCTGCTGCCCCTGCGCGCCACCGAGGTCCTCGTCACCCTGCGCCAGCCCCCCCAGAAGGTCTTCTCGGGCAAGGCCTTCGAGGCGGGTCCGCCCAACTACTACCGCTTCCGGCTGGGCCCGGATGTGGAGATCGCCATCGGGGCGCGCATCCGGGGTGCCGGCGAGCCGGCCCGCAGCGTCCCCACCGAGCTCGTGGCCTGCCGGGAGCCGGGCGAGGCCCTGGAGCCCTACGACCGCCTCCTCTACGAGGCCATGGGGGGCGAGCCTCTGCTCTTTGCCCGGGTGGACGACGTGGAGGCGGCCTGGCGCATTGTCGATCCCATCCTCGCCCGCCCCTCGCCCCTCTACGAGTACGAGCCCGGCACCTGGGGACCCAAGCAGGCCGAAGAGCTGCTCGCCGATCGCGGCGGCTGGCATGCCCCGGGGCAGGCGGTGGGGGAGCCCTGCGACTGAGGGACCCATCACCCGGGGGCGCCATCGAATTGGGCTGCATCGCTGGCGGCCGCTTGCCCGCTGTCGCCGGCGTCCGTATACCATGAAGACCCGGAGGCCCGATCAGCCCGCATGACATCCCCCAGCGAGACACCGGCTTGGAAGGCGCTCGCCGAGCACGCCGAGCAGATGCAGCGACGCGGCCTGCGCGAGCTCTTTGCCGAGGACCCCGATCGCGGCGAGCGCCTGGCTGTGGACGCGCTGGGGCTGTACCTCGACTACTCGAAGAATCTCGTCAGCGACGAGACCCTGGGCCTGCTGTGCGAGCTGGCGAAGAGCTGCGGCCTGCGTGCGCGCACCGAAGCCATGTTCGCGGGCGAGAAGATCAACGTCACCGAGGGGCGCGCGGTGCTCCACACCGCCCTGCGTGCGCCCCGTGGCGCGGTCATCGAGGTGGACGGCGAGAACGTGGTTCCCGAGGTCCATGCCGTGCTCGACCGCATGGCGGACTTCGCCGAGCGCCTGCGCGGCGGCGCCTGGCGGGGCCACACGGGCCGGCGCATCCGCAACGTGATCAACATTGGCATCGGGGGGTCGGATCTCGGTCCCGTCATGGCCTACGAGGCCCTGCGCCACTACGCCGATCCCGAGCTGCACCTCGGCTTCGTGTCGAACGTCGACGGCACGGACTTCGCCGAGACCATCCGGGGCCTCGACGCCGAGGAGACCCTCTTCATCGTCTGCTCGAAGACCTTCACCACCCAGGAGACCCTCACCAACGCCCGCAGCGCGCGAGCCTGGCTGCTGGCCGCGCTGGGGGACGAGGCCGCCGTGGCGAAGCACTTCGTCGCGGTCTCGACCAACGCCGAAGAGGTCGTGGGTTTCGGAATCGACCCCGCCAACATGTTCGGCTTCTGGGACTGGGTGGGGGGCCGCTACTCCTACGACTCGGCCGTCGGCCTCTCCCTCATGGTCGCCATCGGACCCGAGCGCTTCCGCGAGATGCTGGCGGGCTTCCGCGCCATGGACGAGCACTTCCGCAGCGCACCCTTCGAGCAGAACATGCCGGTGCTGCTCGCCCTGCTGGGGATCTGGTACACGAACTTCTTCGGCGCCGAGACCCACGCGGTGCTGCCCTACGACCAGTACCTGTGGCGCTTCGCCGCCTACCTGCAGCAGCTCGACATGGAGAGCAACGGCAAGCGGGTCGACCTCGAGGGTCGCTACGTCGATTACCAGACCGGTCCCATCATCTGGGGCGAGCCCGGCACCAACGGCCAGCATGCCTTCTATCAGCTGATCCACCAGGGGACGAAGCTGATCCCCTGCGACTTCATCGGCTTCTGTCAGAGCCTGAATCCACGGGGCGAGCACCACGACCTGCTGATGGCCAACTTCTTCGCCCAGAGCGAGGCCCTGGCCTTTGGCAAGAGCGAGGAGGAGGTGGCGGCCGAGGGCGTGGCGTCGGAGCTGGTGAGCCACCGCAGCTTCCCCGGCAACCGGCCCAGCAACACGCTTCTCGCCGAGCGCCTCACGCCCGAGTGCCTCGGGAAGCTCGTTGCCCTCTATGAGCACAAGGTCTTCGTTCAGGGCACGATCTGGAACGTCAATTCTTTCGATCAATGGGGCGTCGAGCTCGGGAAGGTGCTGGCCAGGCGCATCGCGCCGGAGCTCAGCGGCGAGACGGAGCCCGAACCGGACCACGACGGGTCCACCAACGCCCTGATCCGGCACTACCGGGCTCGGCGCGCCCGCCAGTGATTTCCCCGCCGCGATGAGCGGCGCAATGCCATCGAGGAGAACGACCATGAGCCCCTTGAATACCCTCACCGCGAAGGGACAGAGTGTCTGGTTCGACAGTATCAGCCGAGACATGCTCGAAGACGGCACCATCGCGCGTTATGCCAGCGAGCTGTCGGTGACGGGCCTCACGTCGAACCCAACCATCTTCCAGAAGGCCATCGCGGGCACCGAAAAATACGACGCGGCCATTCACGGCGGCCACGAGCGTGGCCTCAGCGCGGAGCAGATCTTCTTCGAGCTGGGCCTCGAGGACGTGGTGGCGGCGGCGGACCTCTTCAGGCCCGTCTACGACGCGACGGGGGGCGGCGACGGCTTTGCGTCCATCGAAGTGTCCCCCGCCCTCGCCAACGACAGCGCCCAGACGATCCACGACGCCAAGGAGCTCTTCGCCCGGGCCGACCGTCCCAACGTGCTCATCAAGGTGCCGGGCACCGAAGAGGGCTGTGTCGCGATCGAGGAGCTGATCGCCGCCGGAGTGCCGATCAACGTGACCCTGCTCTTCTCGCCGGATCACTACATCGCTTGCGCGGAGGCCTACCTGCGCGGGATCGAGCGGCGCGTCGAGGCGGGCCAGGACCCGCTGGTCCCCTCGGTGGCCTCCCTCTTCGTCTCGCGTTGGGATAACCACACCGCCTCGGAGCTGCCCGAGGGGCTCGCGAACCGGCTCGGGATCGCGGTCTCCGAGCAGACCTACCGCGCCTACCGGGAGATCCTCACTTCGGATCGCTGGCAGCGTCTCGCCGCCGCCGGCGCCAAGCCCCAGCGCCTGTTGTGGGCGAGCACTGGGACCAAGGACCCCGCCCTGCCCGACACCCTCTACGTCACCGCCCTGGCGGCGGACCAGACCGTCAACACCCTGCCCGAGAAGACCCTGCTCGCCTTCGCGGACCACGGCGCGGTGGAAGGGGTGCTGGGCGACGACGCCAGCGAGGCGGACCGGGTCGTTCTGGGCGCGGGGGAGGCCGGCGTGGACGTGGACGCCATGGCGATCAAGCTCCAGACCGAGGGCCGGGACCTCTTCGTCGAGTCCTGGAACGACCTGCTGCGCGGCATCGAGGCGAAGGCCCGCTAGAGGGATCTCTGCGAGATCCAGTCCGTCGGAGCTTGCGTGGCTTTCTGTCCCGCAAGCTCCTTGTTGCTAGCATTCCGCAATCCCCCAGGTGCACATGGTCTCCGTGCAGCTTCCTCGGTGCGAATTGTTGCTCGAAAGAGGATTCGTGACGCAGCGGTCCTTCGTTCAGCCGAAGCTCGTCGTCGTGTGGGCTCTTGCCCTCGCGGCCCTCGCGGCCGGCCCGGTGTCGGCCGCCGAGAGCGAGAGTGCTGCCCGCGAGGAAGAGGGCGCCGCCGGCGAGGAAGAGAGCGCCGACGCGGAGGAGCAGCGGGCGCGGGTCGACGAGGCGCTCGAAGCCGAGGGTCTGCCGCTGCGGGAGCACGACCCGACCGTCGATGCGCTCATGACCGAGCTCCTCACACCCCTGGTGGACGAGATCGCCGTGAACGGCGTCCTGCTACCCGGGCGGGTGCTGCGGCTGAGCGCCGGGGGCCTCGTGGTCGAGACGAACTATGGCGAGGGAACGATCGAGATCCCCTACGCGAGCATCGACGCCCTCGAGACCGTGCGCAGCTATCGGGTGCTCTACGGAATCAAGGAGAAGGTCCATGGTCGCCTGCTGGGCATCGAGGACGGCCACCTGCTCGTCGGGGCGACGCGCCTGAGCGCCACGCGGGTCCCCGTGGACTCCATCCAGCGCGGCGTCTCCGACGAGGAGTACGAAACCAGGAATCTCACCCGCATCCGCACTGATCTGCGCTATTGGAGCGCGGCCTTCGACCTGGGCATGAACCTCGAGTCCGGGGCCATCGAGAAGAGGAAGGTCAATTTCGGGCTGGACGTCGATCGGGCCCGTGCGCCCTGGCTCTTCTCCCTCGACGCCCGCTACGCCTTCGAGTCCCAGCAGCGGGTCGACGAGACGGAGCCCCAGACAACCAAGGACGAGTTCTGGGGCGCATTGAGGTTGCAGTACGACTTCTGGAAGCGCGCTTCCGTGTTCGGCGCTTTTCCGGGAGAGTTCGACACGCCACGCGGGGTCGAGATCCGCATCTATCCGAACGCCGGCCTCGGGTACATGGTCTGGGAGAGCGACCGCATCCTGCTCGAGCTCCAGGGAGGCTTCGGCTATGTATTCGAGGAGTTCCGCGACTTCGGCAGCAACGACTACGCTTCCGCGTTGATCGGATTCCGGTCCGAGTTCAGGCTGCCGCGAAACGCGGTGATCGAGTGGTGGCTGTACTACCTGCCCGGCCTGGTCGATTCCGGGAGCAACTGGCTCTTCCGCTCCGAGTTCGATCTCCGGGTGCCGATCTGGGATCCCCTGGCCCTGCTCTTCCGGGTCACCGATGTCTACGACAACAATCCCTCGGAGCTGGTCGGAAACAACAAGGTGGTGACGACCCTCGGCTTTTCGCTCAATTTTTGAGCGGAGGCGCCGCGGAGCGAAGGGGGCAAGCGTGAAACGAATACTCGCCGTGATTTCGTTGGCCGGGTGGGTCGCCGGCGTCGCGCCGCTGGTCGCGGCACCGGGCCACGCTCAGGAGCCCGCCGCCGAGCCCGCGCAGGCGCAGATCACGCAGGAGGCGCTCGCCGAGGAGGAGCAGCCGCCCCCCGAGCCGCCCCTGGTCGCGGAGGCCCGCCGCATCGTGGCCCACCTCGACGCCATCTCGGCGAAGGTACTCGCCCTGCAGGACCAGGCGGACGCCGCGGAGGGCGAGGACCGCCTGGTTCTCGACAAGCAAATCATGGAGTCCAAGCTCGAGTTTCTCGCGGTGATGGGGCGTCTCGTCGACAACCTCCACGCCCAGGAGAAGAAGGAGCTCGACGCCTCCCAGCTTCGCGCTCGGCTCGAGCAGGACCTGATCGAGCTCACGCCCGCCATCGTTGCGCACATCGACGAGGCCGAGGGGACCCTGGCACGGCTGCGCAAGGAGCGCGAGGCCATTCCTCCCGAAGAACTCCTCGCCGCCGACCAGCGCATCACCAAGGAGGTCGAGTGGCTCCTTACCCTCTATCAGGCCTATGTCGACCAGGTGTTCCGCCAGAAGAAGGTGGGCCTCGACAACAGCGCGCCGCGCGCCGATCTCACCCAGCGTCTCGAGAGCCGCGCCGAGCTGATGGCCGGCCGCGTGAGACTCGTCGTCGACCAGCTCGCGCAGCTCCAGCAGCGCGCCGAGGGTCGCGAGGGCGACGCGGCCATCGCAGCGGAGCTCGCGGTCCTGGGCCAGCGCAAGAAGGTGGTGGCCGGTGCTCTGGGCATCGTCGTGAAGATGATGGCGGCCCTCGATCTGGAGGTCGCGGCCTATCAGCAGCTCCTCATCACTACGACGGGTGAGGTCACCGCGGACATCTTCCGCGCCAAGGTCGCCATCGGGCTCTTCGATCAGTGGATCCAGGAGGCGAAGGAATGGGTGCTCGAGAACGGCCCGCGCTTCGTCTTCAGGCTGATCATGTTCTTCCTCATCGTCTTCCTCTTCAAGCTGCTCTCGGTGCTCGTGCGTCACATCATGCAGCGGGCCTTCGGGAGCGGGCGCGTGGAGACTTCGCGGCTGCTGCGGGACATGACGCTCAGCATCGTGAGCAACGCGGTCCTGATACTCGGGGTCCTCGTGGGCCTCTCCCAGCTCGGGGTGGAGCTCGGCCCCCTGCTGGCCGGCCTCGGAATCGCGGGCTTCATCGTCGGCTTCGCGCTCCAGGATTCTCTCGCGAACTTCGCGGCCGGCATGATGATCCTCGGCTACCGGCCCTACGACGTCGGAGACATGATCGAGGCGGCGGGCGTGTTCGGGAAGGTCAATCACATGAGCCTGGTTTCGACCACCATCCTCACTATCGACAACCAGACCCTCATCGTTCCCAACGGCAAGATCTGGGGTGACGTGATCAAGAACGTCACCCACCAGAGCGTCCGGCGGGTCGACATGACCTTCGCGGTCTCCTACGGGGACGACGTCGAGCACGTGGAGAGGGTGTTGCAGGAAATGC
Organism: Deltaproteobacteria bacterium; assembly: GCA_019310385.1. GTDB lineage: Bacteria > Myxococcota_A > UBA9160 > UBA9160 > UBA4427 > JAFDEK01. Next base: position 18,570 of record JAFDEK010000119.1, read on the forward strand.
TCGCCGAGGACCGGCGCGTGCTCGCGGAGCCCGAGCCCATGGTGAAGCTCCACAAGCTGAACGAGAGCTCGGTCGACTTCGTGGTGCGGCCCTGGGTGAAGACCGACGACTACTGGGACGTCTACTGGGACATGACCCGCGAGGTGAAGCGGCGCTTCGACGCGGAGGGGATCAAGATCCCCTTTCCACAGCGGCAGCTGCACGTGGATTCCGGAAGCGCGGGCTCTGCGACCTGAGGCGCTCGTGGCCGGGGGCTCGGCGCGCGGCAATCAAGCGTGGGTCGGCGGCCGGCGCTCGCGCCAGGGCCGCGCTTCCTCGAGCTGCGCGGCCAGGCGTAGCAGCAGGTCCTCGCGCCCGTAGGCGCCGGCGAGCTGGATGCCCACGGGCAGACCGTCTCGAGTCCAGTGGAGCGGCAGCGAGATGGCGGGCTGCCCGGTGACGTTGAAGGGCATGGTGAAGGCCGTGATCCGCCCCATGCGGTAGAGGAGCTGCGGGACCTCGATTTCGGGAGCGAGCTCTCCCAGGCGCGGGGCCGGCCCCGGACTGGTTGGGGTGAGGAGTACGTCGTTTCCTGCCGCCCACCACTGCTGTAGCTCGCGCGCCCAGGCCTGGGCCTGCTCCGCGGACTCGAGATACTGGGCCGCGTTCATGGAGCGGCCGGCCTCCGCGAGCAGCCAGTTCATGGGCTCGACGTCGTCCGGGCCGATCTCCTTGCCGGTGAGGGCCGACCAGCGGTCGAGATCCCGGGCGAGGCCGGCCGCGATCCAGGGCCCGATCTCGATGTGGTCGAGGGCATCGAGTCGTACCGGCTCGACCCGATGGCCCAGCTCCGCGAGCAGCCGGGCGGTGCTCTCGACCGCAGCGACGGCGTCGGGCTCAGCGTCGACGACGGCCGAAGCGGTCGTGAAGCCAACGCGCAGGCTCCCCGCATCGGCGCCCACCTCTCGCGCGAAGGGACGCAGGGGTAGGGGCGCCGTGTAGGGATCGCCGGTGGCCGGGCCCGCGATGGCGTCGAGCACCGCTGCGCTGTCCCGCACGCTGCGCGTCACCACGTGCTCGTGGGTAAGGGGGCCCCAGTATTCGCCGAAGTCGGGCGCCAGGCTGCCGCGGGCCCGGGTCGGCTTCAGGCCGACCAGGCCGCAGAAGGAGGCCGGGATCCGGATCGAGCCCCCCATGTCGTTCGCGTGGGCGGCGGGGACGAGGCCTGCCGCGACGGCGGCCGCCGAGCCACCGCTGGAGCCGCCGGGCGAGTGCTCGAGGTTCCAGGGGTTGTGGGTGGCCCCGTAGGCGAGGGGCTCGGTGGTGCACGACATGGCGAGCTCGGGCGTATTGGTCTTACCCACGAACACGAAGCCCGCGGCGCGCAGGCGCCGGGCCAGCTCGCTGTCGCGCTCCGCCACCCAGCCCTGCTCCTTGAGGAAGCGCATACCCAGGTGGTAGGGGTCGCCCGCCGTGTGGCAGACGGCGTCCTTTACCAGGAAGGGTACGCCGCGAAAGGGGCCGCGGGGCAGCTCGGGGCTGGCCGCAGCGGCGCGCGCCTTCTCGAAGAGAGGATGGATGACCGCATTGAGCTCGGGGTCGATGCGCTCGATGCGCGCGATGGCGGCCTCGACGAGCTCCGCGGGCGAGACCTCACCCGCTTCGACGAGCTCCGCCTGGGCGGTGGCATCCAGCTGCGCAAGGGAATCCGACATGGGCCCTCCCGCGCGCATGATCGCACGGCTGCGCCGGGCGCGCAGCTCGTCGGGCTTGCTCGATCGGCCGATAGCTCGGGCCCGGGACCTCGGGCCCGATACCTCAGGCCCGGGAGAAGACCGCCGCCGATGCGCGCTCGATGATCGAGGACTGATGAAGGCCTTGCGACGCCTGCTCCGGCGTTTCGTGTCCCTTCCAGCTCGCGAGCAGCCTTCGCTCCCCTTCGAGGGGGGCGTGATCCATGCCGCAGCGCCGGCCGAGCACCATGGTGTGGCGTTCTTCGGTCTCGTAGGGCTCCCAGCTGGGAAGGCGGTCGTGGCCGGGGCTGCCTTCGTGGGCGAACTGGATCCAGGCCTGCTGGATCTTCTGGGAGAGCCGGGAGGCCGAGGTCGTGAAGCCCGTCAGGGGTCGGGCCAGCGGGTGCTGGACCGAACCGAATACGAAGGGGATGTCGAGGGCGTGGCATGCGCCGATGGCGCGGCGCATGGTGGGCGGGCGCCAGGTGAAGAGATAGTTGTGCGCCGTGCCGCCGCCTTCGTTCTGCGCCTCGGCGAGGCGTGTGGCGGGGTAGTGCATTTCGCGTGCGGACTGGAATTCGATCCAGACGTCGCCGTTGCGCGCGCGGGTCCCGCGTGACTCGAGGGCGCCACGGAATTCGCCCACGGCAACCTCGGCGTCGGGGGCGCCTTCGAAGCCCTTGTCCAGCGCCTCGTCGAAGCGGGTGAGGAGATCTTCTTCCTTCATCGCGAAGGGGCCTTCCTCGAAGATGCGGAAGAGCTGCCATTCGTCGAGGGTGGTCCCGATGAGGAGCGGAATGTCGGCGGCCGCGCCGCGCCGGATGGCATCGAGGGGTTGTTCCGGGATCACGTCGCCGTCGACCACGGGCAGGAAGACCATCATCCGGGCCATGTTCGAGAGCTCCATCATGGTCTCGTGCTGTGCGCGCAGCAGACGATCCATGGGGAACCAGCCGAGTCCCTTGTGGGAGGAGGGGCGCGGCTGCCCGAGCTTGTCGATGAAGGCCTCCGCGGTGACGCGCGCCTCGTCGGGCTCGAGAACATGGGCCGCGGCGCCGCTCATGCAGATGGCCCGGTGGAACAGGGACCGTGCCCGCGGCGCGCCGAGCAGCGCCGCGATACTCATGGCGCCGGCGGACTGGCCGAAGACCGTGACCTTGCCGGGATCGCCGCCGAAGCGGTCGATGTTGTCGCGCACCCATTCGAGGGCGGCGATCTGGTCCCGCACGCCCAGGTTGGTGCAGCCCTGGAATTCCTCGCCCTCGAAGAGGAGGCCGAGGTGGGCGTAGCCCATGGCGCCCAGTCGGTAGTTCACGGTTACGACGACCACGTCGCCTCGGCGCGCCAGGGCGGCGCCGTCGTATACGCCCGTCGAGCCTGAGCCGACCAGGAAGCCGCCGCCGTGCATCCAGACCAGAACCGGGCGGCGTCGGCCGTCGTCGACGGCGGGTGTCCAGACGTTCAAGGAGAGGCAGTCGTCGCCCGGTGCAACGGCGGCGGCGTTGATCCAGCCGAACCAGGGCAGCGCCATCTGGGGCGCCGCGGGGCCTGGCTGCGTGGCGTCGAAGGTCCCCGTCCAGGGCTCGGGCGCAGCCGGCGGAAGGAAACGTTGCTCGTCACTGGGCGGCTGCGCGAAGCGCAAACCGCGAAAGACCCGGATCCCGGCATCATCGCTGCCGCGAACCCGGCCGTATTGCGTCTCGACTTCCAGAACCACTGACACTCCTTGGAGGCCCAGGCTCGTTCGCCTTTCGAGTGCACCTACTACCCGCTACCAGCGGGCCAAACTATAGAGCTTTCCATGGAGCGCCATCCACCCCCGGCGCGGCTCCTGACAGTCCTGTGGAATTCGATCGGGTGAAACGCCGTATTTCCTGACTGCAATCTGCTGCGCGCACTCTGCATCAGTCCTGCGTGTCGGGGAGCCGACAGTCGTGTAGCTTCGTGGGGCATGCGTGCACCATTTTACCCTGCGAGGACGAGCTCATTGCCTGTGGGGAGATGACCCGGAGTGAGTCATGACCAGCTTCGTTAGAGACCCAGCGGAAATCACACAATGGGACGAGAATGTCGACGTTCTCGTCGTCGGACTCGGCGCGGCGGGGGCTGCGGCCGCATTGGAAGCGGCCGCTCATGGCGCCGAGACCCTCGTGCTCGAGCGCGCGGGTGGTGGCGGTGGCACCTCGGCGATGTCCGGCGGCGTGATCTACCTGGGCGGCGGCACCGCGCTGCAGCGGGCCTGCGGCTTCGAGGACTCGGTCGAGGACATGTTCGGCTATCTCATGGCGTCCTGCGGCGAGGGCTCGGACGAAGCCAAGATGCGTCTCTACTGCGAGGGCAGCGTTGCCCATTACGACTGGCTGGTCGCCCAGGGTGTCCCGTTCAAGGAGTCCTTCCATTACGGCGTCAGCGGCGAGCCTCCCACCGATGACGGCCTCGTCTGGTCGGGCTCCGAGCGCGTGTATCCCTTCTGCGAGGCCGCGCGACCTGCTCCCCGGGGCCACGTACCCCGCATCGAGCACCAGGGCGGACCCAAGTTGATGGAGAAGCTCTGTGCCGCCGTCGACGCGAGCCCGGCCCGGGTGGCGGCCAATCATCGCGGCATCGCCCTCGTGCAGGAGGCCGACGGGAGTATCGTGGGCGCGGTCGCGGAGTCCTTCGGCGAGGAGCGCTGCATCCGAGCCCGGGGCGGTGTCGTGCTCACGACGGGCGGCTTCATCCTGAACGACGCGATGCTCGACGCCCACCAGCCTCTCGCGCGCAAGTGCATGGTGCGAGTGGCGGCCGACGGCGATGACGGCTCGGGGATCCGCCTGGGCAGCGCGGCCGGCGGCGCCACCATGCACATGGACGCCGTCTCGATCTCACTCCCGGCGACCCAGCCCTGGGATCTCAAGCGGGGCATCCTCATCGACGCCCAGGGCCAGCGCTTCGTCGCGGAAGACTCCTACATGGGTCGCCTGGGTGAGTTCGCGCTCTTTCGCGCGCGCGGCCGCGCCTGGCTCGTCGTCGACGACGAAGTCTTCGAGCAGCCCACCTATCCGCGCGAAGTTGCGGCGGTGGGGGAGACCCCGGCCGAGCTGGAGGGCGAGCTCGGCCTGCCGCCGGGCAGTCTCGAGAGTACGCTG
>JAFDEK010000033.1 GCA_019310385.1 Deltaproteobacteria bacterium
TGGCTACTGCCCCGCCTGGTTGGCCTCCAGCGCGCCAAGGACATCGCGTTCCGCGGCGACGTTCTCGACGCCCGCGAGGCGCTCGACCTCGGACTGGTGCTCGAGGTGGTCGCCAACGACGCGCTGGCTGCACGCGTCGCCGAGTACGCCGCCAGCCTCGCCGCAAAGCCGCCGATTGCCCTCTCGCTGATCAAGAGCGGACTGAATCGCGCCACCGCCTGGGCCTTCGAGGAGGGACTCGAGTACGAGGCCGAGGCGCAGGCCACCTGCATGGGCTCCAACGACTTTCTCGAGGCGATGGCGGCCTGGGCACAGAAGCGCAGCGGAGAGTACCGCGGCGAATAGCGGAGCCGCCGAGTCAGTCGCTGCGGCGCCCCGTCGCGAGGAAGACTGCGAGGACGCCCCAGGCGCCGGAATCGTCGGCTCCAGCGTTCCCACGAGGCCCCGGCGCTCCGGCACCGGGGCCTCGTGTTCTTCGAGTCAGCGCGATCTCGCGGGCAACGAGACGTCGGCGAGAAGCGCGAAGGGGCCACGCTCGGCGATCGTCGCTACCTGGGCGCGATCGAGGGCCAGCATGGCACCCGCGAAGCCGAGGGCGTTCACCGGAATGCCGTCGCAGCGACCGGCGGACCGGGGCACCAGGAACAGCCAGTCCCGGGTGGCGAGCAGGTTGTAGGGACGTGACGCTCCTTCGCAGCCCGCGGCACGACAGAGGCCCTTGTAACGCGACAGCAAGATCGAAGCGGCCTGGGCGGGGGATGCCTCCGCACAATCGTCCAGGCGCGCGATCGCGTGAAGGAAAGGCAGCTCCGGCGCTCGCCCGATCCCGGCTTCGAAGTGCGCCCCGTCAAAGAAGCGCGTCATGGGCAGCTCCTCTCGCTCACCGGAGCCAGCGGCTCGCGTATCCTCACCGCCGCCGAAGGCGGGAAGCGTATCCTCGCCCCCGCCGAGTGGCAGTGGAACCAGCTGCAGGTGGCGGTGGCGCTGACTCGCTCCGGCCTCGGGAGCGGAGTTGTAGAAGCCCAGGGCGCCGCCTTCCCCGAGACAGGCCCACAGCGCTTCGAAGTCTGCCAGCGCCAGTGGCTGGCTCTGCTCCTCGAAGTCGCGGGTGATGATCAAGAGGTGGTCATCGAGCACGTTGAACTTGTTGAGGAGCGCCACGTGTGTCGGAGAGACGTCGGCGACGAAGAGCTCCTCCTCGTAGGGGAGAAAGGGATTGCGGCCGGTCTCCTTCTGGCGAAGGGCGGCCCGCCGCTTGCGCCGGATTTCGCTCAGCACGCGAACCACGAAGGGCACCCCGCGCTCCACGATCACCGCGCTCTCGGTCGCGATGGGCTCGAGTGCGCCGCTACGCAACGCTTCGGCACTCCTCTCCCGCACGGCCTTCCACAGACCGCTATCGGGCAGCTGCAGGACGCTCACTCGAAACCCTCCCAAAGCGCCGGGGACCCGCCGGGGAAATCCCTTATAGTCTCAGCATACTAGCGGGGACGGACCTTGGGACTGCGCGAAGAGAAGAAGGAGCAAACCCGGCGGCTGATCCTCGACACCGCGGACGAGCTCTTCCGCTCGAAGGGTTACGCCGAGAGCCGTGTGGCGGAGATCTGCCAGCGAGTCCGCGTCAGCGAAAAGACCTTCTTCAACTACTTCCGCTCCAAGGAGGCGGTGCTCACGGAGCTCGCCGTCGAGTGGTTCCACCGCAACGGCGAGGCCATCGGTGAGCCAGCCGGCGACAGCGACTCGCCCCTCGCCGCGCTCCTCGCCGACATCGCCCTGCGGCTCAGGGTGATCGAGCGCGATCGCGAGTTCCTCGCCACCGTCGTCGCGGAGACCGGCGTGCTGCGGCCCGGAGGTGGCCACGAGGCGGACTCACCCTCCGAGCAGATCCTCTACGAGCTCATGACCCGCTTCCAGGAGAAGTGCGAGGGGTTCCGGCAGGCTCAGAAGCACGGGGAGATCCGCGACGACGTCCCCGCCGAGGAGATCACCGGCTACTACAACGCCCTGCGAAACAGCATCGTGGGCGCCTGGCTACGGGAAGAGGAAGCCCGCCCGGGAGAGCTCGAGGCGCGGGTGATGCGGGCCCTGGATGTACTGCTCTCAGGACTCCGGCCACGAGCCGCGCGGCCGCGCGGGGAACTCGGGCGAACTCCCGGGGTCCAACCCAGGTAGAGACAAGGAATTCCCCGCAGGGGCCACCGGGCTGCACGGTCGAATCAGAATTGGTACCCTCCCCTCCTCCCCCGGCCCCCCTCCCGAAAACCTCTGGCCTGGTCGAGAACCAACCGAAATCCCAATGGAAAACCAATCCCTAATCGCAGTCGCGTACGAGCGCGGCCTGCTCCGCTGGCTCCGCTTCGTCGTCGCCCATCCGCGGACGATCATCGCCCTCGTCATCCTCACGACCGTCGGAGCCGCCTGGTACACGGCGACCCATCTGCGCATGAACTCCAACACCCAGGAGCTGGTGCGCCAGGACGCCCCCTTCCGCCAGCGCTACGAAGAGTTCGGCAAGGCCTTTCCCCACTACGAATCCTCGACCCTCGTCGTCCTGACGGCCGCGGACCATGGCACGGCCTCCAAGGCCGCCGAGCGCCTCGCCACCGCCCTGCGCGCGCGGCCGGACCTCATCACCAATATCTACTCTCCGGACGAGGGCAGCTTCTTTCGCGACCGCGCCCTTCTCTACATGGACATCGACGAGCTCGAGACGGCGGTCTCGCGCATGGCCGAGGTGCAGCCCATCCTCGCCACCCTCGCACGAGACCCGAGCTTGCGGGGCATCCACGACGAGGTCTCCGCCGCCATGGATCTGGTCGAGCGTGGCGACGACCCCGGCCCCGGCTTCGGGCGCCTGAGCGATCGCCTGAGTGAGATCATCGAAGGCCACATCGCGGGTGACGACGACGCTCCATCCTGGCAGGAGACCCTGCTCGGCAGAGAGCAGGAGGGAGACGTCCACCATGTCGTCGCCGTGCAGGGGAATCAGGACTTCGACGCGAAGATCTCGAGTGAGCTGCTGATTCAGGAGATCCGGGCCATCGCAACCGAGCTCGATCTCACGCCGGAGAAGGGCGTCGTGGTGCGGCTGACCGGGATGGTCCCGCTCGCCTACGAAGAGCTGCTGAGTCTTCGCTCGAGCGTCGGCGTCGCGGGCCTGCTCGCCGCGTGCATGTTGGCGGCGATCCTCGTGCTGGGCACCCGCTCCCTGCGCGTCATCGTCGCCACCCTGGCAACGGTGGTGGTGGGGATCGTCTGGACCTCGGCCTTCGCCATGGCGGCGGTGGGCGAGTTCAACACCTTCTCGGCGGCCTTCTCGGTGCTGCTCATCGGTCTCGGCGTCGACTTCGCGATCCACATCTGCCTGCGCGCCCTGGAGGCGCTCGACGAGGGCCTCGACGTGAAGGCCTCCCTGCTTTCGACGGGCGGCACCGTCGGGCGGGCCGTCAGCCTGTGCGCCTTGACCTCGGCCATCGGCTTCCTCGCCTACGTGCCCACCGAGTACACCGGGCTTGCGCAGCTCGGCATCATCACCGGGGGCGGGATGTTCCTGACCTTGATCGCCAGCCTCACCATCACACCGGCCCTGCTGGTCGCGACCGGGACCCCGACAGGGCGCCCCAGCGGCATGCTGATCCCGGATTGGGGAATCTCGCTGATGGTCCGCCACGCCCGCAGCGGCGCGGTGGTGGCGCTACTGGCCGCCCTCGTCGCAACGGCGATTGCGTCGCGCATGACCTTCGACTTCAGCACCCTGGGCATCCGGGATCCCGAGTCCGAGTCCATGGTCACCCTGAGCGAGATTCGCGAGGCCGGCATCCTTACCGACTACTCGGTGACCTTGATGGCCCGCGATCTCGAAGCAGCCCACGCGCTCACCGATCGGCTGGAGGCCCTCGACCTGGTCGCCGAGGTGCGGGATCCCCAGTCCTACCTCCCCGACCAGCAGGAGGAGAAGCTCGAGCTGCTGGCAGACGCGCAGCTGCTGCTGGGCCCCGCCCTGGACATCCAGGACTCGATGCCCCCCCCGAGTCGTGCAGAGCGCGTCGCCCTGCTGCGCGAGCTTCGCGACCGCGCCCGGGTGATTGCCGGCGAGTCCCCCGATCCCGCGATCTCCGAGGCGTCCTCCCGTCTGGCGGCAGCCCTCGGCGCGCTGCTCGTCAGGCCCGAGCCCGCGCTCGAAGCCCTGGCCCTCGAAGAGCTGGTGGTCGCCGACTTCGACGAGCATCTCGACTGGCTGCGCCGCGCCCTGGCGGCCGAAGCCACGACCCTGGCCGACCTGCCTCCGGCTCTCGAGCGTCGCCTCATCTCCCCCGACGGCCACGTGCTAGTCACCGCGCTCCCCACCCACGACATCAGCAACGTGCGGGCCCTGAACCGCTTCCTCGACGCCATCTCCAGCGTCGCACCGGGCGCGACGGGGCGCCCGGTGGTCGAGTCGGGCATCGGGAAGATCGTGGTGCGTTCCTTCCACCAGGCCATCGCGATCGCGACCATCGCGATCCTGCTCGTCGTGCTCCTCGCCCTGCGCGATCCCGTCGAAACCCTGCTCGTGCTCACGCCCATCGCCATGGCGGCGGTCTTCACCACCGCGACCGCGGTCTTGATCGACATGCCCTTCAACATGGCCAACGTGATGGCCATCCCTCTCGTGTTGGGCCTCGGCGTCGACAATGGGATCCACCTCGTGCTGCGCTACCGCGAGGAGGGCTGCATCGACAGCCTGCTGCACTCGAGCACGGCTCGCGCCATCGTGCTGAGCGGCCTCACGACCCTTGCGGCCTTCGGCGCCCTCTCGATTTCGAGCCACCGGGGCATCTCCAGCATGGGGATGCTGCTCACCATCGCGATCTTCTACCTCATGTTCTGCACGCTGGTCGTGCTTCCGGCCCTCCTGGCCTGGCGCTCCGGGGAGCGGCTGCAGGCAGCGACCCCATGAGCACAGCGCCCCGCCCCGCAAGCGGCCCCACACCCCGGGTCACCAGCGAAGCTGGCCGCGAGGAGACGTTGGCATGTACCTGAACCGCGCCGCCCTCCACGAGATCACGAGCGTCGCACGGCATCGCCTCAGCCTGCGGCGCAGCTTGACCTGGCTCGTCTACGCGATTCTCTTCTACTCGATCCGAGGCGTGCTGGGCGCGGTCCGCTGGATCGACGATCGCCTGTGGCCCGAGATCGCGGACCAGAAGATCGAGCGGCCCGTCTTCATCTTCGGCAACGCGCGCAGCGGAACCACCTTGCTGCACCGGCTGATGAGCCTCGACGAAGAGCACTTCACCAGCATGAAGCTCTACCAGTCCATCTTCTGCGCGGTCTGTGTGCGGCGCAGCGTCGAAGCGCTGGACCGCCTCGACCGGCGGCTGCCGGGCCGCCCCCTGCGCCGTGGAGTGAAGCTCTTCAATCGCCTCGTGTTCAGCGGCTGGGGGGGGATCCACGAGATGGGCATCGACCAGGCCGAGGAGGACGAGGCGGTCTTCGGCCTCACCCTCATGACGCCTTCGGTCGTACTCTTGCTTCCCTACCTCGACGAGCTGCCGGGTGTCGCCGCCTTCGACACGCTTCCCGCCGAAGAACGCCGCGGCTTCATGGACTTCTACGAGGACACGCTGCGGCGCCACCTCCATGCCAGTGGCGGCCAACGGGCCTTCCTGAACAAGAACGCCCTCTTCGCGCCCAGGCTACGCTCCATGTTCGAGCGCTTCCCCGATGCGCGCTTCGTCTATCTCGTGCGCCACCCCTTCGACGCGATCCCCTCCTTCCTCAGCATGTTCCACGCGAAATGGAGCAGCCACTCGCCCGAGATCGGCACGGACTCGCCCGAGGCCCGCGCCCTGGCGCGCCTCGCCATCGACTACTACCGCTGTGCCCTCGACTGCCGGAAGTTCATTCCCGAGGAGCAGTTCATCACGGTCCGCTACGACGAGCTCGTCGCGAACCCCCGCGACAGCATCGAAAAGCTGTATCGGCGTCTGGGCCTCGCCGTGGGCGAACCCTTCCGCGCCCGGCTCGAGGGCGAGCTCGCGGCTCAGGAGAGCTATTCGAGCGGCCATCGCTACTCCCTCGAAGAGTTCGGCCTCTGCGAGGAAGAGGTCTTCGGGGAGCTCAAGGACATCTTCACCGAGTTCGGCTTCGACCCGCCCCAGCGGTGTGACGATCCCGACGTCCACGACTTCGGCGCCCGAGCAACGCGCCCGCGCGAGACGGAGTCCGTCGACCCGTGAGCGCGGGCCGCCTCCCCTGGGCCGGACTCCTGGCGCTGCTGCTCGTCCTGACCCTCGATCGGGCGGTGCTCGGCACCACGGGACCCTGGGAGAGCATCGCGTCTCGCCTGCCTCCTTTTCCCGTCCGCCGGGCTGCGGTGGCCCGGGATCGGGTCGCCTTCCGCAGGCTCACGGTCCAGCGCGACGGGCGGCCGCGGGTCTTCGCCCTGGGTTCGAGCCGCGGCAACTGGGGCTTCAAGCCCGAGCGCGCCCGGAAGCAGCTGCGCGGCGACGCCCATGTCACGCGCTTCACACACGCCTTGATCTTCCCCTTCGAGATGCTCTCCCTCAGTCACGAGATCCTCGATCACGACCCGGACGCGGTGCTCTTGCTGATCTCGGAGATGGACACCCACATCCCCCTCTACCTGCCGCGGGGCTCTCCCTCGGTGGCGATGCGGTCCCTCTACGCTCTCGTTCGGGAGCTTCCGCCCGAGGTAGCCCTGCGCGAGTGGAAGCCGCTACTCGACATCGGCCTCGACTCGCTGCTCCTGGCGCAGCGTTACCGAGTCGTCCTCGGCGGGGCGGGGCTCGAGACGGTGCGCCGCTTCCCCCTCGACGAGCGGCTGCGAGACGGGCGCCCGGAGCCCGTGAAACCGGCACGGGTACTCGACGACGGCGAGGCCGTCGCGGTCCCGGCCGGTCGCTGGAGGGAGATCCACGACGACGTGGTGTCCCGCGAGGGCGGCCGCTCGCGCCGCGGCGCGAACGAGCAGATGGAGTGGGTGGGCGAGATCAAGCGCGGCCAGCACGCCCGGGTGCAGATGGCCCTGCTCGAGGGCACCGTGGCACTCCTCACGCGAGCCGGGGTGACGGTCATCATCGTCGAGCCGCCCCTCGACCCCCTGACGGCCGAGCTCTACGACACCTCGATCCGGGGCGACTTCCTGAAGTTCGCGGCGCAGCTGCAAGAGCGATACGGCGTGCGCTTCGTCCCCCTGGACCGGAGCGGCCCCTTCCCCAGCGAGGACTTTGCCGACCTGGTGCACCTCGACGCCGAGGGCTCCCGAAAGCTCACTCGCGCCGCCCTGCTCGACCTGCGCCAGGCCCTGCGGCAACGGGTAGGCAAGAAGCCCTGGGATTCGCGCAGCGGGGAAGCGCGCCCCGGGGAAGGGACGCGGCCGCGCCACAGTGATATGCTCGACTGACCCGAGCCGCCGAGCCGAGAAGCCAGACGATGGAATCCCTTCGATTCATGAGCGAGGAGCAGGTTCGCGCCCTACAGGGCGAGTTCGAAACCCCCTTCTTCGTCTACGACCAGCGCACGCTCGAAGAGCACGCCCGGCGGGTCCTCGCCTTTCCCAGCGCATTCGGCCTCACCGGCCGCTATGCGATGAAGGCGCTGCCCAACGCCGCGGTCCTGCGCGTGCTCAGCGAGGCCGGGCTCCACGTCGACGCCAGTAGCGGATTCGAAGCCGAGCGCGCCATGCGTGCCGGCATCGCGCCCCAGCGCATCCAGATCACCGCACAAGAGCTGCCCCGGGACCTGCGGGCGTTGGTGGAACGCGGCGTCCTCTTCAACGCATGCTCACTGAGCCAGCTCTCCGCGTACGGGGAGCTCTTCCCGGGCAGCGAGCTCTCGGTACGCATCAACCCGGGCCGGGGGTCCGGCCACAGCAATCGCACCAACGTAGGGGGGCCATCGGCGAGCTTCGGCATCTGGCACGAGCATCTCGACGAGCTGCTCGAGACGGCCGCGCGTCATCGCCTGCGCGTCGCGCGCATGCACACCCACATCGGTTCGGGCTCGGATCCCGACAAGTGGGTGGTGTGCGCCAAACTCTCCCTGGCGATCGCCGCCCGGCTCCCCGACGTCACCACCCTGAGCCTGGGCGGTGGCTTCAAAGTGGCGCGCATGGCACGGGAGGATGCGACGGACCTCGTGGCCATCGGTCAGAAGATCGTCCCCGAGTTCGAGGCCTTCGCCCGGAACGAAGGCCGGAAGCTGCACCTCGAGGTCGAGCCGGGCACCTACCTCGTCGCCAACGCGGGGGCGCTGGTCTGTACGGTTCGCGACCTCGTGAGCACCGGCGCCGGGGGACACCGCTTCATCAAGCTCGACAGCGGCATGACGGAGGTACTGCGGCCGAGCATGTACGGCGCCCAGCACCCCCTCGTGGTCGTGCCGCGGGATGCAGCGCGCGAGTCGCAACGCGGCGAGTTCCTGGTGGCGGGTCATTGCTGCGAGAGCGGCGACATCCTCACGCCGGAAGCCGGCAACCCGGAAGGCCTCGGGCCACGGGAGCTGCTCGAACCCCGGCTCGGGGACGCCCTCGTGATCGAGGGCGCCGGCGCCTACTGTGCCAGCATGGCCTCCAAGAACTACAACTCCTTCCCGGAGTGCGCCGAGGTCCTGCTCACCCGCAGCGGCGAGCACCGCCTGATTCGCCGGCGCCAGACCCTCGACCAGCTGCTCGAGAACGAAGTGCTGCCCGACTGAGCTCGGAGTGGAGTGGATCGGCCTGGCGCGCCTCTCCACCCGGGCCGACCCCCAAGCGAGTCATAGCCGCGCGTGGCGCAACTCGCTCTCGAGGATGGCGACGCAGCCGAGGGCCTCGAGATCGTCGATGACGCTCTGCACGGATCGGGTCTCGACCAGGACCTTGACCGCGTACCAGCCCTCTTGCTGCAGCTGCTGGATCGTGGGCGACGAGAAGCCCGGGGTGATGCGCGTAGCCTCGTCGATCTTGTCCGCCGGGCAGTTGTAGTCGAGCATCGAATAACGATACGCAGCCAGCACGCCCTCGATCCGGCGCAGCAGGCGATCGCGCTCGGGCAGCGCCCGGGGCCGCCCGTTGCCGATCAGGACCGCCTCCGCGGACACCACCTGCCAGAGCTCGACGAGGTCGTTCTCGATCAGGCTGTTGCCCGTCTCCACGATCTCCACGATGGCGTCCACCAGCCCGAGCAGAACCATCACCTCGACGGCGCCCTGGATTTCGAGGATGTGAACGTCGTCCACGCCCTCTTTCTCGAACCAGGCCCGGGCCAGGTTCGGGAAGCTCGAGCCCACCACCTTGCCCCGAAGGTCCGTAACTGCGCGCACCGGCGCGTCCTTGTGCGCCGCGACCGCCAGGCGACAGCGGCCGAAGCCCAGCTCCTGGTGCACGACCACGTCGACTCCCTTCTCGAGCACCTGGTCGCTCCCCGTGATGCCCAGGTCCACCACGCCTTCGGCGACCAGGACGGGGATGTCCTGGGTGTTCGAGAAGATGATACGCGTCTGGGTGTCGCTGCAGACCGAGAAGAGACGCCGCCCGGACAGTCGGAAGCGCAGACCCGCACGGCGCAGGATCTCGAGGGCATCGTCTCTCAGGCGCCCCTTCGAGGGCACCGCGATGCGCAACTGGTCACTGCCCAACATGGTTAGTCCTCCGCCCCCTTCCGCTCGGCCCGCGTAGCCTTTTCCGCCAGGCCTCCGATACCGAAGCGCTCTCCCAACACCCCGTAGACGTCGTCGGGAGAGAGGCCGGCGGCCCCCAGCAGAACCCAGACATGGAAGAGCAGGTCCGCGGCCTCCCGGGCCGTGTGGTCGCGGTCGTCTTCTCCCGCGGCCTCGATGAGCTCCTCGGTCTCCTCGCGCAGCTTGGCCGCAATACGGGGCAGGCCGCCGTCGAGGAGCTGCACCACGTAGCTGCCCTCGGGACGCTGCTCTGCCCGCTCGCGAATCACACCGAAGAGTCGGTCGAGAATCTCGGCCTCGCCCATGGTCGTGCCCTCTCCTCGAGTCTCGGGGCGCGCAGTCTAGCCCGGCTGGCCCGCCGATCGCGAGCCCGCCATCCGCACCCGCTGTGCCAAGGCTACCGGAGCCGCGACGGGTGAGGGAGAAGGGCTCCTCAGTCCCCGCTCGAGCGGGCGACGGCGAGTGCGCTGCGGCGCTCCGCGCCCGCCGCGTCCCGAACGCTGAGAACCAGGCTTCCCCTGCCCTCGGGCAGGGCGTCGGCGTCGAAGCGGGCCCGCCCGAAGTAGTCGCCCCAGCGCTCCAGGACCAGGGGCTCGCCGTTCAGGGAGAGCCCGATGTCCGCGAAAGGCCCGCTCGCGTCGGCGGCCACGATGACGACCTCGACCACCCCGGAGAGCGCCGACGGATCCATCGGGGCCTTGCTGGCGGGATGGTTGGCGCCCTCTCCTGGCGGGTCCACGAAGCCCAGGACCGGCTCGCCTAGACGCTTGAAGGCCGAGTAGAGGCGCTCCCCCTTCGCGTAGAAGAGCCGGTAGCCGCGCTCGTCGAGGGTCGCGGGAAGGGCCCAGCGGAAGCCCGAGATGGACCCGGTGGTGATGTGGCTCGTATACTCCCCATCCTCGAACCCGTTCTTGTGGATGTGGCCCGAGAGCGCGTAGGGAACCCGATGGGCGTCGAAGAGGCCTTCGTCGTCGCTGATGGGACCCCCGATCAGGTCCCAACCCGGAGACTCGTGAAAGGGCTCGTGGTTGAGCACCACCGCGGCAGCGCGATCGGTAGCGAGCAGATCGGCCTCGAGCCACTCGCGAACAGCCGGCTCCATGCGCCCGTACTCCCACAGGTCGGCGCCAGCCTGCTCCTTCTCCAGGCGATGGGTATCCAGGGCGACGAAGTGGAGACGCCCGCGATCGAAGCTGAAGTGAGTCGGTCCGCGAAGGCTGCGGAAGAGTCCCTTCCCGTAGCGCGGGTCCGATGCTTCGAGGTCGTCCCGGTGGTCCGTAGCGACGAGCTCGTTGTTCCCGATGGTGGTGTAGATCGGGAAGCCCAGGCTCGCGATCAGCTCGGCATACTGGCGGAACCACGCGGCCGCGACTTCGGGACGCACCTCGTTGCCGTCGAGAATGAAGTCGCCGGTGTTCACCACGAAGCTCGGCCTCAGGGCCTCCACCTCGTCGAGGGCCCTGCGCATGTCTCCGGCCGGGTCGATCATCCCGGTCTTCGAATCCATCGCGGCATCGAAGTACTCGATGACGACCGTCGGCCCCCAGGCCCGGCTCAGGTCGCGATGGGGCGCGGCCGCGCTACGCAGGGCCTCGACGATCTCGTCCCGCTCGTATTGCCGGTACATGCGCGTCAGGGAACGAAGCACGTACCACCCCGCCGCGTAGCGCGGCATCCACCAGGGGATGTCCTCGGGCGAGGGCAGCTCTCTCAGATCTTCCGGCGTCCGATAGCCGTGGAGATCGCTGATCTGCACGAAGAAGAAGTCGTCGGGCTCCGGCTCGGGGACGACGGCGAAGTCACCGGAGTCGCTCCGCCAGGGCAGGTCGCAGCGCCCGTCGTCGGGACAGGTGACACTCACGAAGGCTCCCGCCGAATGGGGAAGGCCATAGCGGCCGTCCTCGTCGGTCAGCACCACGTGCCGCCCGTTGCTCACCGCGATGCCCGCGAGGGGCGCCTCGCCCGCGTCACGCAGACCGTTCCCATTGGCGTCGCCGAAGACGACGCCTTCGAAGCGCTGGCCGGTCGTCGTGGGAGCAGTGCCGGCGCCGGAAGCCGCGGACACCGTCCCGAAGGGGAGAACTCCAAAGGCGAGATTCCAGAGGAGGAGTCGAAGCATCCACCGCCCACCCCCTCGCATCACCGCGTTCTCCTCCTTCAGACCTTGATCGAAGCGATCGTCTCGATGCTATTAGTCTCGATGCTACTATAGAGTTCCGATCCGCCGCAGCCATTCAGCTTCCCTTCGCCCTCCCTACACCACGCCGAGCAGCTGCACAGCGAAGCCCCCGCTCGGCGCACCAAGAGGAGAAACCCATGCTGGAGAATCAGAAGATCCTCGTCACCGGACCCAGCAGCCAGGTCGGCTTTCCGGTCGCCCGGGAGCTGGCCCGCAACAACGAGGTCTGGGGCCTCGCACGCTTTCGCAAGGAAGCCGAGCGGGAGAAGGTCGAGGCCATCGGGGTGCGGACCTACGCGGCGGACCTCGCCGAGTCCTCCTTCGCCGAGCTGCCCGACGACTTCGACGTGGTGCTCCACTTCGCCGTCGTGAAGAGCGGCGATTTCGACTACGACCTGGCGGCCAACGCCGAAGGGGTGGGAAGGCTCATGTCCCACTGCAGGAAGGCCCGGGCCTTTCTCCACTGCTCGACCGGGGGCGTCTACCAGCACGCCGGAAACAAGGCCCTGCGCGAAAGCGATGCGCTGGGGGACAACCACCGGGTGATGATGCCCACCTACAGCATCTGCAAGATCGCCGCCGAGAGCGTCGCGCGCTTCGCCGCGCGCGAGTGGCAGCTCCCCACCACGATCGCCCGCTTCAGCGTTCCCTACGGCAACAACGGGGGCTGGCCCTGGTTCCACCTGATGATGATGAAGGCCGGAGCGCCAATTCCGCTCCATCCCGAACGACCCAACCGCTTCAACCTCACCCACGAGGACGACTACATCGCCATGATCCCCCGTCTGCTCGAGATCGCCGCGGTGCCCGCAACCGTGGTGAACTGGGGCGGCAGCGAGAGCACCTCCATCGAAGAGTGGTGCGCCTACATGGGCGAGCTGACCGGCCTCGAGCCCCACTTCGAGGAGACCGACCAGACCATCGGCAGCGTGATTCTGGATCCGACGAAGATGCACGAGCTGGTGGGGCCCACCCGGGTCGACTGGCACGACGGCATCCGACGCATGGTCGAGGCCCTCAACCCGGAGCTCCTCGCGTCAGGACGCAAGGGATGAGCGCGGTGGCGGCCGCAATTCCTCTCACGGCCCTCTCACGGCCCTCCCGGGACCCGATCAGTCGTCCCGGGAGCGAACCTTGTAGTTCCCGCGGCCTTCGTCGTAGTCGATCCTCAGGTAGCCCAGGTCTTCGGCGTCCTCGAGTAGATCGGCGAAGTTCTTGTACCCGTAGTAGCGCTCGTTGAAGCCCGGATAGACCCTGCGAATGGTCTGCTTGATCAACGAGCCCCACAAGGGGTCGTACTCGAGCTCGAGGGAGCGCACGATTTCGAGGAGCTGATCCAGGGCCTCGGACTGCTTCTCGCCCTCCTCCCCGGTCGCCGGCGACTCGGCCGCGCTCTCGGCCTTCTTGCCGCCACCGGACTTGGCCTTCGCCGCGCTCTTGCGCTGCTTCGGCGCGAGCCGCGGCTTCTGGGAGTCACGCACGAGGTCGTCGTAGTAGATGAACTCGTCGCAGTTGTTGATGAGCAGATTCGAGGTGGAGTTCTTCACTCCGCAGCCGATCACACGCTTGTTGTTCTCCTTGAGCTTGGAGACCAGGGGCGAGAAGTCGCTGTCGCCGGTGAGCAACGCAAAGGCATCGATGTGATTCTTCGAGTAGCAGAGGTCCAGGGCGTCCACGACCATGTGGATGTCGGCGCTGTTCTTCCCGCTCATCTTGCTGCGCGGGATGTCGACCATCTCGATTCCCTGCTGGTGAAACTCGCGCACGTCGTTGCGATACTGGCTCCAATCGCAGTAGGCACGCTTGAAGACGATGCGTCCCTTCTCGAGCAGCCGCTTGAGAATCAAGTTGACCTGGAAGTTGCCCGACTTCATGTCGCGCACGCCCAGGGCCAGGTTCTCGAAGTCGACGAAGACGGCGATCAGTGATTCTTCGGACATTTTCCCTCCATTTCTCCAAGCTCCGGCGGAACTCTAACCGAGGAGTGGGCGGCGCGCTTCGGCCCTGCCGCCTGGCTCGGTTGGGGTGTGTGAGATGGCCTCTAGAGCGTCGTCGACATGCCGCCATCGACGGGAATTACGGCGCCCGTCAAGTAGGCGCCCGCTCGCGAGGCCAGGTAGATCGCGACCCCCGCCATGTCTTCGGGCTCGCCGATGCGCCCGAGCGGAACGGCCGCGACGATCGAGTCGCGCAGTCGATCGAGGGTGGCGGCCATCATCTTGCTCTCGAAGGGTCCGGGCGCAACGGCGTTCACGGTAATGCCCCGCGCGGCCAGCTTCTTTGCGAGCACCCGGGTCAGCTGGTGGACGGCCGCCTTGCTGGCCGAGTAGGCGTAGGTGTCGAGGGAGGGTGCGTGCAGGCCGTCGATGGAACCGATGTTGATCACCCGCGCCGGATCGCCCGGCGCCGCGGCCGCCTCGAGCTGGGGAAGCAGGAAGCGCGTGAGGTGGAAGACGCCCTTCACGTTGAGATCGAGAACACGGCTCCAGGCCGCATCGTCGTGATCCTCCAGCGGGGCGCCCCAGTTCGCCCCAGCGTTGTTCACCAGGATGTGGAGAGCCGGTTCCCGCTCGGCGATGGCGGCGGCGAGACCCCGGCAGCCCTCCTCGGTCGAGCAGTCGGCGGGAAGGGCGCTGCAGTCTCCCAGACTGGAGAGCTCCCGCGCGACCTCCTCGCACACCTGCGCCTTGCGGGACGAGACGTAGACCCTCGCTCCCGCCTCCACGAAGCCCCTCGCGATCATGAGACCGATTCCCCGGGAGCCGCCGGTCACGAGCGCCGTCTTGCCTTCGATCGAGAAGAGATCTGCCATTCGCACCTCCGCGACCACGTTAGACCAGATCGAGCTGCCGGCTCCAGGGAAGGCGCAGCGAGAGAGGAGAGGGGATCCTTCAGTGGGCCTCGCGCCAGCTCCGGCCGACGCCCACGTCGACCTCCAGCGGAACCTCGAGAGAGAAGACCCCCTCCATGCACTCGCGTACCAGACGTGTGAGGACTTCGACTTCGCCGGGGGGCAGCTCGAATACCAGCTCGTCGTGGACCTGCAGGATCATCCGGACGTGGAGCGCCGAGGCCATCAGGGCCGCGTCGACCTCGACCATCGCCTTCTTGATCAGATCCGCCGCGGTTCCCTGGATGACGGTGTTGACCGCCATTCGCTCCGCCGCCTGGCGCAGCACACGATTCTTCGAGCGCAAGTCCGGCAGATAGCGCCGGCGGCCGAGCAGGGTACAGACGTGTCCTCGCTCCGTGGCCTCGACGACGGTCTCGTCCAGGAAGCGCCGCACTCCCCGGTAGCGCACGAAGTAGGCGTCGACGATCTCCTGGGCCTCGGCGGTGGCGATGCCCAGGTTGTTGGCGAGGCCGAAAGCCGACGAGCCGTAGATGATGCCGAAGTTCACCGCCTTGGCCCGGGCCCGCTCTTCGTCGCTCACCTCTTCCACGCCGATACCCGCCACCTCGGCCGCGGTGCGGCGGTGGATGTCCTCCCCATTGCCGAAGGCGTCGACGAGGCTCTCGTCGCCCGAGTAGTGGGCAAGAATGCGGAGCTCCACCTGGGAGTAGTCCGCCGAGAGCATCACCCTGCCCTCTTCGGGCACGAAGGCCTCGCGAATGCGCACGCCCTCCTCGCTGCGGATGGGGATGTTCTGGACGTTGGGATCCGATGCCGAGAGTCGCCCGGTCGCCGCTCCGATCTGGTTGAAGGTCGGATGGATGCGCCCGGTGGCCTCGTTCACCAACTTCGGAAGCGCGTCGAGATAGGTGCTCTTGAGCTTGGACAGCTGCCGCCAGGCCAGGATGCGGCCGGGCAGCTCATGGTGAGCGGAGAGCTGCTCCAGCACGCCTTCGGCGGTCGAATAGCCGGTCTTGGTCTTCTTGAGGGGCGGAAGCTTGAGCTTCTCGAAGAGGATGACCTGGAGCTGCTTGGGCGAACTCACGAGGAAGCGCTCTCCGGCGAGCTCGTAGATCTCGCCCTCGAGGCGCTCGAGCTCGACCCCGTAGTCGCGGGAAAGGGAGGCGAGGCGATCTTCGTCGATTCGCACGCCGTTGCGCTCCATACGCGACAGGACCGCGGTCAGCGGCAGCTCGACCTGCTCGAAGAGCGCGAGCAGCTCATCCGCCTCGAGCCGCGCGCGAAGCAGGGGCAAGAGCTGCCCCATGGCACGCACCTGTTCTCCCGCCCACTCGGCCAGCTCGGGGATCGGCAGCGCCGATGCGGGCCGGGCCTTGGCGCCGCGGCCGGCCAGCTCCTCCCAGCTGCGAACGGATCTCCCCAGCATCTGGGGGCCGAGGGCAGCGAGACCGTGGGCGCCCGCCGGATCGAGAAGGAAGGCCGCGATCTCCAGGTCGAAGGTCGGCGGCGGCAGGCTGAGGCCGAGCTCGCCGAAGATCGACTGCGCCTGCTTGGCGTTGCAGGCGAGCCACGCCTTCTGGGCCCCCGGGCCAAAGACCCGGCCGAGGGCCTCTGCGAGCTCCTCGCCGCGAACGGCCTCCCCGCTCCATTCGGCGGGGCTCTGTGCGCCGACGGGCTCGTCCAGTGGAAGGGTCGCCTGCTCGGCGCCGGCGAAGGCCACGGGCACATAGACGGCCCGACCGCCGCGGCCAGAGGCGGCCTGCGTATCCTCGCCGGTTAGCAGGAAGCAGACACCCACGAGCCGATCCTCGACCGCGCTGCCACCCTCGCTCACCGGCAGGATCATGAGCTCGCTCTCGCCGCCCAGTGCCTCCACCAGTGCGCGGAGCTCATTGCCGCCCCCGATGATCTCGACGGGCGCGGCGGCCACCTCGGCCCGGGGCGGCACAGGGGGCGCGCCTTCGCCCTGCTCCTCGTCCAGGGCTTCCACCAGACGAGTGAAGCCCAGGCGCTGGTAGAGCGCCCGCAGGCGCCCGGCGTCGGGAACGCGGCAGCGGAGCGCCTCGAATTCGACGCCGAGCTCGACGCCGCACTCCAGCGCCGAGAGCCGCTTCGAAAGGCGCGCATCCTCGGCGTGCTCCTGCAAGCCCTCCCGCGCGCGTTTGCCCTTCACCTCGCCGGCGTGTTCGAGAAGACTCTCGAGATCGCCCCACTCGCGGATGAGCTGCCCGGCGCCCTTCAAACCGATCCCCTTCACACCGGGGATGTTGTCACTGGGGTCACCCACGAGAGCCCGCAGATCGAGCATCTGCTGCGGGGGCACGCCGAACTTCTCCTCGACCTCGGCGGGGCCGAAACGACGATCCTTGATCCCGTCCACCAGCTCGACTCGCTCCGAGCACAGCTGCATCAGATCCTTGTCGGTGGAGATGATCGAAACCCGCACGTCCTCCGGCGCCCGCTCGACCAGGGTGGCGATCACGTCGTCAGCCTCGAATCCCGCGATCTCGATCAGTGGGATCTCGTGGGCGTCGATGAGCTCACGCACGATGGGGAGCTGCGCCTTCAGGTCCTCGGGCGTTGCGTCGCGCTGGGCCTTGTACTCGGGATACAGCTCGCGCCGGAAGCTCCCGCCGGGCGGGTCGAGGGCCACAGCGATGTAGTCGGGCTTCTCTTCCCGCAGAACCCGACGCAGCATATTGACGAAGCCGAGGGCGGCGTTGGTGGGCAATCCGTCGGGCGCCCGCATGCTCGGAAGCGCGAAGAAGGCTCGAAAGAGCGCATTGGCGCCGTCCACCACCACGAGGCGGCGAGGGCGTTTCCCGGCTTCGTCGCTGGCTTCCAAGTGGGTCCCGTCTTCAGTGTACGAGGAGCTGCGCAAGAGGGTTGCTAAGATCCGGGGATGGGACACCCCTCCGCTTCGCCGCCGCCTCGTCCTTCGAGGCCACCGGCGTTTCGGCCGAGAGGCCTGCTCGCCGTGTTCTACCTGCTCTTCTTCTTCTTTGCTTTCGGATTGCTGCTCGTCGCACCGGAGCTGCTGGAGATCCTGCGCGACGTGCCGCCGGGCCCGGAGCAGCAGACCCTCGCCGAAGAGGCCGTACACGCCGCCATCCGCCCGCGCCTGCCCGTTGCGGCAGCACTCGCGCTCCTGGCCACGGCTCTGGGAGGCTACTACCAGGTGCTTCCCGGCCTGCGCGAGAGCTGACGTGGCTGGGGCGAGGCGCGGCCGAAATCAGGCTGCGACACGCTCCGACACGTACCTCTCGACGTCTCCGACGGTCCGCATGGCCTCGGCGTCTTCGTCGGGGATCTCGATGTCGAAGGTCTCTTCGATGGCCATCACGAGCTCGACAACGTCGAGCGAATCGGCGCCGAGGTCGTCGAGAATGCTCGCCTCGGGTCTCATCTCACCCGGGTCCACGCCCAGCTGATCGCACACCAGCACGCGAACGCGCTGCAGTAGTTCGTCACTCATGCTCCTGCCCCCCACATGGTCCTGCCCCCCAATGTTGCTTCCGGGCCCGAAGGTGACCCCCGGTCAACTATTCGCTATTGGCGCCAGAGTTTCCCATCCCGATTGCCCTGTCAAGGGGAATCGGCGCTCTCAGGAAGTGCCAAACCGTTGAGAATCAGCCGGATGCCATCGGCGTAGACGTCCTCCAGCGAGCGGCGGCGGAGTGTGCGGCGCGCGCCGGTGTTCTCGGCCTGGATCAGCCCGTTGGCGAGCGTCCAGAGAATGTTCGCGACCTCCCAGGTGTCGCACTCGACGATCTCGCCGTCCCGTACGCAGCGCTCCAATACTGTGTTGACGATGGCGAGACTCGTCTCCCACAGCTTCGAAACCTCGTCGAGGACCTGCGACGGGAGCTCGCCGATGACGGCCTGATTGTCGATGGCCCAGAAGATCTGGAAGTACTCGCGGTGCCGGGTCCAGTGCTCCAGATAGAAGCGGCTGATCAACTGGAGCTGCTCCATCCCGGAGCTTCCCTCCACGATTGCTTCCTGCATCTTGTCGGAGAAGGCCTTGCCATTCTCGGCCAGCACCGCGACGTAGAGGTCGGCCTTGCTGTCGAAGTAGCGATACAGGGTCCCCTTGGCGACGCCCGCCTTCTCCGCCACCTCATCGAGGTTGGCCGGCATGAAGCCGTCGCGAAAGAAGACGTCACGGGCGGCGTCGAGGATGCGCCGCCGGGACTGGGCCTTCTTCTCCGCCCGCGACGCGCCCTCGCCCTTCTGGCCGTTCTCGGCCTCCACCTCCTCTTCTCCATCGCACTGAGCACCGGTACTCGACGAACTCACGAGACTTCCCTCCCCTGGCTTTCGCGCAGGGCACGCGCGTGCCTGCGCGCGTTCTCCACGTAGGCCCGTGCGCCTGCAATGTGCTGCTCGCGCTCCGCCTCGCCCAGCTCCCGCACGACCCGGGCCGGCGCTCCCAGCACGAGCGTGCCAGCGGGAACCTCGCTGCCGGGTGTCACCACGGCACCAGCGCCCACCAGGGCCCCGGCACCGACGCGAGCACCGTCGAGCACCACGGCGCCGATCCCGACGAGAGCGCCGTCGCCCACGCTGCAGCCGTGGACGACCGCGCGATGGCCCACGGTCACGTCGTCACCGATCTCGGTGCAGAAGAGCCCGCTGGTCACGTGGACCATGCACTGATCCTGGATGTTGCTGCGCGCGCCGATTCGGATCGAGTGCACGTCTCCTCGCACCACCGTGCCGTACCAGATGCTCGACTGGCTGCCGATCTCGACGTCGCCGATCACCACCGAGCCCGGGGCCAGCCAGGCATCGGGATCGATGCGCGGCACCAGATGGCCGAAGGACCGCACCAACGCCCCTTCGAAGCCCAGGTCGAAGCCCAGGTCGGAGTCCCGGTCATCCGACCCCTCGGCGGTAGCCGGCTCGGATACGCGCACCTCAGGCACCGATCTCGTCGCTGCCTTCGTAACGGCAGGTCTCGAAGAGCACGGTCTGGACGTAGCGCTCCCCGAAGTCGGCGATGACTGCGACGACGAGCTTGTTCTCGTTGCGCTTCTCTGCCGCATAGCGGAGCGCCGCGCACACGTGGGCGCCGGAGGAGATCCCGCACAGGATTCCCTCCTCCCTTGCCAGACGCAGTGCGGTGCTCACCGCATCCTCGTTGGAGACGGTCATCACCCCGTCGAGGAGATCCTGGTCGAGGACCTCGGGGACGAAGCCCGCTCCGATCCCCTGGATCTTGTGTGGACCGGGAGAGCCCCCGGACAGGATGGGGCTCGCCTCGGGCTCGACCGCCACGACTTCGAAGGAGGGCTTCTTCTCCTTGATCACCTGGGCGACGCCCATGATGGTTCCTCCGGTTCCCACGCCGGTCACCAGGGCATCGATCTGACCGTCGGTGTCCTCCCACAGCTCGACGGCAGTAGTCCTGCGATGAACCTCGGGGTTTGCGGGATTGCGGAACTGCTGGGGGATGAAGGACTTGGGCAGCTGCGCGGCGATCTCAGTCGCCCGCTCGACTGCGCCCGACATCCCCTTGGCGCCTTCTGTGAGTATGAGCTTCGCGCCGAAAGCGCGCAGGGCCACGCGCCGCTCCGGGCTCATGGTGTCGGGCATGACGAGAACGCAGTCGTAGCCCTTCACCGCGGCCACGAACGCGAGAGCGATGCCGGTGTTGCCGCTGGTCGGCTCGACGATGATCGACTCGCCCGGCGTGAGCGCACCATCGCGCTCGGCGGCCTCGATCATCGCGAGACCGATTCGGTCCTTGACGCTGTTGGCCGGGTTCGCGGACTCGAGCTTCACGGCCACCTGGGCGGAGAGGCCCTCGGCCATGCGGTTCAGGCGCACGAGTGGCGTGCGGCCGATGAGCTGGGTGACGTCACTGACGATGTTCATGGAGAGCGCCTCCTATCGACACTTCAGCATAACCTGTGCGCGGGGCTCCTAACAGCTCCCCTCGCGCAGCTCTCCGAAGAGCTCCTCGAGCAGCACAGTTGCGTAGCAGCCCGGCCCGAGCACGAAGCCGAGGCGCAGGCAGTCACCTTCGTCCTCGAGCGAGATCTCCGTGGGCCGCGCCCGCAGGGCTCGGCGGCCCCCGCGCACGCGCAGGCCCTTCGGCGGTCGAAACTCGCCCGGAGCGGGAAGCCCCAGGGCCGCGAGGGCAGCGGCCTCCCGCTCGCCCGGGGCGCCCGTCGGCCTCCTGGACGAGGTGCCGAAGAGGAGACCCGTCGCGCTGATCTCGAAGCGCGCCGCGCGCTCGTTCTCGCGCTCTTCGTCGTCGACCCAGAAGAGGCCGCCCGAATCGTGTTTCACGGCGAGATCGCCCAACTCCACCTCTGCGAGGGGCAGCGAACGGGCGCGCAACACCTCGTTGAATACGGCGGACTGCAAGGCCGACACCAGGAAGCGCGCGCTCCGGCGATCCGAAATTCGCTTCGCTCCGGTCACGATGGCCCGCGCGCGCTCCACGTTGGCCCCACCCCTACCGAAGCGTTGCGCGCCGTAGCGATTCGGAAACCCCTGCTCCGCGATCCGGTCCAGCGCCGCACGAGCCTCCGCCCCGGCTCCCTCGCCGAGGTTGCGAACCCGGATCTCGAAGCGATTGCCCGCGAGCTGTGCGGTGCGGAGCTTGTGCCGGTGACGCACGGCCTCGAGCACCGTCACACCGGGCAGCTCGAGAGCGAGCGCCCGAGCGGGATCGAGCCCGGGCAGGGAGAACCACTGTCGTGTGACGGCGGCGCGATCCTTGCGGCCCGCATAGCCCACCTCCCGCGCCGAGACCTCCGCGGCGCGCGCGAGGGAGCGGGCCACCTGCTCCGTGGTGAGCAGGCGTTTCTCGATCCTCACGAAGGTGTGTCCCCCTTCACCCGACGGCGGATAGAGCGGAAGCTCGTCCACCAGAAAGTCCTCGGGAGAGGAACGAATAAGAGCCGCGCCCACGGCTTTCAGCGCTCCGAGCTTCCGCGCTCGGCGCTGGCGCTGGCGCTGGCGACGATACGCTTGCGGTCGATGCCTCCGGCTTCGACCGCGGCGACGGGCGCAAAGGAGCGGCGGTGGATCGCACAGGGACCGAGGCGGTGCAGCGCGGCCACGTGGTCCGGCGTCGGGTAGCCCTTGTGTCGGGCGAGACCGTAGCCCGGGTAGCGCTCGTCCAGGCTTCGCATGATCGCGTCGCGGTGCACCTTGGCGACGATGGACGCCGCGGCGATGGATCCGTCGAGTGCGTCTCCGTGTACGACCGGGGTCTGGGGCGTGGAGACGCCGGGCACCCTGCGCGCATCGACGAGCAGGTGATCGGGCGCGGGCGCCAGTGCCGAGACCGCACGCCGCATGGCCTCGAGGCTGGCCCGCAGGATATTGACGCGGTCGATCTCGGCAGGCTCCACTTCTCCGATTCCCCAGCACACCGCCTGGGCGCGGATGGCGGCGTCCAAGCGCTCGCGCGCCGCGGGTGTGAGCTTCTTGGAATCGTCGAGGCCGGGCAGGTCGACGCGCTCGGGAAGCACCACGGCGGCCGCCACCACGGGACCCGCCAGGGGCCCCACGCCCACCTCGTCGATTCCCGCCACGTAGCGAACGCCGCCGGCCACGAGCCGCGCCCGAAGGGCGAAGAGCCGCTCGAGGCGCTCGCGCTCGGCCTCTAGGTCGCGGAGCCGCCGCGCACAGCGGTGCGCAAGTGCCCTGGCGCCCGCGCGCCGGTCCATGGCGAGGCTCCGGGACCAGATTTCGAGGGCTCCCTCGTCGGCGCGATCGAGGGCTTCGCGAACCTGCTCGCGAAGCTCGGTCAGCGACTGCCCGGCGCTCACGAGGATCCGCTCCCGGGTGGTTGCCCCTGGGCTCCCGAGCGCTCGGGCGCTGCAGCGTCGGCTGGCGCCTGCGGCTCACTCGTCTGCGACACCTGGCCCGAGGCGCCGCGCAGCCCCAGCTTGCGCTCCACGGCGCGCAAGCGCCGCAGCGCTCCGGGCAGGCGCGCCAGTGCGACCACGGCGCGATGCCACGCGCGCTCCTCCATCTGCGGGCTTCCCCAGACTCGAGCTCCGTCCGGCACGTCCCGGTGCAAGCCCGCCCGCGCTCCCACGAAGGCGCGCGCACCGACGCGAAGGTGACCCGCCGAGCCTGCCTGGGCCATGATGATGGCTCCCGGCCCCACCACGGTGCTACCGCTCAGGCCGCTCTGTGCCGCGATCACGGCCCCCTCGCCCACGTCACAGTTGTGTGCGATCTGCACCAGGTTGTCGATCTTTGCGCCGCGCCGGATGCGCGTCTCGCTCAAGGTCGCCCGATCTACGGTGCTTCCCGCACCGATCTCCACGTCGTCCTCGATCACCACGCGCCCCACCTGGGGCACCTTCTCGAAGCGCCCTTCTTCGTCGTGGATGTAACCGAAGCCGTCGCCGCCGATCAGCACACCGGGCTCGAGACACACCCGCTTGCCGATCTTCGTGTCCTCGCGCACCACCACGCCGGAGTGGATCTCGCAGTCCTCGCCGATCTCGACGTTGCCGTAGATCGTCACGTTTGCGTGTAGGATGGTGCGGGCGCCCACTCGCGAGCCGGCCCCCACGACGGTCCCGGGACCCAGGGATGCACTCGGGTCCACCGTGGCGTCGGCGTCGACCCAGGCCGCGGGGCTCGCGCCTGGGGCCGGCCTGGATGGCGGGCGAACGCGACGCACCGCCCTGGCGAAATCGAGGGCCGGACTGGGTGACGGGATCGCGGGCCGCCCGCCCGCATCGACGTCCTCGGGCAGGATCAGCGCGCCGGCCCGGCTGCGGGCCGCTGCCGCCGCCCAGCGGCTCGAACGAACGTAGGAGAGCTCGGACTCGCGGGCGCTCTCGAGCGGGGCGACGCCCTCGATCCGGAAGTCACCGTCGCCGACCCACTCGCGGCCGAGCTCGGCGGCGAGGGTAGCGAGGCGCAGGGAGCCGGTGGGTTCCGTCACGTTTCCCCGCTGAACCCGCGAGGATTCTCCAAGGTGCGACTAGCGGGCCAGGAGAACGGGCAAGGGTGAGGTGCGCACGACGGCCGCCGCGTTGCTGCCGAGGAAGTAGTCGGTGATTCGATTGCGCCCGAAGGCTCCCATGACGATGAGTCCCGCATGGCTCTCGCGAGCCGTGTCGATGATCTTCACGTCCGGTCGCCCCAGGGTCGAGGACATCTCACGAACCGGCACGGAGAGACCGCCGACCAGCTTCCGCACCTCTTCGAAACGGGCCACGGCCCGGCCCTTGTCCTTCGAGTCCACGAACACGTGCACCGCCTCGCCCAGGCCGTTCGCGAGCTCTACGGCGAGGCCTGCCGCGATGCGCGAACCCGGCGATCCGTCGAAGCCGAGCACGATGGGCCCGCCGAGGGAGGCCCCTCCCGGCACGACCAGGATCGACTTGCTCGCCTTGCGAATCACCGAATCCGTGGTGCTCCCGATCAGCGCTCCGCGCTGAGCCTCCGCACGACCGTCACGCCCGATCGCGAGGAGGCCGACGCTCTGGCTCTTCTCGACGATCCGGTCGTCGGCCTGGCCCTGGACGACCTCGCAGGTCGCTTCGACTCCCTCACTGCGCGCGCGTTCGCTGAGACGCCGCGCGACAGCCTCCGCCCGCGCCCGGTAGTAGGCCGCCAGCTCGCTCTCGGGGAAGGGGGGCAGGGTGAGACCCTCGCCGTTCGGCGCCCGAACGCGCGAGTCCTCGACCACCGTGATCCCCGCGAGGCCCACGCGCAGCCGCGCTGCCAACGAGATCGCACACCGCTCTGCTGCCGTTGCGGCCTCCGAACCATCTGTTGCTACCGAGATCGTCTCGATCATTCCGCTCCTCGCGATCCTCTCCGGGGCCTTTGGGGGCCCCGGTGGGTTTTCTCTTTACGAATCACACGACTCGTCGAGTTCGCCCTGCAGCGCTCACCGCCTCGCCCCGGCGAGCACCGGCCCCGAAATACTGCCCAGGGGGCAGACCAATCTTACGCTACCCCGGAGGGACGTGCAAATCACACTGGCCGAATTGCTCAGCGTACGAGAATTTCCACAGCTCAGCATCCGCCTCTCTGACACTCCCCAGTCGATACCCCCGGGGGCTCCGCAGGGAGCCAGGCTCGGCGCCATGGGTGTCCGGCTGCCCTCTTCCCTCGTGGTTCACGACCGGCAGGCATCCGATCTTGTGCTCGACCATGACCCGCGCGGCCTCCACGATGCTGGCGTCGGGAGTGATCACGACCGGGGGCTCCGACATGACCTTCGCGATTTCGACGGCATGCAGAAAACCGCGCCGCTCGTCGGCGCCGCGGCCGTTCAGATTCGAAAGCGAGGCGCGCAACACATCGCGATCCGAAAGCACGCCGACGAACTCACCGCCGCGCACCACGGGAATGTGGCGCACGCGGCCGAGGGTCATGATATCCTCGACGACGGAGAGCCGATCTCCCACGCTTACCGTGACGAGCTTCGGCTGCATGATTTCGCCTACTTCGACAACGCTGCGCTCGTTGGCTTCGGCCATGCGCTCATTCTACTCCAAGGCAAGGGGCTAATGGCAAGAGAGAAGGGCGCCGAGCCGAGCGAAACGCCGCGGCACAGTGGACGGCAAGGCAAGGTCTCCGCCTTCGGTGACGCCCCGGCCGACACCTCCGACCCCGACACCTTCGACCCCGACGCCTTCGACCCCGATCGCGCTGGGCCCGACCCGGGCGGCGAGGCGGGCGACACCGCGGGCACGATTCCCGACTTCATCCGGCGCGCCATGGCGTTCGGCTTCAGCGGCTTCTTCGCCACGGAGGAAGCCATGCGCAGGGCCCTCGGCGACACCGTGCCCAAGGATTGGATCGACTTCGCCGCGGAGCAAAGCGACCGCACGCGCGACGACCTCACCGACCGCTTCGGCCAGGAGTTTGGCAAGATCCTCGCGCAGGTCGACCTGGCCCAGCTCCTGTCCCAGCTGCTCGAGGGTCGCAGCGTCGAGGTCAGCGCCAAGATCCGTCTGGGCGGGCGCGACGACTCCGAGACGCAGCCTTCCACCGCGCCCCGAGAGAGTGGACGCGGCATCCACACGAGTTTCACGCTCTCGACGCCGGACGAGCCCGAGCCCACCGGCGGCTCCTCCGGTCCCCAGGTACGGCGAAAGCCAAAGAGGCCCTGAGCGTGCAGCGAAAAGTGCGCCTGGCGCTCGCGTGGATCCTCGTCGCGACTCTCCTCTCCTATGTGATCTTCCTCTACTACGGACTGGGCCATGCTCCGGGCGGGATCGCGACACAGTGGTGGCACCCTTCCACCTTCCTGCTCGAATGGCCGGGGGTCGGAGACTGGGTCGCCACGCCCTGGCTCGGCGTCCTGGCCCTCACGTTGCCCGCAACCGGGATCAGCATCGGGATCTTCCTCACCACGCGATCCGCCCTCGTACGCGCCCTCGCCCTCTCCTGCACCTTCACGACCATCGGGTTCGCCGCCTACGGGATCGCGTCCCCCATGCCCTGGCGCTTCTTCCATTGGCGCTGGTCGTTGGTGATCGTGCTCGGCGGAACCGCCATGGGCTGGGCCAGCGCATCACCGGTGCTCGCCGCGCGCTGGCTCGAGCGCGGCTTCCGGGCCGGACTCGTGGTCTACCTCCCGGTCAGCCTTGCCACGGCCGCCATCATCCGGGGCACGACGGGCACCGACGAGAGCCTGGCCTTCAGCTTCTCGCCCTGGCCGGCCTTTCCCGTGCTCGGCCTCGAGAGTGGCGCCTACGGGATCGCGGGGATCCTGCTGGGCCTGGCGGCCGGCACCGCACTGATGGCGCGCGGCCTCGAGCGACCGGGCCTCGCCCTGGCGGGCTCCCTGTCCGCGATCGCGCTGCCGTGGATCTGGATCGGGTGGCGCTTCGGCGCGCTGCAGCCGCGCAGCGGGGCCGCCCTCGCCCTGCTCTCGTCGCTGCTGCTGTGCGGAGCCCTCCTCACCCGTGACGGCGAACGCCTCACGATCCTGCGCCGACGTGCGCTGCACCTCGCTTGCGGCGCCGCCCTGGTCGCCCTCCCCTTGTTCGCTGGACACGCCCTGGCCACAGGCGACTACGCGACGAACCGTTTCTATCGCAGCGGCTTGCTGATCGATGCGCTCCAGCGCTTCATCGAAGAGCACGATACCTACCCCCCCAAGCTCGAGGAGCTGGTGGAGCAGGGCTTCCTCGAGGAAGTTCCGCGGCCCCGTGTCGGCTTCTCCTTCCTCGAGCACCTGGGGCTCGCCGCGCCGCAAGAGTTCCACTACAGCGAGTTCGGCAGCGGCTACCACCTCGAGTTCAGCTCCACCGAGTGGATCCAGTGCACCTACAGCGGCAGCTATGTCTATCCGGAAGACGAGGACGAGGAGGAAGAGGAAGAGGTCTACGACGACGACGGCGAAGACTACGCCCCCTGGAACTGCCTCAAGGATCACCCCTCGCTCTGGAAGATCGAAGCCCGCGACGAGGGCGAAGAAGCGGATGGGGCATAGCTCCGCCGGAGGGGACTTCGACACCGGGTGCGCGAGCAATACCCGCCCCGAAGATTGGGGGATCGAGGGCCTCTCCCTCGGCATCGTGCTCACGGGCCCATCCGACACACGTGAGTGGCAGAAAGCCCTGACCTGGGTGCGCCGCGCCGAAGAGCTGGGTCTGCATTCGGTCTGGGTTCCCGAGAGTCACTTCGGCCGTGGCGTGTGCGCATCGCCGCTCCTCACCCTCTCGGGCTTCGCAGCGCAGAGCCGGCGGCTGCGTCTGGGCACCATCTCCCTGCTGCTCCCGATCCACCCTCCCCTGCGCCTGGCCGCCGAGATCGCCAGCCTCGACTCGCTCAGCGGCGGCCGCGTCCTGATTGGACTCGGCCGCGGCTTCCGGGCCCCGCTCTTCCAGGCTTTCGGGATCGACCCGGGCTCGCGGCGGGACCGCTTCGACGACGCCCTCGATCGGATTCTGGCCAGCTGGCGCGGCGAAGACGGCCGCGACGCGCGCACCGACGGTGGGCGACCCCGGCAGCCGCCTCACCCGCCCCTGGCCGTCGCGGCCTTCGGGCGCAAAGGCCTGGCCCAGGCGGCCCGCCGTGGCCTCCCCTACCTGGCCTCGCCCCTGGAGCCCCTGCCCCTGCTGATCGAGAACCAACGCTTCCACAGCGAGAACCTGCCCGAGGACGCGGACCCCGGCGCCCTCGCCACCCCGGTCCTGCGCACGGTCCACGTCGCCAGTAGCGAGCCGGAGCGCAGGCGGGTGTTCGAGGCCCTCGAGGCCGAGCTCCGCGCCGCGGGCCGCATGGCGCGCGGCAAGGCGCCCGCGGCCCTGGCCCGGGCCGTCGCCGGCCCCCTGCGCGAGCGGGTGATCGTGGGCTCGCCCTCCGAGGTCAGTGACACCCTGGCGCGCTACCGGGAGGAGCTCGGAATGGATCTCCTGATCGCGCGCCCGCAGATCGCGGGTGCCAGCGAAGCCGAATGCGAGGCCTCACTGGAGCGGCTCGCGGGCGAGGTGCTGCCGGGGCTGGGGTGATGGGGCTGATCGGGGCCTGCTCGAGGTCGAAGCCCGAGGCCCCGTGCGAGCTGCGCTCCCGTCAGTCACCCGACCCGTCGTTCTCTACCGGGCGGGTGAAGCTGATGAACGCCATGGCGGGACGCTTCGACGATTCGCGCATGGCGAATTGCATGCTGTCGAAGCTCCAGCCCTGGCCGGTCCACTCGTTCAGCACCGACTCGATCTCCTGGTCGCTCACGGTGCTGAGCTCGATCACCTTGTAGACGAGACCCACGCCTCTCCCTCCCCGAAGCACAGCTGCCCCTCTGTGAGGCGCATGGACAGTTCGTTCAGGCGGAGAGCCTCTCCGCCACGTCGGCCGCCGCGTAGGTGAGGATCCAATCGGCGCCCGCGCGCTTGATGGAGACCAGAGCCTCTTCCATGGCGCGCTCCCCGTCGATCCAGCCGCGCTCCGCCGCCGCCTTGATCATCGCGTACTCGCCCGACACCTGGTACGCCGCCAGGGGGAGATCGAACTCGCGGCGCGCATCGGCGAGCACATCGAGATAGGCGAGGGCCGGCTTGACCATGAGGACGTCGGCGCCCTCTTCGACGTCGAGGCGCATCTCGCGCAGGGCCTCGCGCCGGTTGGCCGGATCCATCTGGTAGGCGCGCCGGTCTCCAAATTGCGGCGTGCTCTCCGCCGCATCGCGAAAGGGGCCGTAGAAGGCGCTGGCAAACTTGGCCGCGTAGGCGAGGATGGGCAACTCCTCGAAGCCATGGGCGTCGAGCTGGCCCCGGATCGCCGCCACCCGGCCGTCCATCATGTCCGAGGGCGCCACGATGTCGGCGCCGGCCCGTGCGTGGGAGAGGGCCGTGGCGGCCAGCCGCTCCAGGGAGGGATCGTTGCGCACCTTCCCCTCCTCCACGATTCCGCAGTGACCGTGATCGGTGTATTCGCACAGGCAAACATCAGTGACGACGCACAGGTCGGGCACCCCCGCCTTGATGGCCGCCACGGCGCGCTGCACGATCCCCTCCGCCGCGTCGGCGCCGCCGCCACGGGCGTCCTTCTCCCGGGGAATCCCGAAGAGGATCACGGCCGGAACCCCGAGGTCCGCCACCCGCTTCGCCTCGTCCACCACCTGATCCACCGAGAATCGAAAGACCCCGGGCATGGAGGCCACCGCCTCGCGCACGCTGCTTCCCTCGACCACGAAGAGGGGCAGAACGAGGTCGTCACGGCAGAGCCGCGTCTCGCGCACCATGCGTCGCAAGGTCTCGTTGGCGCGCAGTCGCCGCATGCGATTGATCGGAAAGCCCATGAACCCCACCTCGTTCTTCGATTGCATCTATTGGATCGACTGGATATCAATGACCGAGACGACGCCGCCTCAGTCGCTGTCTCCAGCAAGGTCTTCAGCAAGGTCCCCAGCAAGATAGTCGACCAACGCCGACACCATCTCCAGGGCACCGGGACGCTCGGGAATCACCTGGGCGGGGAAGCCCTCGCCTTCGAGCGCCTTGCCCGTGGTATCGCCGACGGCGACCACCAGGCAGCGCGAGACCGCGCTGCGCGCCGCCGGATCCAGCAAGGCAAAGAAGTTCCGCACCGCGGAAGGACTGGTGAAAGTGAGCACTTCGAGCTCGCCCCGGCCGAGCCAGCTCCGCAGCAGGCCGGCATCGGCCTCGGCGGGGACGTTGCGATAGGTCTCGACGGCGTCGACGACGGCGCCGGCGGCGCGCAGGCCTTCGGGCATCACCTTGCGAGCGATGTCGGACTTGGGAATCAAGAAGCGCCGTCCCTCGGGCTGTACGGTCGCCATGAGCTCCGAGAGGAGCGCCTCCGCGTTGCCGCGCCCGGAGGCAGTGAGGTGGACCGCAAAGCCCGCCTCGACGGCCGCGCGCGCCGTCTGGGGTCCCACGCAGAGGATCCGCGCCGCGATGCGTGAAAAGGCAAAAGGCACGCCCTCCCCGCCTTTGAGCTGCCGCGCGCGTTCGACGAAGAAGCGGACCGCGTTGGAGCTCGCGAAGACAATGGCGTCGTAATCCGAGAGACTCGCCAGAGCCCGGTCGAGCTCCGCGTAGCTGGATGGAGGCGCAAGGCGAATCATGGGCAGGAGCACCGGCTCGGCACCCGCCGCGCGCAGGGCGCTCGCCAGCTCGCTTGCCTGCTCCCGGGCGCGGGTCACGAGCACGCGCTTGCCGAAGAGGGGCGCCTTCTCCCACCAGGCCAGGGTCTCACGCAGCCGGACCACCTCGCCGATGACCACGGCCGCGGGCGCCCGCAGCCCCGCCTCGCTGACCCGGGCGACGAGCTCGCAGAGCGGCGCCACGACGACCTCCTGAGTTCCGAGGGTTCCCTTGTGCACGGCGGCGGCCGGAGTCTGGGGGTCGCGCCCGCCCGCGAGCACCTGCTCGATGATCTCGGGCAGGTTGCGCATGCCCATGAGGATCACGAGGGTGTCGACCGCCCGGGCGAGCTCTCCCCAGCGCGTCGCCTGAGCAGCCCGGGTGGGATCCTTGTGACCCGTCACCACCGCGAAGGAGGCCGCATGCCGCCGGTCGGTAACGGGGATCCCCGCGTAGGCGAGAGCGCCGATGGGCGAGCTCACCCCGGGAACCACCTCGTAGGGGATTCCCGCCTCGACGCAGGCGCTCGCCTCCTCACCGCCGCGGCCGAAGACGAAGGGATCGCCGCCCTTGAGACGCACCACGGTGTCACCCGCCAGAGCGCGCTCCACGATCAGCGCGTTGATGTCCTCCTGAGGCAGGGTGGGCGAGTCGTGGCCGCGCTTGCCGACGTTGACGCACTCGGCGTGCTCCGCCGCGAAGCGCAGCAGGTCGTCCGAGGCGAGCTCGTCGTAGAGAACGAGGTCGGCCCGGCCGAGAGCCGTCACCCCGCGCAGGGTGATGAGGTCGGGATCACCCGGCCCCGCGCCCACCAGAATCAGCTTTCCCGTGCCCCTCGTCACTCTCATCTTCTCCTGGCCGTGCGCAGCGCTGACAGGATCTCGTCGCCGCCCCGGGCCAGCACCGCTTCCGCAACCCTGCGCCCCGCGGCGGCGGCATCCGCCACCGGCGCGCTCTCTTCGGCGCGCGCCACGCGACGGCCATCGAGACTCGCCACCAGGCCACGCACCCGCACTCGTCCGCCTCCGACTGGCTCCGCGTGCACCGCGAGAGGAACCGTGCAGTCGCCCTCGAGGCGCGTCAGGAAGGCCCGCTCCGCCGCAACCGCGAGGGACGCTGCGGCATCATCGAGGGCCGCGATCTTCTCGGCCACTGGATCCCCGTCGCGCGCCTCGATGGCCAGGGTTCCCTGGCAAACGGCCGGCAGCATACGATCGGTGGCGATGCGCTCGCTGATGCGATCGCCGAGGCCCAGGCGCTCCAGTCCCGCACAGGCGAGGATCACCGCGTCGAGGCGGTCGCTCTCGATCTTGGCGATCCGGGTCGGCACGTTGCCGCGCAGGGGAACTACCTCGAGGTCGGGCCGCAGCTCCCGGAGCAGCGCGCTACGTCGGGTACTCCCGGTGCCGACTCGGGCCCCTTCGGCCAGGCTGTCCAGCGTGGCTCCGGGCTCGCGGGCCACCAGGGCATCCCTGGGATCCACCCGCTCGGGGAAGGCGACCAGGCGCAGCCCCGAGGCGATCTCGGCGGGCAGGTCCTTGGCGCTGTGGACCGCCACGTCGGCGCGACCGGCGAGCAAGGCCTCTTCGATCTCCTTCACGAAGAGTCCCTTCCCCCCCAGCTTGGCGAGCGAGACATTCTGGATGCGATCACCGCTGGTCTTCACCACCACCAGCTCCGTCTCGAGACCGAGCTCGCGGCGAATGCGCTCGGCCAGCTGCCCCGTCTGGGCGAGGGCCAGATCGCTGCCTCGGGTCGCGATGCGCAGCGCACTCACGCCTCCTCCTCCGGATCATCGAGCGACCCGACAGCCCGCGTATCCTCGCCGCCGCCGAAGTCCTCGGGATCGCCGACGCCCGCGGTCGCCATGCGCTGGCGCAGCAGCTCGTCGCGCAGCTCTTCGTCCGCGTGAGCGCCGGGGGCCCCCGGATCGTCGAGGGAGAAGAGGGAACGCGCGGCCTCGAGCATCGCCAGGCTCTCCTCGCGATCGGTCTCGGCGCGCAGGTTCGAGAGCGGCGCATGGAGGATCTTGTTCACGATGGCCCGGGTGAGCGCCTCGACGGCCTCTCTCTGGCCCACGTCGAGGCCGAGCCGGTGGAGGCTGCGCCGCAGCTCGCCGTCGCGCACGGCTTCGGCTCGCGAGCGCAGATGACGAATGGTCGGCACCGCGTGGAGCGCGGCCATCCAGCCGTCGAAGCGCTGCTGCTCCTCGGCGACGATGAGCTCGCCCCGGCTCGATTCCTGCTGGCGCTGCTCCGCATTGCTGGCCGCCACCTCCTGCAGGTCGTCGATGTCGTACACGAAGGCGTCGTCGAGCTCGTTCACTCGGGCGTCGACGTTGCGCGGCACGCCGATGTCGATGAAGAAGATGGGCCGGTGGCGGCGCGCCCTCAGCGCCGCGCGTACCCGGTCGTAGGTGAGTAGCGGCGTGTCGCCGCCGATGCAGCTCAGCACGATGTCGGAACGCAAGAGCAGCTCGTCGAGCTCGCCGAGCTCGTGGGCAGAAGCGTCATAACGCAGGGCGAGCCCCTCGGCCCGGGAATGGGTGCGATTGGCGATCCGTACCTCCCGCAGCCCCTCGCGCTGGATGGCGGTCAGCGCCATTTCGATCATCTCGCCGGCACCCACCATCAGCGCCGCCTTGTCGCTGAAGTCTTCGAAGATCTGCCGCGCCAGGTCCACGGCGACCCGGGCGACGGAGACCGGTCGCTCGGCAATGCGCGTCTCGTTGCGCACACGCTTGGCCGTGGCAAAGGCCCGCTGGAAGAGCCTCGAAAGCACGGGACCGCAGGTGTGAAGCTCCACCGCCGCCCGGTAGGAGTCCTTCATCTGCCCGAGAATCTGCGGCTCCCCCACGACCATGGAGTCGATGGACGCGGTCACGCGAAAGACGTGCCGCGCGGCCTCCCTCTCCCGATACTCGTATACGTAGTCGTCCAGGCGACGGTCGCCGGGGGGATGTTCACCGCGCCCCAGCTCGCGGTGGAAGAAGGAGAGCAAGCAGTGGCGGGCGGCCTCGGGCTGGCGGGTGGTCACCACGAGATCGACGCGGTTGCAGGTGGAGACCAGGACGGCCTCCTCGATCTCCTGACGCGAGACGAGCTTCTGCAGGGCCGGCCCCGGGTCCGGGTGAGCGTAGTGTTCGCGCACCTCCAGGGGAGCGCTGCGGTGGTTCATTCCCAGGAGGAGGATCTTCACGTCAAGACCCCGACGCCCACCACGGCAAAGATGAGGAAGGCGAAGCCCCCGACTGCGCTCGCCGCCGCCTGCCGGGCTCCCTGATGCCCCGCGAAGCGGGCCGTCACCAGCGCCGCGTAGACCGCCCAGGCGATCGCGGTCCAGGTCTCGTGGTGACTGCCGGACCACAGCCGTCCCTGAACCTCCTGGAGCCAGAAAATCCCCGTCACGAGGCCCAGGCTGAGGAGCGGGAAGCCAATCGACAGGGCGACCATGTTCACGCGATCGAGCGCCTCGAGGGAGGGGAGTCGGATCCCCGCCACCAGGGGCCGCTTGGCCTTGATGCGACGAAACTCGAGGATGTAGAAGAGGCCCGCCACACCCGCGAGACCGAGCAGGGCGAGTCCCGCGCTGGCGAGCAGCACGTGGGCATGGGGCCAGGGGCCGCCGGCCCTCTCGGCCACCACAGCGCCCTCGGGCGCGTGGAGTGATGCGATGAAGACCGTGAGAAAGGCGACGGGCCCCACCACGGCCGCCAGGCCGGGCAGCCGCAGCCTCCACATCAAGATCAGCAGGAAGACCACGGACATCCACGACATGATCGCGAGAGCGCCCGCGAGGTTGTCCAGCGGCATCTCGCCGTGCCCCAGGGCGATGGCGAGCAGCTGGAAGGTGGCGCCCAGCCCGAGCCCCCACACCGCCCCGCGGCCCATCCGCGGTGCGGAGAGCACGATGGCGAGTAGCGCGCCGATTCCAGCTGCGAGATAGACCGCAGCAGCAACTTGGTGAAGCTCGATCACCGCTCTCGACTCCTATCGGGGGAGGATCGGCGGAGGATCGGGGAGGAACAGCCGCCTGCCCTGGGCACGAGTCCGAAACCCGCGACTCGGCGCAAAGCATTATAGGATCGGTGGGCGACGAGCGCCCCGGCCGCCCTCATCCCCGCCGGTGAGGCCCCTGGCGGCGCCTCAACCGCGCTTTTTCGCCCCGGCGAGACGTTCCATCTGGGCCGCGACCTTGGCTGCATCGCTCACCATTTCGAATACCCGATAAGCGGGCTCGCCGAAGAGCACGAAGCGGATCTCCTCGAGAGAGGTCTGGCCGGCGAGATGACGGCGGGCCTCTTCCAGGGAGACTTCCGCGCAGCGCTGCACGGAGAAGCCGCCGATGCCCGCCCCGACGGCCGGACAGGCGAGAGTGCGGCAGCCGAGCTCAGCGGCCAGCTCGAAGCCGCGCCGCAGGCTGGCGCGCACGCTCTCCTCGCTCGCCTGCCCCCCCGGCGGCATGCCCGCCGCGTGGACCACGTAGCGGGCCGGTAGCGCTCCCGCACCGGTCACCGCGGCGCCTCCGACCTCGATGGCCCCGATGGCGTCGCACTCCTGCTGGATCGCCGGCCCGCCCTTCTCGCGTATGGCGCCGGCAACTCCGGCGCCCAGCACCAGCCCGCTGTTCGCCGCGTTGACGATGGCGTCGACTTCCTGCTCGGTGATGTCTCCCTCGGCGAGAGTGACGCGCCCCATCAGGAGTCCCTCCTCTTGCCCGGCGCCGCCCGGGCGCCCGGGCGCCGGCGGGCATCCCCGCGTCCCGGCCCTCCGCGGGCGTGGGCCTCGATGACTCCGGCCGCCAGCAGCGGGACCATGATCTCGTGGTGTCCGAGGAGAGAGATGCCGCGGCCACCCAGGCGAGTCGGCCGCTGCACTACGTTCATCTCGGGACGATAGTGCCGGATGAAATCGAGATTGACCGCCGTGAAGCGCTCGACCCGGTTGCCGAGATTGCGCGCCAGGGAGAGCGCTTTGAGAAAGACCTCGGGCAGAATGACCGCCGAC
>JAFDEK010000200.1 GCA_019310385.1 Deltaproteobacteria bacterium
GGCGGCGGCCGTGAAGATGGGGGAGTTGAAGGAGGAGGCGAAACGGCGGGGGCTCTGGGCGTTGGGTCATCCGGAGGAGATTGGTGGGGGCGGGCTTCCGTTCATGGCGTTTGCTCATATGAACGAGGTGATCGGGCGGTCGCACTTCGGGCAGCTGGCGGTGGGGTCGGTCTCGATGCAGGACTCGATCATGCTGCACCTCTACGGGACCGAGGCGCAGAAGGAGCGCTGGCTGGCGCCCCTGGTGGCGGGGGAGATCCTGCCCTCGGTGGGGCTGACGGAGCCCGAGGTGGCGGGGTCCGACCCGACGCTGATGCGGACGAAAGCTCGGCTCGAGGGCGGCGAGTGGGTGATCGACGGGCACAAGTGGTTCACCACGGGTGCGAACCGAGCGGCCTTCACCAGCGTGTTCTGTGAGACGGAGCCCGACGCGGACAGACACATGCGCTTCTCGTCCATCATCGTGCCCACCGACACGCCGGGCTACGAGATCGCCCGGGTCGTGCCGACCATGGGCAGCACCCACGGCGGGCACTGCGAAGTCTGGCTGAAGGACGTGCGCGTGCCCGAGGAGAATCTGCTGGGGGGCCGCGGCCAGGGGTTCGTGATCGCCCAGAAGCGACTCGGGCCCGGCCGCATCTTCCACTGCATGCGCTGGCTCGGCCAGGCGCAGAGGGCCTTCGAGCTGATGTGCGAGTGGGCCAAGGTGCGGTACGCGCATGGCTCCGTGCTGGCCGAGAAGGGGGAGATCCAGCGCTACGTCGCCGAGTCGGCGGCGGAGATCCAGGCGGCGCGACTGATGACCCTGGACGCAGCGCGTATCCTGGATCAAGGGGACGAGGCGCGCGTGCAGATCTCGCTGATCAAGTTCTGGGGAGCGCGCATGCTGCACAACGTGATCGATCGGGCTATCCAGGTCCACGGCGCCATGGGCGTCACCAGCGACACACCCCTGGAGCACATGTACCGGGAAGCGCGCTACGCCCGCATCTACGATGGCCCGGACGAGGTGCACCGCATGGTGGTGGCCCGTAGGCTGCTGCGCGATCCGGTGGGCGGCACGCCGTGGAGCTGATCCTTCCGATGGAGCATTCGGGCCGGCTACCCGGGGAGGCGTGACCGTGTCGAAGGCGGGGAAGGCGGCCAAGGCTTCGAAGGGCGGCCGCGCCGCGGGCAGTCGTCGGCTCGAGGAGTTCCCGGCCGGGGTGCGCGATTTGTTGGCGACGAACGAGGTCGACGTCGCGCTCATCATGATGCGGCTCGGACGCCTGAGCCGCATGGTTCTGGACATCCACCAGGACCAGCTGCACATCCTCGGCATGAGCTTCTCGGAGTACGCTGCCCTCCACGCTCTGGCTGTGGCGCCGTCTCCGCATCGCATGTCGCCGAGCCAGCTGAACGAGCAGCTGGGCCTTTCGTCGGGCGGCATCACCAAGACAGTCGACCGCCTGGAGGAGTCCGGGCTCGTGAAGCGCTTGCCCGACCCCGCCGACGGGCGCGGGGTGCTGGTAGGGCTGACCGTGCGGGGCCACAAGCGCGCCAATCTGGTCTTCTCGGAGGGCCGCGACCACTATGCCGAGCTGCTCGGGGACATCTCGCCCGAGCGGCACGCGCAGCTCGCCGCGGGATTGCAGACCCTGCTCGAGGCGTTCGAGGCCGGCGAAGAGAAGGGCGAGGCTTGACCTCAGCCCTTTGCGGCTGAGGCGCCTGAGGCGGCTCCGCGCAGGAAGCGCCGCGCCTTCTCCCCGGCGTCCATGGGCGGGGCCGCCCAGCGGTCGCTGCCCGCGTGGAGGCCTCGCTGAACGGCCGGCCGCTCTTGAAAGGCGTTCCACCAGCGTTCCACGTTCGGGTAACGCTCGATCTCGATCTCGTGGATGCCGCGGAAGCTCACCCAGGGCGCGGTCAGGATATCTGCGATGGTGTAGTCGCCGGTGATCCAGTCACGTCCTTCGAGCTGGCGGTCGAGAATGCCGTAGAGCCGATCGGCCTCGTCGGCGTAGCGACCGATGGCGTACTCGATGGGCTCGGGTGCAAAGCGTCGGAAGTGGCCGAGCTGCCCGAGCATCGGGCCGAAGTTCGCCATCTGCCACATCACCCACTCCATCACCTCGGCTTCGGCGCGCGGCGTGTTCGGCAGGAGCTGGCCGGTCTTGCGCGCCAGGTAGATCAAGATTGCGCCGGACTCGAAGATCGGCAGGGGAGGACCGGCGTCCGCGGGCTCGAGGTCGACGATGGCGGGGATGCGGCCATTCGGCGAGATGGCGAGGAACTCGGGGCTCAGCTGGTCGCCCCGGGCGATGTTTATGGGGATCACCTCGTAGGGCAGATCGAGCTCCTCGAGCGCGATGCTCACCTTGTGGCCGTTGGGGGTGGGGAAGGTGTAGAGCTCGATCACTGGTGTCTCCCGGCAGGCTCGGCGCGTAAGCGATGAACGGAGTGCTAGCTTCCCCCGTCATGAAGGCAGCAGTCTACTACGAGACAGGTCCCCCCGACGTATTCCGCTACGAGGACGTGCCCGATCCGGTGTGCGGGCCCGATCGCGTGATCGTCGACGTGGAGGTGGTGAGCATCGAGGGCGGCGACACGCTCAACCGGCTCGGGGGCGACATGCCCGCAAAGCCGCACGTGGTCGGCTATCAATGCGCCGGTGTGATCTCCGAGGTTGGCGCCGATGTCACCGACCGCAAGCTCGGCGACCGGGTGGTCTGCGTCGATCTCTGGGGTTCGCACGCCGAGCGCCGCTCGGTGCTCGCCAGCGCGACCTGGGTCGTGCCGGACGCCCTCGACCTCCAGCTCGCCGCTTGCGTGCCGATCCCGGTGGGCACCGCCGACGACTGCCTCTTCGAGTTCGGCCGGCTGCAAGCGGGCGAGAGCGTCCTCGTCCACGCCGGTGCGGGAGGGCTCGGCATGGCGGCCATACAGCTCGCCAAACGGGCGGGGGCCACGGTGCTCTCCACCGCGTCGAGCGACGAAAAGCTCGATCGCCTGAAGGCGCTCGGCATGGACCACGGAATCAACTATCGCGAGACCGACTTCGTCGCCGCCGCTCGGGAGGCGACGGGCGGCCGCGGTCCGGATCTGGTCGTGGACTCGATTGGTGGAGAGACCCTGGTGGGGAGCATCGAGTGTGCGGCCTATCGCGGTCGCATCATCACCGTGGGAGATGCAGGCCGCAGCGCAGTGGTGCCCAACCCGGGCGCCCTGCGGCCGCAGAACAAGAGCCTGACCGGTGTCTTCCTCGGCGCCGAGCTCTTCTCGAACCGGGAGCGCGTTCACCCCATGATCCAGCGCCACATCGACGCGCTCGCTGCCGGCGAGCTGGAGATCATCGTGGATCGCAGCTGGCCGCTCGCGGAGGCCGCCGCGGCCCACGCCTACATCGAGAGCCGCCAGGCCTTCGGCCGGGTGCTGCTGATTCCCTGATCCCACGGCCATCGGCTACGATCCCCCGCCACGCCGCAGGCCGCCTTGCGTGGCCACCGCGGTCTCGCGCAACAGGAGGGGCACCATCCCGTGTCCAAGGACGACTCGAACAAATCCAAGGACTTCATCCGGGCGATCGTCGCCGAGGACCTGGCCAACGGAAAGAACGGGGGCAAGATCGTCACGCGCTTCCCGCCCGAGCCCAACGGCTACCTCCACATCGGTCACGCCAAGTCGATCTGCCTGAACTTCGGCCTGGCGAACGAGGTCGAGGGCGCGATCTGCAACCTGCGCTTCGACGACACCAACCCGACCACCGAGGAGACCGAGTACGTCGAGTCCATCGTCGAAGACGTGCGCTGGCTCGGCTTCGATTGGGACGACCGGCTCCACTTCACGTCGGACTACTTCGAGCAGCTCTTCGATCTGGCGGTGCAGCTGATCGAGAAGGGCAAGGCCTTCGTCGACGATCAGAGCGCCGAGGAGATGCGGGCCAACAACGGGAGCCTCACCGACCCGGGCACCAATAGCCCCTGGCGCGATCGGTCGATCGAGGAGAACCTCGAGCTCTTCGAGCGCATGCGGAAGGGCGAGTTCGACGAGGGCGCGAAGGTTCTGCGCGCCAAGATCGACATGGCCTCGTCCGTGCTGCCCCTGCGCGACCCGATCATGTACCGGATCCAGAAGTCGCACCACCACCGGACCGGTGACGAGTGGAACATCTACCCGATGTACGACTTCGCCCACGGGCAGTCGGACGCCATCGAGGGCATCA
>JAFDEK010000034.1 GCA_019310385.1 Deltaproteobacteria bacterium
CACCCAGATCCAGGGCCAGGACAGCC
Organism: Deltaproteobacteria bacterium; assembly: GCA_019310385.1. Classification (GTDB taxonomy): domain Bacteria; phylum Myxococcota_A; class UBA9160; order UBA9160; family UBA4427; genus JAFDEK01. Next base: position 27 of record JAFDEK010000034.1, read on the forward strand.
TTTAGCCACGAAAGCCAATGGCCAGGAGCGACGAAATGCGGATGCGATCGGGCAGCTTGATCACCCTGCGGGTTCTTCCGCTCGCGGCCACACTCCTGCTCCTCGCTTCGCCGGCCCATGCGACGCAGATCACCACCTACGATGACAGCGGAGCGGTGCAGGAGATGGAGCGCGCCATCGCCACGATGTCGGCCGAGGATCTGGAGAGCGCAGCGCTCAACTTGCTGGAGGCGGGACGGATCACCGCCATGCAGCCCTTCGCGGAGCAATGGCTCCGGCTCGACTTGCGTAGTCGAGACGCGGCCGCGCTCGTCGCCCTCGCCTACGCGGCATCGAGTCGCAGCGCGGAGGCCCGCGAGCTGCTCGCCGAGGGAGGCGCCTCGGGAAGCCGCTGGGCCCCGTACGCGGAGTCCCTGCTGGCTCGTCGGGATGGAGATCTCTCACGGGCCACCGCCCTCGTTCGCCGGGGACTGAACGAAAGCGGCGGTCATCCCTACGGCTGGAATCTCCTCGGTCGGATCCAGTTCGAGGCCGGTGAGACCCGAGATGCGTCGACGAGCTTCGACAAGGCCGTAACGCTCAGCCCGAACTTCCTCCCCGGCTATCTCAACCTCGGTGCCAGTGCGTTCGTTCTGCAGGACTACGTGGGCGCTCGAAAGGCCTTCGAGCGCGCGATCGAGCTGGACCCGGAATCCGCGCCCGCCTACTACGGCCTCGCGGTGGCGATGCGGGACGGGGGCGGGAGCCCCGCTGCGGCACTCGAAGCCCTCGAGATCGCCCTGGCGCTGGACCCGACGCTCGCGAACGCGCTGCTCGAGCGGCCCCGCTTTCAAGTGCGCGCCGGGCGCTCGGAAGACGCGGTCGAGTCCGCGCGAGCGCTCGTCGAGGGGGGTGAGCCCCTTGGACCGATCATGCTCGCGGAGGCGCTGATCCGCCTCGGAAGAAGCGAAGAGGTACTGGAAGCCCTCGCCGATCTGCCCGGAGATCAGGCGGACGTGCTCTATCTGCGTGGACTCGCGCAGATCATCGGAGGCGATCCGAAGGCGGGCGCCAAGACCCTGGTGACGGCTCTCTCGGCCGATGAGCAGGCCTTCGGCCCCTACTCGACCCTCCAGGCCTTGAGGGCTGGAGGCGCGACCCGCTGGTCCGGCGGGAGTCGGCCTTGGATGACTCCGCCCCAGGTCGCCATCCTCTCCTTCCTCGCGGGCTGCGAAGCGGGGGCAGGCTCCGACTGGAAGGCGGCGTACGCAGCCTGGAGCGAGAGTCGGGGGCTGGGAGCCGAGTTCGACCTCGCGGGAGTGACGCGCTCGCAGATCGAGGCGAGCTCGAAGCCTGCCGAGTTCCCCCTTCTGGCGCTCGGCGCGCTGTACCACCTCGCCGATCTCCACCAGGCCGCCGGCCAGGAGCTCGCGCTCGCCGTGAAGGCTGCGCCCCGCTCGGTCCTCTCGAACTACTGGCTCGCCCAGCACGAGCTCGCCATGAAGCAGCGCGAGCGCGCACGCAAGGCGCTGGAGACCTCGCTCGCATCGGCGCCGGGATTCGTCGCCGTCCTGCACGCGCTCGCGGACATCGGCATGGCCACGGGAGACACCGAAGCCGCGCTCGGCTACTACGAACGGCTGCGCGTCGCGCAGCCGGGAGCCATCTCGGAGATCAAGCTCGGCGTCGCGCTGGACTACGTGGGCCGCCTCGATGATGCGATCACGGCCTATGAGCGCGCGATCGCGGCCGAGCCGCACAACTACCTCGCCCACAGTCAGCTGGCCTGGGCCCTGGCCCGCCAGGGCAAAGACCTCGAGCGTGCCCTCGAACACGCACGGGAAGCTGACCGTCTCGCACCCGACAACGGCAGCGTTCTCGACACCCTCGCCTGGATCGTCTACCTGAAAGGCAACCCCGAAGACGCCCTCGTCCTCGCGCGCCGCGCGGTGCAGGTGAAGCCCGTCACCCCGACGCGCTTCTATCACCTGGCGGTGATCGAGCACGCGCTCGGCAACAACGCCAGCGCGAAGGTCAACCTGCATCGCGCTCTCGACGAGCCGGCGCAGTTCGGCGACGCCGCGAAAGCGCGAGAGCTCCTGGAGAGCCTCGAGTAGCGTCCTGGCGCCAGCAGGCTGCCAAGCGCACGTACCAAGACAGGTGCCAAGACAGGTACCAAGACAGGTACTAAGGCAAGAAGGCCTTGGTGTTCGCGAGCTTCGCGGGCAGGTACTCCTCGATCACATAGTTGAGTCCCCACATCGCCAGGGCCTGCTGCTCGGCGCGTACACCCATCTTCAGGAGCTGCTCGATGGCCTTCTGCCAGACCGGGTGGGCCTTGAAGAAGGGGTCGTTCTTGAGGGCGTCCTTCGCGCGCTTGACGTCGACCTCTTGCAGGGGATGGGTGGGCAAGCGGTAATCGACGATGTCCTGGGGTGTCACGCCCAGAAAGCTCGCCTGGGGGACGCAGAAGAACTGGGAGAGATGCGCGGCGTTGCCGGAACCCACCTTGAGGGTGCGGTAGATGTTGGAGATGCCGTAGGGGTCGCAGTCCACGAAGGCGTAGACGGGCAGATGGCACTCGTCGGAGAGCTTGCGGATGAAGCGTCGGGTCGCCCGGGCCGGCACACCCGCCAGGGAGACCAGGATGCAGTTATGGCTCTGCCAGAACTTGTGGCTCTGGAGGCGCTGGAAGATGCCGCCCGTCTCGATGGCGAGAACGAACTTGGCGTCGGTCTCGAAGGAGAGCTGCTCCACCGAGGAGGGGATCGTGTAGGCGCCCGAGCCGAAGCGGGTGCAGTCGATACGCTCCACCGCGCCGGTCTCTCGATCGGGGTCGAGGACCACCAGGCGCCCCGCCACGGCGCCCCCGTGCTCGTCGGGGACGAAGCGCAGCTGCTCCCGGGAGACGCGGTTCACCGAGAACATGGCCTCGATGTCGTCCATCACCGTATCGGACTCGCTCTGCTCGTCGAACTTGGCCGCGTCCCAGTTCTTGCTCTGGTAGTAGGCGTCTCGCTTGGTCGCGAAGTCGTTGGCTTCGACGAGCTCCTTGGAGAGACCCATCATGCGCAGGGTCTGGGCGAAGCTCTTCACGGTATTGACGGTGAGGGTACGGGTCTTCTTCTGCCGGCCGATCTCGAAGTAGCCCTTCTTGCGCGAGTAGGAGACGTTTCCGAGGGAGCGCACCGGGAACTCGAGATCGGGCTTGGCCCGACGCAGGATGTGCTGATGGACGTCGAGCGCGCTGTCGCGGATGAGCTTCACGGTGAGACGGTCGGACTTGTCCTCGAGCTTCCGCGCGGGGGCCTTCTTCTTCGCAGCGGCTCTTTTCTTCGCAGCGGCACTCTTCTTCGCAGCGGCACTTTTCTTGGCAGCGGCGCTCTTCTTCGCAGCGGCCTTCTTCCTGGGCGCGGTCTTCTTCTTCGCCGCGCTCTTCCTGGCGGGCGCCTTCTTTTTTCCAGCGCTCTTCTTCTTTCGTGCGGCCAATTCGCCTTCTCCCTCGCAGTGCAAGGCTGAGAGCCTGCCTTCGGCAGGCCGTCAGAGCTTGCGGCTGCGCTCCAGCACGTCGGTCAGGTTGTCCACCACGGCGTCGCGCTGCTTCTCACTGAGTCCCAGGATCTTCTCGAGGCCGACGGCCACCTGGGGGATGTAGCGCTCGATGTAGGCGCGCTTCTTCGCCTCGTCGGCCTCTCGCCGCCGCTTGCGGATGTGGGTCGCCACCTGCCGCCCGCACTCCTGCAGGCCCAGGCGGATCTCCTTCACGATCTCGGGATAGTGGGCGATGGCCTCCTTGCTCTCGGAGGTAAAGGGCACCCACACGCTGGCGATGTGGACCATGAGCAGCGCCGGCCCCACCGGCAGCGCGCCCCGGGGCTGCTGGAACTGATAGGACTTCCAATCGGTTCCGATCACGGCCTTGGTGATCGCGCAGGCGCCCTGCTGGTACTGCAGGGGCACGCGGTTCGCGTAGCGATAGAGGGTGATGGGCTGCTCGGCAGACATCGAGCCGCCGTAGGCGAGCCCGACCTCCACCAGGAAGGGGTTCCCGCGGTAGACGGCCGGGCGCCGGGTGACCGAGGCGAAGTAGTCCGCCTCGACCTCGGCGCGCAGGGCGTTCTCGATCAGCTCCTCGCCGATGGGCGCGATGCAGTCGGTGGCAGGGTTCATGATCCGGGTCTGTTGGATCGACTTGTGAATCCGGTCGGCCTCGTCGCGGGTGATCTCCCGGGGCCGCCGGGTGTCGGGCACCTTGGCGCGCTCGCAGATTTCCTTGGCGGTGCGCGAGGAGACCCGTGCGAAGTCGCCTTGAAGGCAGGTGCGCACGTTGCGCGCCTTGGTGTCCCGCAGCATCTGCATCAGCACGCCGAGCTCGACGCCGTAGGGGTGGGGCTTGATCTCGGCGGTCTGAGGCGGCAGCTCCTTGCTTACCCGGGGAAAGACGTGTTCGTCTCCGTGCTCCTCGGCTTTGGGCGGCACGTAGGTGATCTGGGCGTGGGGGTTCGCCAGGGAGATCTGCCGGATATAGGCATCCACCGAGTGCTGACCGCCCCGGTAGTTCCCCTCGAGCTCGATCTCGACCCGGGTGCCGTGCTGGGGCGACCACTCCACCACGTCGTCCACGCTGACCCGGGGCTCGTTCTTCTGGGTGTCGATGATCAGCTCGAAGCGGTGGGCCGCCTTCTTCTTCCCGGTCCGGGTCGTGATCCGCACGGGCTTGCCGGTGGTGAGCAGGCCGTACATCCCAGCCGCGCTGATCCCGATGCCCTGCTGGCCCCGGCTCTGGCGCAGGCGATGGAACTTCGAGCCGTAGAGCAGGCGGCCGAAGATCTTTGGCACCTGGGCGCGCACGATGCCCGGGCCGTTGTCCTCGATGGCGATCACGAAGCGCGTCTCTTCCCGCTGGGCAATCTCGACCCGGATGTCGGGCACGATGCTCGCCTCCTCGCAGGCGTCGAGGGAGTTGTCGACCCCCTCCTTCACCGTGGTGAGCAGCGCCTTGGAAGGATTGTCGAAGCCGAGCAGATGGCGGTTCTTGGCGAAGAACTCGGAGATCGAGATGTCCCGCTGCTTGCGCGCGAGGTCCGTGGCGGTGAGTCGGGGGGCGGCCTTCTTTGCTGCGGCCTTCTTCTTGGCCGACGTCTTCTTCCTGGCCGACGCCTTCTTCTTGGCCGACGTCTTCTTCTTGGCCGACGCCTTCTTCCTGGCCGAAGCCTTTTTCTTGGCCGAAGTCTTCTTCGCCATGGCTCCCCCCCGAGTCCGCAGGCAATGGTCCACGCCTCGGGACGCCGGTCAAGCTCTCAGCGAAGACCGCACTCTTTCATGTGGAGATAGGCAGCGTGACGCAAGCCTCCCTCGATCCCGAAGGCGCCCTCGACCCAGTCGCCGCCGTCGAAGCCGTAGAGGCGCGTGAGGGGCACCCCGAGGCGGCTGGCATCGAGGGAGCGTTCGAAGGCGAGCCAGTCGTTGCAAGGAATGGCCTCGACCTCCTCGACGCTGTCGAGGGAGCCGGAGCGATCGAAATCGTAACGAGAGAGCAGGTAGTGGGTCGCGCGCTCGAGCCACTCGGGGGGAGCCGTGGGCCGATACGTAGGGTCGCGTCCCGCGGCGGTGGACCCGCCCTGGGCGGCAGCGCTCTGCTGCTCGCGGGCGGCCGCTTCTTTGCCCGCCTCCCTGCCCGCTTCTTCGCCCGCTTCCTTGCCCGCCCCCTGGCCCGCCGAGTCGGGCTGCAGGATCGCACGCAAGGTCAGCTCCTTCGCGGGCAGCAGCGAGATGAACCCCTCCCAGGGGACATAGCCTTCGCTGGTCACGCGCACCTGGTGTTCGCCGATCGCCAGAGCGTGGCGATCCGCGCCTGTGGCGCCGACGGACTCACCGTCGATTTCCAAGCGGTCTCCGCTCACGTTGGAGTGCACTACGAGCCAGCCAAGATCGCTGCAGACCTTGGCCAGGAGTCCGCGGGACTCGCCGGCCACGAGGGAGATCTCGCTCGTCCAGGGATCGCCGCAGTCGGGGTGCTCGACGCGCAGGCGGTACTCGCCGGGCTGCAGCGCGAGCCGTGTTCCATCTGCCGGCCCCTCGGCGACCTCGTCCCCGGTGCCCAGGACCTCCACCGCGAGCCGCGCCCCCGAGAGATCCGCCGTCACGCTGAGCGCCGACGACAGCTGGCCAGCAGCGTCCGTCCCGGCCCCAGCCAGGGACTCGGCAGGAATCGTCGCGCCCTCCCAGCGAGCGGCGCCCTGCCCGTCCACGGCCGGTGAATCGCCACCAGCCAAGACATAGAGCAGCGCCACTACCAACGCCCCGACCAGTGCCGTCGCGAGGACGCTCCATGCCATCAGCCAGCGCGCCGGCGGGACTGGGAGCGCCAATCCAGAGCCGGAGACAGAGCCGGAGACAGAGCCGGAGACAGAGCCGGAACCGGAGCCGGATCCAGCCGGACCGTCGGGCACTCGCTCCCCGGCCAGAAGGGCCACGGCGCGCTGCAGATCGTCGAGCTCCGTGCGCCGACGGTCTCGCAGCCCGGCGTCAGCCGCCTCTTCGAGGCGCGTCTCCACGTGGGCGCGAACCCGCCAGTAGGCCGCGACCCGCTCGGCCTCGGTCGCAGACTCGTCGAGTCCGAGAACCCGAAGTGCGCCCTCGCGATCCATCGCCTGAAGCTCTCCCACCGTCCCCTCTCCGTGTGATTCACGGTAGCGGGCAAATCGGAGATTTGCCGGAGCTGTCGCGGCTGCGCCGCTCGGCGGGCAAATCGGAGATTTGCCGGAGCTGTCGCGGCTGCGCCGCTCGGCGGGCAAATCGGAGATTTGGATTTGCCGGAGCTGTCGCGGCTGCGCCGCTCGGCGGGCAAATCGGAGATTTGCCGGGGCGGCTGCGCCGACATGCGCGCGCCGGGTCGACGGCGGTAGAATGGGCGCCTGCCGTCGGGGCCATGCCAGGAGCGCATCGCCGGGACCCCGAAGGCACGGAGGATTCGTTTCCATGTCGTCGCCGCAATGCCCGCACTGCGATCGGGAGCTCTCCTTCGCCGGCCACGAGGACGGCGAAGTGGTCGACTGCGTGCACTGCGGCCGCTCCTTCGCCCTACCCGGCTGGGAACCCACTCGCGCCGCCGATCCGGACGACCCCGCCGAGGCCCCCCTCGACGCCGCCCCCCGGCCGGCTCAACGCGAGCCACGGGCTTCCAGGCGTTCGCTGCTCGATTTCCGCCCCCGCCGGGCGAGCCACACTCCCACCGACGTGGGCCTGATCTCGAGCGGCCTGGTGGCCCTCGTCCTCACCGTGCTCTTCTACGCGGCGGCCGTGCGCCCCCTGAGTGCGACCTACTTCGGCGAGCTCTTCGGCGCACGCGGCTGGGTGCCCTACGTCATCACCCTCCTCTCCATGTGGTCGGTGGTGATCCTGACCATCAAGTACCGCCGCCTCAACCAGCAGCTGCGCGTCCTCGATCTCGACCTGGTCCCGGCGTCCTTTGCCGAGCGGATCACACCCGCCGACGCGAGGGTCTTCGCCAGCTATCTGCGCGACCTGGGCAAGGCCTACGGAAGCAACCTCCTGTTGGATCGGGTGCTACGCGCCCTGCGCCATTTCAGTGCCCGCCAGGACGTCTCCGCAGTGGTGACCCAGATCAACAACCAGGCCCAGATCGACTCGGACGCCGTCGAGTCCAGCTACACCATGCTCCGGGTCTTCGTCTGGGCAATCCCCATCCTCGGCTTCATTGGAACTGTCATGGGCATCGGGCAGTCTGTGAGTGGCTTCTCGGACTCGGTCGCCTCGGCGGTGGATCTCGACGTGATGAAGTACTCCATCGGCGCGGTCACGACCGGCCTGGGAGTCGCCTTCGACACCACGCTCCTCGCCCTCGTCATGAGCATCGTGATCATGCTGCCGACGAGCACGCTGCAGAAGGCCGAAGAGGACTTCCTCTCCGAGTGCGAGCACTACTGCGACGAGCACCTGGTGCGGCGCCTCGACGACGGGGGCACCGCCGCGGGCGGCCAGGACGCAAGAGACACAGGAGACGAGGGAGCGAGGCGCGTGCTCGAGTCCCTTGCGGTGCTCGGCGAGCGTGCGAGCGCAAGCCTGCGCAGCCTCGACACCGAGCTGTCGCGGCTCTCGGACAATGCGGGAAGGCTCGAGCGCCGCCTGGCTGGCGAACGCAAAGCAGAAGCGGACGATGTAACCCCGCTCGAGCCGCGGCTGCGCAAGCCGTGAGGCGCAGGCGCCGCAGATCGGGCCTGACGGCCTCGCTCTTTCCCTTCCTCAGCGTCCTCGCCTGTGTGATCGGGACCCTCACCCTGATGATCTCCGCCCTAGGCCTGGGCGAAGTGGCGGCGAGCACCCGCTCGGAGCAGGCCTTCGAGGAAGAGCTGGCAGCCCGCAGCGCCAGGGCGGCTCGCGATGCGGAGCGCGCGCGGGAGCTCGCGGCGCAGATCAGCGCGCTCGAGGCGCGCATCGCCGGAGCCCGGAGCGAGCAGGAGGAGCTCGACGCATTGCGCGTACAGCTGCAGGCCTTCGGGATCGCACCCGAGACCCGGGGCGGCGATCTTTCCCGCGCCGTGGACCGCCGCATCGAAGCCGATAGTCTGGTCGCGCAGCTCGCGGCCCTCGAGGCCCAGCTCGCAGAGCTGCTCGAAGCCGTAGAGGACGCCGACGCCGAGCTCGTGGAAGTCGAGGACGACTCGAGTCTGGCCCCCATCGAGCTGCTTCCCCTGGGCATCGGGCAGAAGCTGGCGCCCTTCTTCGTGGAGTGCAGCGCCGACGGCTTGCGGGTGCAGCTGCGGGACGGCCGCTGGAGCGACTACCTGGCCATGGGAGATCTCGTGCAGGGAGGTCGCTTCAAGATGTATCTGCAGAAGATCCGCACCGTTCGCTACGGGACGGTGATCTTCCTGATCCGGCCGAGCGGCGTCGATACCTACAAGCGCGCGGTGAAAATGGCCGAGGAGCTCTACATCCGAAACGCCAAGCTCCCCATCCCGGGCTGGGGAGAGGTCGACTTCAGCCGTCTCTAGCCGTCTCTAACCGTCTCTGAGACCGAGGCGCTGGGAGGATCGAGAAATTCATGCGCGGCCGTGGCGATTCCACCAACCAGAACCTGGACTCTCTCCTCGACACCATGGCGAACGTGGTGGGAATCCTGATCGTCGTCATGGCGGTCACCCAGATCACGGTTGGCCAGGCGGTGAAGCGAATCCGATTCCTCGAGAGCAGCGACGCCGCCTCGATCGCTGAAGAGCGGAGCCGGGAGCAGGAGAAGCGCAGCCTCGTCAGCCAGCTCGAGGAGCTCGAGCGGCGCTGGCAGCGCCTCGAGCCCACCGCGTCCCGGGCACCCGGCCAGAGCGCCGCGCTACGCGAGCACCTGAGCCGGCTCGAAAGCCACGACATCGCGCGTGAGACCCGCCAGGCACAGGAGAGCCTCCTCGTCTCCTCCGTCGCCGGCGACCGCGATGCGCTCCTCGGCCTGGAAGGGGAGGTCTCGCAGCAGCGCGAGGCGCTCGCGGCCCGGCGCCTGCGTCTGCGCCAGGCCGCCGAGGAACGCTCCCGGGGCCCCTTCGAAGTGCGAATGCCCGACCCGCGGCCCGCGCCACCCGGCGCGGTGGAGTACGTGCTCTTCTGCCGCTACGGCCGGGTCATTCCCGTGGACATGGAGGGTCTGCTGGACGTCATGAACGAGGCCCTGCCGCGGGGCTTCGGCAGCCGGACGCCGCGCCCCGCCGAGCTGGCGCAGATCGTTCGCGACTTCGGCTCCAGACTGGTGGGCGATGCGGACTTCCGCTGGAGCGTCTTCGACCGCGGCGTCTACGGCCTCGCGGCGCGGCTGAGCTGGCGGGACGCGGAGTCCGGGGAGAGCGCGGGCTGGATCGAGCACCCCGAGTCGCGCTTCCGCCAGACCCTGCGCAGCGTGAGCCCGAGAGGACGTTTCCTCCAGTTCCACGTCTGGAGCGACAGCTTCGAGGTCTATCTGGCAGCGCGCAAGCTCGCCGAGAAGCGGGGCTTCGCGGTGGGCTGGCAGGCCTACGACGAGCGCGAAGAGTACGAGGGCGTGCTCACCCGCCACAAGCGGGACGACCCGGTTCCCATCGACTGAGCCGCGGCCCGCCGCGCCGCTGGACGAACGCGCACGACTGTTCCACCCTGCGAGGCCATGAATCGACCGATCCCGAAGCGACTGCTGCTACTCCTCCTTCCCGCGACGGGCTTTCTGGCGACGGGCATCGGCTGCGAAGCCGAGCAGGAAAGGGTTGCCCCGGCCGCCCCCCCGACGTCGCGCGCCCAGCTGGCCCCACCCGAGGAGCCGCGGCCCCTGAACCTGGTTCTCATCACCGTGGACACCACGCGGGCGGACGCCCTGGGGAGCTACGGGCAGCCCCTCGAGAGCTCGCCCAATTTCGACCGCCTGGCTCGCCACGGTGTCCTCTTCGAGCAGGCCATCTCGGCGAGCCCCAGCACCCTGCCCTCCCATTCGACCCTCTTCACCGGCAAGCTGCCCTACGCCCACGGCGCGCGCGCGAACGCCGGCTACATCCTCGCCAAGGAGAACCGCACCCTGGCCGAGGTCTTGCGCGACGCGGGCTACCGGACCGAAGCGCAGGTCGCGGCGCGGGTCATGCGTGAATCCACCCAGGTCGCCCAGGGTTTCGATTCCTACCGCGGGCCCGACAGCGAAGGCGTGCAGCTCAAACGCATCATCTATGCGGACGAGACCGGAAAGCAGATCGGAGACGAGATCGAGCGACCGATTCGCACGGGAGCGGACATCAGCCGCTACGGCATGAGCTTCATTCGCAGCAATCGCGATCGTCCTTTTTTTCTGTGGCTGCACTACTTCGATCCCCACCACCCCTACTACGCGCCCCCGGTCTTCAACGCAAAGCTCCCCGGCGAGCCCTACCTCGCCGAGGTCGCGTCCGCCGACGCGGAGATCGGACGTGTGATCCAGGTCCTCATCGACCTGGGACTCAAGGATCGTACCCTCGTGATCGTCACCAGCGACCACGGCGAGGGTCACGGAGATCACGACGAGGACACCCACAGCTACTTCGTCTATGACTCGACCATGCACGTCCCCCTCGTCTTCTGGGGAACGCGGCTGCTGCGCCCGGGCCTGCGCATCTCGTCGCTGGTGCGCAGCGCCGATGTCGCCCCCACCGCCCTCGATCTGCTGGGCCTGCCTCCCTTGGAGAATGTCCAGGGCGTCTCCCTGCGACCGCTTCTCACAGGCGAGCAGGCGGGGCTCGATCTGGCGGCCTACGGGGAATCCATCGAGCATCATCGGACTTTCGGCATGCCCCCGCTGCGGATGTTTCGAAAGGGGCGTTGGAAGTACATCCACAAGGTCAATCCCGAGCTCTACGACGTGGAAGCGGACCCGAAGGAGTTGGTGAATCTCGCGAGCCGCGAGCCCGAGAGGCTCGCCGAGATGCGCTCCGGCCTGCGCGAGCTGATCGAGCAGGCGCCGCCCGCGCCAGCAGATTCGACGGTCGTGCTGGATTCCGAGACCCAGGATCAGCTCATCGCCCTGGGCTACGTGGGCGGGGGAGCGGCTGCCCCGGTGGCGAAGGAGATCGACTGGTTCGACGTCTCGGGTCCAGACCCCACTGCGAAGACCGACGAGGTGGGACGCATCGCCAGGGTCTACGGTCAGCTCAGAGGCAAGCGCTTCGACCTGGCCCTGTCCGAGACGCGAGCCCTGCTCGAGTCGAACCCCGAAAGCGACGTGGTGCGCAGCATCCACCTCCAGGCACTCGTCGGCGCCGGGGAGCTGGACCTCGCCATGGAGCAGTTCAGAGCCGAGGTGGAGCCCGCCTCGGCTCAGTCGGGAACCTATCGCAAGCTCGCGGATGCCCTCACGGAGGCCGGGCGCGAGGAGGAAGCGGCCGAGGTCATGACCGCCGCCCTGCTGCTCACGCCCTGCGACGAGAGCTCGCGACTGTCCCTCTACCTCTTCTTTCACACCCGAAAGCGCTACGCAGAAGAAGTGCGGATGCTGGAGGGCGCCGTGCGAGAGTGCCCCGACTCGATCTGGAATGCGAATACCTACGCCTGGGCGCTGGCGACGCTTCCCGAGGACTCGCTGCGCGACGGGGAGAAGGCCGTCGCCCAGGCGAATCGGGCCTTGTCGCTCTCCGACGTGGAGACCGACCCTTCCCACCTGGACACCCTGGCGGCCGCCCAGGCGGAGGCCGGGGACTTCGAGGCGGCCGCGGCGACCGCCGAGAAGGCCGTACGCCTGGCAAGCAAGCAGAAGAAGCTGTCGTCCGAGCAGATCGCGGGCTTCGAGCAGAACCTGGCCGAGATCCGGGCGGGCCGACCGGTGCGCTCGCCCTGAGCCATTCCCCGAGCCAGGCCCTGAGCCAAGCCCTGAGCCAGGCCCCGAGATCAGAGCAAGTCGGCGGGCGTCAGGAAGGGCTCGCGTCAGCCTTGGGCACGATCAGACCCGTGGAACCCAAAGCCTCGCGCAACATGGTCTCGATCTTCTGCTCCCACAGGAAGGAGACGTGGCCGCCATCGTACCACTGGATGCTAGGCCGCTCCCAATGCTCCCACAGGTCGCGGGCCTGCTGGGGCGGAGTCAAGCGATCCGAGCGTCCCGCGTAGAGGAAGCAGCGATCCCGGGGCACCAGCGGCGGCAACGCGAGAGGGGAGATGACCTTGAAGATCTGCTCGATGGAGTCGAAGCCGAAGCCAATGCGGTCGGCGCCCTTCAACAGGATGTCGGGCAGGTGGCCGCGCACGAGGCGCACGAAATCCGTAGCCGGGATTCCCGCGATCAGGCAGTCGAGGTCCCCCTGCAGCGCCCCAAGGAGCGCGACCGTGTAGCCTCCCAGGGAGACGCCGTAGCTCCCCACCCGCGGCGCGCCGCGCCCGTCCCGCAGCCATCCGATCAGGCGACGAATGTCCCACACCGCCTGGGTCTGGGCGTGAATGGTGTCGAGGAAGTCGCCCGAGAGGAAGCCGTCTCCGGTGCGATTCCCCACGGAGCGGGGGCCGTGGAGGGGAATGACGGGAATCGCGATGTTGAGGCCGAACTCGCGGTGGAGCCAGTGGGCGCGAAAGCCCGTGAAATCGATGGCGGGTCGCCCCATGCGGTAGCCGGGGACGCAGACCAGCCAGGGACGCGGCGGTCCCGGATGCTCGAGAACCCACGCGTGAGCGGTCTGGTTGGGCCGGTAGCTGTTCCATCGGTCGAAGCCCGGCTCGCCGGCGTGGGGAAGGTAGCCGCTCTCGAAGCGCAGGTGATGATAGGAGCCGCGGAAGGTGCCCGTGTGATCGAGGAGCACGTTCGCCGCGGGCGGCGGGTCTTCGTGGTAGGCGACGGGGTCCTTCAGCCAGCCGCGCTCTTCGAAGAGCTCGACGGCGTCGGCCATCTCCTGTCCCACGCGACCGTACTCGGAGAGGGAGACCAGTGTCGCGGTCGCGAGCTCCGAGGCGAAGAAGAACTCGTCGAGGAGCTCCTTCCAGACGGTGCCCACCGAGTACTCCGCGGGCGGCACGCCCGGGGCGGTGGGCTCGGCCGAGCGGTTCAGCATGCGCAGCCCCACCACGATCGGGGCGATGCCCACCCGGACTGCGATCTGGGCGCCCTTGCCGACGCGGCCCGCAACACCGCTCAAGCGCTTCCTGACCCCGCGCGCGGCGTCCTTCACTCCGCCGCAGCCGAAGCCACGCCGAAAATCAAAAAGACCCGTCAATCCCTCGACTATGGACCCCATGCCGTCTCCCCGTTCATTCTCATTACTGACATACGTCAGGCCCCGGTGTCAAAGGATCTTCCGGGGCCGAATATGTCAGTCCGAACGGCCGAGCCCTCCGAACAGCGGAGACGGGGGGGTCTGAGGACCGGGCTCTTGTCCGACAGTTTCGATAGTAAGGATATCGTACGTCAGAGTTCTTTTCTGAACAGAAGATCACACCCTCGCTGCGCGCCCCTCCCCTTCGCCACTGCAGGCAGAGGATACGCAAGAACCGGTCCAGGATTCCCGCCCCGCTACGCGGATTCAGCAGCCAAAGGGTGAGACACCTCGCCTCGCCCGAAGCCCGACCCACGCACCATTGTGCCCCGATCTGCCCCAGGTGCCGAGCTGGCTAGACCGCCTTGCTGAGCTGGCTAGACCGTCTTACTAAGCTGGCTAGACCGTCTTGCTGAGCTGGCTAGACCGTCTTACTAAAAAGAGGCTTGTCACCGCGGGTCTGCTGCTCGAGGTAGGCGTCGAAGGCCATGGCGGCGTTGCGCACCAGCAGTCGGCCATCGGAGGTCACGCGCAGGCTTCCGTCCGCCTCGACGACGATCAGCCCGTCCTCCGCCATGGGGGCCAGGCGCTGGATCTCCTTCGCATAGCGCTTGGCAAAGGGCTCGCCGAAGCGGGCCTCGTAGACCGAGGCCTCGACGACGCCCTGGCACATGATGCTCTGGATCACCCAACGCCGGGCGAGATCGTCGGCGCTCAGGCGGTGGCCGCGCAGGGTTGCGAGGCCCCGCTCCTCGACCGCCTGCTCCCACTCTCCGAGGCCTCGCTGGGATTGGGCGTAGCTGTCCTCGAGCTCGCTGATGGCACTGGGCCCGAAGCCGACGAGCTCGCCGCCGGCGCGAATCGTGTAACCCATGAAGTTGCGGTAGAGCCGGCCGTCGGCCAGCGCCCGGGAGAGGTCGTCCTCCGGCCGGGCGAAATGATCCATCCCGATGTAGACGTAGCCCGCCTCGAGGAAGCGGCGGATTGCCATGAGCATGATGCGCAGCTTGCGGGCCGGCTCGGGCAGATCCGAGCGCTCGAAGCTGCGCTGCTGCTTCGCGACCCAGGTCACGTGAGCGTAGGAATAGAGCGCGATGCGATCGGGTGCGAGATCGAGCACCGTGTCCAGGGTGCGGGAGAAGGAGTCCTCGGTCTGGTAGGGAAGACCGTAGATGAGATCGAAGTTGATGCTGCGAAAGCCGCGCTCGCGGGAGTTCACTACGAGCTTCTCGACTTGATCGACGGGCTGGACGCGATGCACCGACTCCTGCACGCGCGCGTCGAAGTCCTGCACGCCCAGGGAGATGCGGTTGAAGCCGCACTCCGCAAGCACGTCCATGTGATCGACCGTAGTCACACGGGGATCGACCTCGATGGAGACCTCCGCGTCGTCGTGCAAGGGGATGGCAGAGGTGATGGCGTCGAAGAGGGTGCGGATCTGCTCGGGCGTGAGGTGGGTCGGCGTTCCGCCGCCCCAGTGGAGCTCGACCGCCCGGGGATCGCCGCGCAAGCGCTGCCGGGTGGCCTCGATCTCCCGCGCGATCACCTCGAGGTAGCGGACCGGGAGCTCGGCCTTGCGGGTGATGACCTTGTTGCAGGCGCAGTAGTGGCAGAGGCTCTCGCAGAAGGGGACGTGGACGTAGAGGGAGAGATCGGCGCCCGGCGCCACCTGCTCGAGGGCGCGACCGTAGGCCTCGTCGCCGAAGTCTTCCTTCCAGACGGGGGCAGTGGGGTAGCTGGTGTAGCGCGGGCCGGCCACGTCGTAGCGGGGGATCAGCTTTTCGAGGTGGTCGAGATCGAGCTCCAAGTGACTTCTTGCCTCCAATGCTCCGAGTAGCAGAGGAGCTCGGGGGGATCCACAGACCCCCCGGGCGGCGACAAGGCACCCGGCGGAAGGGGCGGTGGAAGGCGCGATGGGCGATCTGCCCGCTTCGGCGAGCTTCAGTCCGCCGAAGCCGGGATCGCGCGCACGTCTTCGTGTTGCCAGCGAGGCAGCCCGGCCGGCTGATAGGTGAGCACGAGAGCGCGCCGGCACTCTTCGGTCCGGTTGCTCTGGGAGCCGTGGATGATGTCGCCGTGGAAGAACACCACCGAGCCGGCCGGCACCGCGAGGGGCACGGGATCCGCTCCTCCGTAGCGCTCGACGTCGGTGTACAAGCGCCCCTGCACGCCGCGATCCTGGTAGCAGGGAATGGCCCCGCTCTTGTGACTCCCCGGGATCACCCACAGGCAGCCGTTTTCCACGCTGGCCGCGTCCAGGGTGACGAGAATGCTGACCAGCCGGTCGACGTGATCGCAACCGAAATTCCAATAGGGGCTGTCCTGGTGCCAGGGGAATGGCGCGCCGCCCGGGCGCTTGAAGTTGAGCTTGTCGCTGAAGAGGCTCACCTCGTGAGAGCCGACGATGGGACGGGTCGCCTCCCACAGGCGCGAGTCATCGGAGAGGGCGTCGAGACGCGGGTCGAGGTGGTGGTAGGGCTCCATGGAGCGGATCTCCTGCACGCCCTCGCGCCATTCCCACTGCACACTGGAATCGAGCAGCTTCTGGTAACGCTTGCCGTCGACGCGCTCGGCCTCGGGCGCTCCGCCCCGCGCCGCCTCGGTCTCGACTGCACGGTGCACTCCCTCGACGGCCTCGTGCAGGGGCTCCAGCTCCGCCTCGGAGAAGACCGCCTCACGCGCGAAGTAGCCGTCCCTTTCGTACTGCTCCAGCTCGTGCTGCGTCGCCGCCCAACTCATGCGCTCTCCCTGTCTCGCCCTGGCGTGTCTTGTCGTGTCCTGTCGTGTCCTACAGCGGAATCGTCCAGATCCCCGGCCTCAGCCCTTGTGCCCTTCGTCGAGGACGCGGCCGAGGAAGGGCGAATAGTAGCGGTAGCGGGCCGGCATGTGCGAGCTCACCACGGCACCCACCGTGATGAGGATCATGAGCGGGATCCGGCCCTCCCAGAAGAGTCCGATGCACAGCAGAAGCAGGATCTTGAGAAAGGTGACGGTGCCGCGCAGCTGCAGCAGCCAGACCGGTGCGCGCCAGATCTCGAAGGCCGCGAAGGCCCCCCCGCTCGAGACGACGGCCGCCAGGCCGTAGATCAGGCGCTCCGGCTCGACCCCGTAGACGTGCCCTCCGAAGTAGACGCCGAAGGCCAGGATGTGCAGGGTGCGCAGGCTCGTGCGCAGGAAGCGCTCCCCCCGCAGCGGAGGCGGCTTGCCGGCCTGGAGCGCTGCGGCGAATCGCTGCAGCGGATCCGCCGGCTCTTCCTCGCTTACCGAGCTCACGACCCCCTCAGGCAGCTCCTTCCGCCGCGCGATTGCGGGCCGCGGAGCGCGCCGCCGGACCGTGGTCGCGCCTTCGCTTGCGCAGGTTGCGCACCTGGAGCTTGAAGGCGTCGAGGGCATCGTGCAGCGCCTGCCCGAGCTGATCGCCCTCTCGAGCCACCACGATCTCTCGGCCGCGGGCGTCGCAGGTGATGCGGACCTCGTGCCCGCCGCTGCGATGGTGCTGGGTCGGCTTACCGACAATTCGAACGTCGAGGAGATCCCCGTGTCCCTCGGCCGCAAGCGCCTCGATGCGCTCCTCGATCTCGGCCCGCTCCTCGTCCTTCAACCAATCCGTGTGGCACCAGTGAATCTGCACCGTTCATCCTCCATGCCGTGAGTCTGTTGAACGAGAGTAAAGATCTTCCGCGTCCTCGGGTAAGTGGCCACCGGGATCTCGCGTCCGCGATCTTGTGCTTTCGATGCTGGGCTCTTGATGCTGGGCTTTCGATGTCCGGCGATCGATGTCGGGCAATCGATTCGAAGACTTGCCGGAGGTGGAGCGCCTTGCGAAGGGGCTCGCCTACAAAGCACCGCGTTGGGAACGCTCTCCACCGCTGCTACCGAGGGCCTACCCCTGATCTGCCACTGAGGGACAGTCACAATGTAATTCTAGCGGGCAAAGCATGGCGCTGCCGGTGCCCGGCGGCGGCCCCGCCCCAGGGGTGGCGGGCGAGGGAGTAGAGGGAGTAGAGGGAGTTAGAAGGAGAGAGAAGAAGTTGACGGATCGTCAACTCTCGTGAATCTTCTCGTGCGAGGCCCAGAGGCCGAGAGATCGGGAGGAGAGCGTCCATGGCGTCGGAGCCCCAGAGCAACTTCGCGACGGCACGCGCAGCGAAACGGAACTTCACCTTTCCGCTGCCCAACGGCTGGTTCCAGGTGGCCTATTGCGACGAGCTTCAGGCCGGTGAGATCAAGCAGCTCCGCTACTTCGACCGGGACTGGGTGCTCTTCCGCGGTGAGAGCGGCGAGGCGGCGCTCCTGGAAGCCTACTGCCCCCATCTGGGCGCGCATCTCGGCGTGGGCGGCGAGGTCGTGGGCGACCACCTGCGCTGTCCCTTTCATCATTGGGAGTTCGACGGAAAGGGACAGTGCCAGAAGATCCCCTACGCCAAGCGAATCCCGCCCAGGGCCAAGGTCGGCGCTATTCCCGTCGTGGAGAAGAACGGCCTCATCATGGCCTGGTGGCACAAGGAGGGTGAGGCGCCCAGCTGGGAGCTTCCGGAGGTCTCCGAGGTGGGGGACGACGCCTGGACCGACTACTTCCGCAAGGAGTGGACGGTGCGCAGCCGCAACCAGGAGCTGGCCGAGAACTCCGTCGACCCCGCCCACTTCCGCTACGTGCACCGGACCGCGGAGCTGCCCGAGGCGGAGGCCTGGACCGAGGGCCACATCCTGCGCGCCAGGCTCAGCTACCCCATCGGCGAGGGCGAGGCCGTACAGCACGGCGACATCGACATCAGCGCCTACGGCATGGGCCTCGGGGTGACCCACTTCCGGGGCATCGTGGACACCACGGTGGTGGTCTCCGGCACGCCCGTCGACGAAGAGTACGTGCACCAGCGCCTCTCTTTCATGGTCAAGAAGCGCGAGAGTGAAGAGGCGACCCAGGGCCTGGGCAACGCCTTCGTGAGCGAGATCTCGCGTCAGTTCAGCGAAGACATGCCCATCTGGGAGACCAAGACCTACTGGGAGAACCCGGTGCTGTGCGACGGGGACGGCCCCATCGCGGTCCTGCGCAAGTGGTGCCAGCAGTTCTATTGATCGGAAGCGAGTGACCGGAAGCGAGTGATCGCAAGCGAGTGATCCGGAGCGGGCGTCCCGCGCCCTGAGGTAGACTGGCCGGCGGATCTTCCAAGCGCCCGAGGAGGCCGTCCATGCCCCATCCCGACCTTCGACTCCTCACGGATCTCGACCGCGAGCACGTCCTCCACCCCATCAGCGAGTTCCGAACCCACGAGAAGAAGGGGGCCCGCATCGTCACCGGCGGCGAGGGGATCTGGCTCGAGCTGGGCGACGGGCGGCGGGTGATCGACGGATTCTCGGGTCTGTTCAATATCAACGTGGGCCACGGCCGCAGGGAGATCGCCGACGCCGTCCACCGGCAGATGCAGGAGGTGGCCTACTACCCGGCCTTCTGGGACTTCTCCACCGAGCCGGCCATTCGCCTGGCCGAGCGCATCGCGGGCCTGCTGCCGGCCGATCGCGAGCTGGGGCACTTCCTCTTCACGAGCGGGGGCTCGGAGGCCAACGAGACGGCCTTTCGTGTCGCCCGGGCCTACCAGGCCGTGCGCGGCGCGCCGGGCCGCAACAAGATCATCTCTCGCCGCCATGCCTTCCACGGGATCACCCGGGCCGCGGGCTCCGCGACGCGACTTCCCGCCTATCACATCTTCACCTCCACGGATTCCGACCACATCGAGACCGCCGCGCCCTACTGCTTCCGCTGCGAATTCGGCGAAACCCCCGATCGCTGCTCCCTGGAGTGCGCCGGGGCCGTCGAGGAGACCATCGAGCGCGAGGGGCCCGACACCATCGCGGCCATCATCGTCGAGCCCGTCATGGGCACCGGCGGCATCCTCGTTCCACCCGACGGCTACTTCGAGCGGCTGCAGGAGATCTGCCGCGCCTACGACATCCTGCTCATCCTCGACGAAGTGGTCACCGGCTTTGGACGCACTGGGCGCTGGTTCGGGATGGAGCACTGGGACATTCACCCCGACATCATGTGCTTCGCGAAGGGCGTGACGAGCGGCTACCTGCCCCTGGGCGGCCTCGCGATCAGCGATCGCGTCTACACGGCCATGCGCGACGACACGCCCGAGGGCGTCCCCTTCATGGTCGGACTCACCTATAACAACCACCCGAGCTGCTGCGCGGCCGCTCTGGCGAACCTCGAGATCGTCGAACGCGAAGGGCTCGTCACCAACGCGCGGGTCGTCGGCGAGCAGCTGCGCAAGCGCCTCGCCGAGGAGCTCGCCGATCATCCCAAGGTCGCCGACGTGCGCGGGGTGGGAATGCTCGTCGCCATCGAGTGCTGCGAGCCGGGAGGCAAGGAGCCGGTGGGCGGCGAGCCCATGAGCTACCCGGCCGAGGTGAGCCACCGCTGCTACGACCGCGGCCTCATCGCGCGTGCCCTGTGGGAAAACGTCGCCCTCGCGCCGCCCCTCTGTACCAGCCCGGAAGAGGCCGACCAGATCGCCGATCTGGTGATCGCCGTTCTGAAGGAAATCGGCTGAAGGAAATCGGCTGCGGGGGAGCCGCCACGCTCCGGATTCTCGAACCCGAAGACAGAGAGCTGCGGGCTGCGATGAAAGGTGCGGCAATTTGACGCACCTCGAAGCTCCCCCGTGACAGCCGGCCCCTCTGGCGGCCATGTCCATTCCGGAACGAGCGGCCAAAACAACGCTCAATGGACCCCGAAGTCCTTTTTCTACGTTACAGTGCGACCGGCATCCTGGTTGCATGGCTTCTTGCATGAAGAACCTGCGCGAAGAGCTTGCATGAACAACTTGCATGAAGAAGATGGCAGCCAGTAATTCCAAAACCTAGGGATCACGTCGCCGAAGGCCGCGCCGAGTCGCGCTGCGCCGTCGGCTCCGTCATGTAGATAAGGGGATCCAGAGCATGATGTGGAGAAACGCTCGTCGTACGCGGCGCAGCATCACCGCCACGGTGATCACCGCCTTCGCGGCCTCGTGCCTCCTCGTAACGAGCGCAGCCTGGTCGGCCGAGACGCTCCAGCAGGTACTCAAGCGCCGCGGCCTCAGTCAGAAGGACATCCTGGCGGCGGCCAAGACCTACGTCCCGACGGGCGGGCGGGACGAGTTCATTGCCTTCTCGTCCGGCGGCCAGAGCGGGCACGTCATCGTCTACGGGATCCCCTCCATGCGGATCCTCAAGTACATCGCCGTCTTCACCCCCGAGCCCTGGCAGGCCTACGGCTTCGACGACGAGTCGAAGGCGGTGCTCGCCCAGGGAAACATGAACGGCCGTGAGATCACCTGGGGCGATACCCATCACCCCGCCCTCTCGGAGACCGCCGGCGACTACGACGGCCAATTCCTCTTCATCAACGACAAGGCGAATCCGCGCCTCGCCGTCATCGATCTGCACGACTTCGAGACCAAGCAGATCGTCAAGAACCCCATCTTCCAGAACGAGCACGGCGGCGCCTTCGTGAGCGAGAACACGGAGTACATCATCGAGGCCGCCCAGCTCGCCGCCCCCCTCGGAGGCGAGTACGCGCCCCTCGAGCAGTTCAACGAGAAGTATCGCGGGGGTGTCACCTACTGGAAGTTCGATCGGGAGAAGGGCCGGATCGATGAGTCCAAGGCCTTCTCCATCGAGCTGCCCCCCTACAGCCAGGATCTTTCGGACTTCGGCAAGCTCGCCAGCAGCGGCTGGTCCTTCACCAACTCCTTCTGTAGTGAGCGATACGTGGGCGGCATCGAGCGCGGCCGCCCGCCCTTCGAGGCCGGCTGCTCCGCCAAGGACACCGATTATCTCCACATCATCAACTGGAAGAAGGCCGCCCAGGTCGCCGCGGCGGGCAAGACCAAGCAGATCAACGGCCATCCCGTGATCATGATGGACACGGCCATCAAGGAAGGCCTGGTCTACCTGCTCCCCGAGCCCAAGAGCCCCCATGGCGTGGACGTGTCGCCCGATGGCAAGTACATCGTCATCAGCGGCAAGCTCGACAGCCATACCTACGTGTTCAGCTGGAACAAGATCCATACGCTGATCAAGAACAAGGTCTTCGCGGACAAGGACCCCTACGGGTTCCCGATCCTCGACATGCAGGAGAGCCTCCACACCCAGGTTCCCCTGGGCCTCGGGCCGCTGCACAGCCAGTACGACTCCAAGAAGGGGATCATCTACACCTCCCTCTACGTGGACTCCATGGTGGCGCGCTGGGACTACATCAACGGCAAGCTCCTCGATCGCATCCCCGTGCACTACAACATCGGCCACCTGGTCACCATGCACGGCGACACCGTCAAGCCCCGGGGCAAGTACCTGGTGGCCCTCGACAAGCTCGCCATCGATCGCTTCCAGCCGGTGGGGCCCCTGCACCCCCAGAACCATCAGCTGATCGACATCGCGGGCGACAAGATGGAGCTCCTCTACGACATGCCCATACCCCTGGGCGAGCCCCACTACGTCGTTGCCATGGACGTGAGCCTCCTCAAGCCGGCCGTGCGCTACAAGACCGGCACCAACACCCGCACCGGCGAGATCTCGCCCTACAAGACCCGGGCCGGCGAAGAGCGCACCGTACGCAACGGCAAGAAGGTCGAGGTCTTCGGCACCCTGATCCGCTCCCACATCACGCCCGAGATCATCGAGGTCGAGGAGGGTGACGAGGTCACGATCCACCTCACGAACCTGGAGCGCGCTCAGGACCAGACCCACGGCTTCACCATCAGCAAGTACAACGTGAATGGCTCGTGGGAGCCGGGCAAGACCGCGTCCGTGAGCTTCGTGGCCGACGTCCCCGGCGTCTTCCCCTACTACTGCACCGAGTTCTGCTCCGCCCTACACCTCGAGATGCAGGGCTACCTGCTCGTCAAGCCCAAGGGCTACAAGGCGAAGGTCGGCAAGCTCATGGCCAAGGACGAGTACACCAAGGCCGACTACGACAAGCAGGTCGCGACCAACATCGAGACCCAGAAGGTCATCGACCAGGTGGTGGGCTACATCACGAGCACCAACTACAAGGACTTCCCGGAGGTCGTGGCCTTGGTGGCGGACGCCACGGACCAGCTGACCTATATGGAAGACCCGAAGCAGAAGTCCGAAGAGGAGGCTGCCAACGGCAACTGGAACAGCGCGACGCTGTGGGCCGGCCAATGGTGGCAGTACCAGGTCAAGGCGGCGGACATCGGTCTGCGGGCCAAGACCTTCCTCGAGCAGCACGGCGCCAAGGTCCAGAAGTAGGACCGGAGCGCATCAGTGACACCGGGGTGGGGGCCTTTGGGGGCTCCCGCCCCTTTTGCCCGCCTCAGCCATGGCGACGGCGTAGGATTGCAAGGAGTCTTGGAGATGGGTTCGTATTCGCTGCGCGCGGTAGTCGCGCTGATGGCTGGCGCCTCTTTTTTCCTTGTGGCCGCTAGCGCGGCCACGGCCACCGCCGACGACCTCGACGGCGAAAAGCTCTACCGGGAGAAGACCTGCATCGCGTGCCACGGCCCCGATGCCGCGACGCCGATCCTGCCCGACTATCCCAAGCTCGCCGGACAGAACGCGGCCTACCTGCTGGCCCAGATGAAGGCCATCAAGAGCCTGCAGCGCACCGGCGGGAACACCCCCGCCATGGCGGGCGTCATGCACCTCGTGAACGACGCGGAGATGGCCGCCCTGGCGAAGTACATTTCGGGGCTCTCCACCTGCCCCTAATGCGATTCCTTCGCGATCATGGAAGCACACCAAGAAGAAGCACACCAAGAAAAGGAAAGCCCACCATGCCCTTCTCCTATCGGGTTCTCAGCACCCTCACCGCATCCCTGGCCCTGCTGGCCTTCGCCGGCGTGGCGATCGCCCAGCCCCCGCCGCCCAAGGCCGAGGGCATCGAGTCCGACGACTACAAGTGGAACGAGATGATCGGCGAGAAGATGGAGGCGCTGCAGCTGACGGGTGACCTGGAGAATGGCGAGGAGGCCTACGAGATCTGTTCGGCCTGCCACCTGCCCAGCGGCGCGGGCCGCCCCGACGGCACCTTTCCGCAGCTCGCGGGCCAGCACACGACGGTCGTCATCAAGCAGATCGCCGACATTCGCGAAGGCCGACGGGACAACCCCATCATGTACCCCTTCGCGAAGACGCTGATCGACCCCCAGGAGCTCGCCGACGTGGCGGCCTACATCGAGACCCTTCCCATCCCCACCGACAACGGCAAGGGCCCGGACACGAATCTCGCCGAGGGGGAGAAGCTCTACAAGCGCGACTGCACGGTGTGCCATGGTGACCACGGCGAGGGGAACGCCGAGAAGTTCTATCCCGTGCTCGCGGGCCAGCACTTCAAGTACCTGAACCGGCAGATCGAGGAGATCGCCCACAAGAAGCGGCGCAACGCCAACCCGGACATGGTGAAGATCGTCGTGAAGTACACCCCCGAGGAGCGGACGGCGGTCGTCGACTACATGTCGCGCCTCGAGTGGCCCGAGCGCGCCAAGAAGTAGGGAGAGCTTCGTGACGAGTGAGCAGCCCGATCAGCGCGTTCTGATCTTCCGGGGCCTGGCCCTGGTGGGGCTCGTGCTGATGGCCCTCTCCTTCTTTGCGCCCCTGTGGTGGGTGTCCCTCAAGGCGCCCAACTACCCGGAGCACACCTTTCCCGACGGTGTGCGCATCCACATGCACTGGACCGGCGTCGAGAACGGCTGCAAGCCCCGGGAGAGCCAAGAGGTCTTCGAGGACGAGGCCATGGACTGCGTCCACGAGATGAACACCATCAACCACTACATCGGGATGGCGCCCATCGAGAAGGGCGCGCAGGTCGAGTTCACCATCGCGCCCTACGTCTTCGTGCTCTTCGGGTTGGGGGTGATCGCAGCCCTCTTCTACAGCGGCCCCGTCTGGTGGGTCCTGATGATTCCGGCCATCATCCTCCCGCTGGCCTTCCTCATCGACTTCACCTTCTGGCTCTGGTGGTTCGGGCACAACCTCCACGAGTGGGCCGCCTTCACGGTGAAGCCCTTCATGCCCACGGTGCTCGGCGAGGGCAAGGTGGCCCAGTTCAACACCTACGCGTATCCCCACTACGGCATGCTGCTGTCGGCTGCATCGGCCGTGACCCTCGCCCTGGCACTCCTGATCCGGCGCAAGCAGCTGCAGGAGAAGGGCTGAGGGGCATGGCGAGGCGGAGGCGCGGGATCGCGGCTTTCTCCGTCCTGGCCCTCTCCGCCCTGGCCCTGGTAGGCCTATTGCACTTCGGCGCTCTTCCTTCGCCCCCCCCGACGAGCGCCGTAACCGCGCTGCCCGCGGCGCCGGCCGGAATCAGCATCCAGAAGCTCATCGACGCGACGCCGCCCGGCGGGACCGTGACGCCTCCGCCAGGCCGCTACGAAGAGTCGCTCGTGATCCGCAAGCCCATTACCCTCGATGGGCGAGGCGAGGTGCAGCTGGATGCCGGCGGCGAGGGATCGGTGATTCGGCTGCTCACGGACGGAGCGACGATCACCGGCCTCGAGCTCCGCGGTTCGGGAGAGAGCCACGACCGCATCGATTCCGGAGTGCAAGTGCGCGGAGACCACAATCGCATCACCGACAATCGGATCGAGGACTGCCTCTTCGGCGTCGATCTGGGGCAGTCCAACGAGAACCTGCTCCAGCGCAACCGGATCTCCTCCAAGCCCCTCTCCATGGGGCTACGCGGCGACGGGATCCGTCTCTGGTACAGCCGGGAGAACCAGATCCTCGACAACGAGCTCTCGAACATACGCGACGTGGTGGTGTGGTACTCGGAAGCGAACGTGATCGCCCGCAACTCGGTAACGGGCGCCCGCTATGCGCTCCACTTCATGTACTCGAAGGCCAACCGGGTCGAGGAGAACCACTACTTCGACAACATGGTGGGTATCTTCCTCATGTACAGCGACGGGGTACGGATCGAGCGCAATCGCATCACCGACGGCCACGGCGCCACCGCCATGGGGATCGGCTTCAAGGAGTCGAGTGACGTCGTCATCCGAGGGAACGTCATCCTCAACTACGCCAAGGCGATCTACCTCGACATCTCGCCCTACGAGCCCGACACCATCAACCTCTTCGAGGACAACCAGATCGGCTACAACGGTGCAGGCATCCTCTTCCACAACGACTGGCACAGCAACGTCTTCCGGCGCAATGACTTCCACGGCAACTTCACCCAGGTCGCCGTACGCGGCGGCGGTAGCGCCAATCGCAACACGTGGGAGGACAATCACTGGGATGACTACGAGGGCTTCGACCGCGACGGGGACGGCTACGGCGACACCCCCTACGAGCTCTACGCTTATGCGGACCGCTTCTGGGTCGACATGCCCCCGGCGGCCTTCTTTCGCGGCTCGCCCCTCTTCGAGGCCATCGACTTCCTCGACCGCCTTGCCCCCTTCACCGACCCCACCCTGATCGTGCGGGACGAGCAGCCGCGCTTTCGCGCCGTGCAGGGGGCCCCGTGATGGCGGACGCCGAGACCCAGCCGGAGAGCGAGAAGCCCGCCAAGCAACCCAAGAACAAGCCCGCCAAGAAGCGCAGGCGCCTGAGCCGCAAACAGGAAGGGCGGCGCCAGCTGCTACGGGCGGGGCTCGTGGCCGGGGCCTTGCTCGCGCTCCAGCCCCTCGCCTTCCTGCCGGTGGTGCGCAAATGGCGCTCGCGCCTGCGGCCCCCGGGCGCCCTGGAGGAGTCGAAGTTTCTGGCGGCCTGCATCAAGTGCGGCCAGTGCGTACAGGTCTGTCCCGTGCAGGCCATCCACCTCGCCGATGCCGACGAGGGCCTGGGCGTGGGGGTCCCCTACATCGAAGCGCGCAGCCAGGCCTGTGACTTCTCCTGCGACGCCCTCTCCTGCGTGCTCGCCTGTCCCACCGGTGCCCTGAGCCACGACCTCAAGACCAAGGAAGAAGTGCGCATGGGACTGGCGCGCCTGGCCCGGCCCGAGGCCTGCCTGGCGCGCAGGGCCAAGGGCTTCCGCGGACGCGCGCGCGGCAGCGATTTCCACGGACGCTTGCGCTACGAGGAGATCGACCGCTGGAATCCGCTGCCCGTCGCCGAGGTCGACTACGACCGCAAGGTCTGCGACCTCTGCGTGATCGAGTGCCCCATCGGAGAGACCGCCCTGCGCCTCGAGCCCCTCCACGACTTCACCGGCGAGTATTCCATGACGCCGGTCGTCGGCGAGGGCTGCGTTGGATGCGGCGCCTGCGAGATGATCTGTCCCCAGGATCCGCCCTGCATCGTGGTGGACGAGCGCAAGGCGTGGGGGCAGACATGAGCTTCATCCACGACTTCGGCGCCATGCTGGGCCGACCGCCTCATCGCTCGAAGGAGCGCACAGACGCCGCCGAGATCATGCACGGCCGCAAGCGGGGCCGCGGCCTGGAAGTCACACAACTGCTCGAGGAGCTCGCGGCCGCGCCGGCGAACCACAAGTGGCGCAACCGGCGCTGGGCGGTCCTGATCGCCATCAACCTCTGCTTCACCCTCTCCTTCTGGCTCGACATCCAGCTCTTCGAGGGCTCTCTCACCGCCTCCCGGGTGCTGGGCTTCCATCTCGCCGACCCCTACTCGGGCTTTCTCGTGGTGCTGGCCGAGAAGCACGTGCCGGTGAATCTGGTGATCGGCTCGGTCACGGTGTTCCTGATGTGGGGCCTGCTCGGCGGCCGCGGCTACTGCTCCTGGGTCTGCCCCTACCACCTGGTCGCCGAGTGGACCGAGAACCTGCACCTGGCACTCGTCAAGCGGGGGATCGTCCAGGACCACCTCCTGCACCGGGGAATCCGCAGCGTGCTCTGGGTGCTCTTCGCCCTGCTCGCCCTGCTGACGGGCCAGACCCTCTTCCTGACCCTCAACCCCATCGGCATCCTGAGCCGCGCCCTGGTCTACGGCCCCAGCCTCGCCCTGGCCTGGGTCCTGTTGCTGCTGCTCTTCGAGGTGGTCTACTCCCGGCGCGCCTGGTGCCGCTACGTCTGCCCCATCGGCCTCACCTTCGGTGTGCTCGGCGCCAAGGCGCCTCTGCGGGTCACCTACGATCTCGAGCGCTGTGCCCACGAGGGCGACTGCCGTAAGGTGTGCGAGGTGCCCCATGTGCTCGAGCTCACCATCAAGGGGCGAGCGACGGATGCACAGCTCGATGTGGGCCCCGACTGCACCCGTTGCGGGCTCTGTGTGGACGCCTGTCCCACCCAATCCCTCACCTACGAGGTGAAGGGGTTGAGCAAGCTCATCTGAGGCAAACGTGGGAGTGGACGCGCGTTCATGATCCGGATCGACGGAGTATCGAAGAGCTTTCGCGGAGTGCAGGTGCTCGACGGGGTGAGCCTCGAGCTCGCCACGGGCGAGCACGCCGCGCTGATCGGCGCCAACGGCGCGGGCAAGACCACCCTCATCCGCTGTCTCCTGGGGGAGTACCGCTGTGAGGGAAGCCTGCACGTCGACGGCCTGCCGCCCCGGGAGCGCCGGGCCGAGGTGCTGCATACGGTGGGCTTCGTGCCCCAGCTTCCCCCGCCCCTGCGCATGCCGGTGGGTGAGCTCCTGACCTTCGCGGCGCAGCTCTGCCGCAGCGACCGCGCCGCCATGGAAGAGGTGGCGGAGCGCCTCGGCCTCGAGATCGGCCCCCTGCGCCGCCGGGCCTTCTCGAAGCTCTCCGGCGGACAGAAGCAGAAGCTCCTCATCGCCGTGGCCCTGGGGCGCAGCACCCGCCTGCTGGTCATGGACGAGCCCGCAGCCAACCTCGACCCCGAGGCCCGGGCCACCTTCTTCGAGCTGCTGGCCGAACGCTCCCGGGACACCACCATGCTCCTCTCCAGCCATCGCCTCGACGAGGTCGCCGCCCTGGTGCAGCGGGTGGTCGAGCTCGACAAGGGAAAGGTGGTGCTCGACGATCGCGTCGCGAAGACCGGATCCCTGGACGCGAAGCTGCGCTGCACCCTGCGTCTGGCGAGCCCCGAGCCCGCCGTCTCGCGTTCCCTCGAGGCCTGGGGCTTTCGCAGCGCCAACGGCGGCTGCAGCTTCGAGGGCCGCGTCGCGAGCCCCGACCGCCTGCGCTTCTTCGCCATGCTCTCGCGCTACTCGGGCCTCATCGAGGAGATGAACCTGAGCCAGGACGAAGCGGGAGGAGCGTGAAGCATGCGCGCCGTCGAGACCTGGAAGTGCGTGACGCTTGCATCGCTCCTCCTCTGGGCCCTGGGCTGCTCGCCCCAGCCCGCCGCGGGGCCGGGCGAGATCACCTGGGACCGCGACACCTGCGAGCACTGCGCCATGGTGATCGGCGAGCGGCGCTACGCGGCCCAGCTGCGGGACGCCCGGGACGGCCGCCTGCATTTCTTCGACGACCTGGGCTGTGCCTTGCTGTGGCTGACGGCACGCGCGGAGGCCGGAGAGCCAGCCTCCCACCACTCCGAGCTCTGGGTGCGCGACGCGCAGGACGAAGGTTGGGTCGACGGCTTCGCGGCACGCTACGAGGGCGGACGCCGAACGCCCATGGGCTACGGCTTCGCGGCCAGCGATGCGGCCGCGCCCCGGGGCTTCGGCTTCGAGGAGCTCGGCACGCGCCTGGCCGCGCAGGAGAGTGAAAGAAGGGAACGCGGTGTTCGAGAATGAAGCGGAACTGGACCGAGGGGATGGAATCGTGAGCGCGTCGCAGCCGGAGAAGAGAGGCGATGGAGGACTACCGCGCGACCTGTGGCTGGTGGCCAAGCTCGACGCCATCGAGTCCCTGCGCGCCCGCTGGTTCGGGGTCTACACCCTGGTCTTCGGCGGCACCGTGGCCCTGCTCTTCACCTTCTCCATCACCGAGTCGCGAATCCTCGGCTTCATGGGCCTCTCGCGCCTGCTCGTGACCTACATCCAGATCTGCATGGCGATCCTGCCCATCTTCGTGCTCATCAGCACCGTGCGCTCGGTGGCGGGAGACCGGGAGGCCGGCGTCTTCGAGTACCTGCTCTCGCTTCCCGTAACGCTCGGGGGCTGGTTCTGGGGCAAGCTGCTCGGCCGCTTCGTGGTGATCTTCCTGCCCGTCTTCCTCGCCATGGCGGCGGGAGCGGGCTGGGCGGTGCTCCAGGAGATCCCGGTGCCGTGGAAGATCTTCGGCGTCTACACGGCCCTGCTCGCCGCCCTGGCCTGGTGTTTTCTGGGCGTGGGCATGCTCATCTCGACGCTGGCCCGCTCCACGGACGTCGCCCAGGGCGCCGCCTTCGTGGTCTGGCTCTTCCTGGTGCTCTTCCTGGACCTGATCCTCCTCGGTGTCATGATCCAGGAGAAGCTGCCCGCCGAGATGGCCGTGTCCATCTCCCTCGCCAACCCCCTCCAGGTCTTCCGCACCGCCGCCATGATGCTCTTCGACCCGAACCTGGTCCTGTTGGGCCCCTCGGCCTTCGTGATCCTCGATGCCTTCGGGAACTTCGGATACCTCGTCTGGTCCGTCGCCTATCCCGTGGCTCTCGGCACCTTCTGCGCCGCATTGGGATTCGCGATCTTCCGCCGCGGCGACCTCCCCTAGCCGGAGGCCCGGCACCGACCCACGCCAGCCGCTGCTGCACCCGCGATGGGATAGAATCGCCATGCCGTTTCATCGCCGCACCCGAGCCCATCGCTGGAGGACGCAACCATGGTCGACCGCTCGGCGGGCCCCGCTCGCATGAGCGCGGCGCGGACCCTCGGCATCCTCGCGCTGCTGACCGCCGGCCTCTGCTCTTGGCCCTCCTGCGGCGGCCCCCGCCCTCCCGCACTGCGCAATGTGCTGTTCATCGTCGTGGATACCCTGCGCTGGGATCACGTCGGGTCCTACGGCTACGAGCGCGACACCACCCCGTACATCGACGCACTGGCGGGCGCCGGCGTCCGCTTCGACCGGGCCTACTCCCCGTCGCCGTGGACCAAGCCCTCGGTGGCGTCCATGCTGACCGGGCTCTATCCCAGCGGACACAGCGTGAATACGATGGTCTCCGGGCTGCCGAGCTCCGTGCAGACTCTTCCCGAGATCCTGCAGGAGCAGGGCTACCTGACCTGGGGGATCGTGAGCAACGCGCTCCTGGGCCCCAAGAAGGGAGCCGGCTTCGAGCAGGGTTGGGAGCGCTACGTCGAGGCCGGCAGCGGTGGACATCAGGTGGTCTCGACCGAACGGGTCACTCGCAAGGCCGTTGCGGCGCTGGAGCAGATCACCGCGGACGAGCGGCCCTTCCTGCTCTTCGTGCACTACTTCGACCCCCACTACAACTACCGTTCGCATGATGCCGGATACGCTCCCCGCTCGGTCGGAAGACTCAACGGCAATCAGGACATCGAAGTGCTGCGGCGAATGCTGCCGGAGCTGAGCGAGCCGGAGCTGCGCTTCCTCCGGGACCTCTACGACGAGGAGGTGCGCTTCACCGACGCTGGAATCGGTCGACTGCTCGAAACCCTCACCGCCCTCGGACTCGAAGACGAAACCCTGGTCGTCCTCACCGCGGACCACGGCGAAGAGCTGGGAGAGCGCGGCTGGCTCGGACACACCCGCACGCTCTACGAAGAGCTGATTCGGGTTCCCCTGGTGGTTCGCGCCCCGGGCGTGAGCACAGCCGGCGCCGTTGTCTCCACACCCGTCTCACTGGTGTCCCTCACCCCAACGATTCTCGAGCTTCTGGGAATCGGGGCCGGGGGGCTCGCCTTTCACGAGAGCCCGATCACGAGCCTGATCCGCGGAGACGGCGGACGATCCGAGGCCCTCGTCTATGGGGAGGTGGACTTCGCCTCCTTCGACGCCGCCAAGCGCGCGCGCAAGAAGTCGGTGATCGGCAGGCGCTTCAAGCTGGTGCGCGACGACGACACGGGCTTCACCGAGCTCTACGATCTCGAGCAGGATCCGCAGGAGCGCGAGAACCTCGCCGCCGCGAGACCCGCCTTGCGCGATCGCCTGCGCGAGCTCATGGAGCGCCGCTTCGAGTCCGCCCGGTCGGGAACGGCTGGCGCCCGGGACCTCGAGTTCGACGAGGACGAGATCGAAGCCCTTCGCAGCCTGGGCTACGTGGCCCCCTGAGCATCCTGCCCGCCTTCCTGCGCGCCCTCCTGCTCGCCCTCCTGCGCGCCCAGGAAGCGAGCGAAGAGGCGGGGGCCCAGCTGTGAGACGACGTAGAGGCCCACGACCGTGAGGAGCCCGCCCGTCGTGTAACGCATCCGGTTCCCCTCGATACCGTCCACCAGACAAGGCAGTGCCAGGGTCCAGAGGATGCAGAACAGGGAGAGCGCCACAACGCTCTCCGCTGTGGACCAGCGCGGCCGCCTGCGCAGGAGCAGCGTCGCGGCAGCGATCACGGTGCCCGGGAAGAGCAGCAGGCCGAAGAGCGTGAAGGGGACCTTGCGCTCGCGCAGAAGCGCAAAGCCGTCGAGCTCGCCGGGCGGCAGTAGTCCCTCGATGGCCGGCCGCAGGTCCGCAAAGAAGGTCGCGGTCAGGATTCGGTCGATGCCGTGGTCGATCCCGCTCAGACCGGGAGCGAACCACGCTCCGAAGTAGGGATGGGCCCAGGTGGCGCGGGACCACATCCAGTAGTGCTCCAGGGCGAGGCCCCCGAAGGCCACGGGATTGCGCAGCCTCCATTCCACGCCCGCGCTCTGCATGCTCGCGCGCGTCTCCAGGAAGAGGGCGTGGTTCCAGTTGACGCCGCCGTCGCTCCGAATGGGCGCCGCGATGGCCAGGATGGCGTCGTCCCCGAAGCGCTCCTCGATGCGCGCGATCCGATCGAAGGTTCCCGGCGGGATCTGCCGCCTGGTCAAGAACTGCTGCAGCTCCCGGCCTCCGTCGGGAGTTCGCCGCGCCAGGTTGTAGCCGCTCCAGGACGAGTAGATGAACTCGCCGAAGACCACTTGATTCTTGAGCGGCCACAGGGAGAGTAGGACCGCGAGGGTCGCGGCGACCGCGAGGGCCGTCGGGAGCCTCACGTCGCCCGCGCGCCAGCTGCGAAGGGCCAGCAGCAGAGCGAGGAAGAGCAGCGCCCAGAGGGCGGGGAAGAGCGTGCGGAGCAGGGGGAGCGCGACGAGGCAAGCCGTCGCCGCGGCGAGGTCCCGCGTGCGTCCACGCTCCAGATAGCGGGCGCTGCACAGTAGGAGCAGGGCCAGGAGTACCGCGGAGAGAAAGGTATAGAAGAAGCTGTGCTGGAAGTGACGAAAGCCCGGATCGATCAGCAGGATCGCCGCCCCGGTCCAGGCCAGGGACAGGGATCCCGTGACCAGGCGCGTCAGCTCCCAGATGCTGACGACCAGGGCCGCCCCGGCCGCAAGGAAGAATACGTAGCCGAGTGTCTCGGGAGAGATTCCCAGAGTCGAGGAGGCCGCAAGCAGCGAGGAGAGGAGGAGGTTCAGCAGCGGGGGCTGGCCGTGCAGGAGGAGCAGGCTCTGGAAGGGGGTTTCGCTCAAGAGCGTCTTGTCGAGTAGCTGGTAGGCGGACCAGGGGATGCGCATGGCATGCCCCCCGGCCAGCGCGAGGAAGCTCGCCGCGAGATAGAGCACCAGGAGTAGAGCGCGCTGGCCCCGGAGCCGTGGCGTCCCTCCTTGCGCGGCGAGGCCACCCGCCGCCTGCAGCTTGAGAGTCGGGCTCAGGAGTCCAGCACCTGCGCAGCGATGAGCTGCTTCAAGCTGCGGGCGTTCCACCAGCTGTGCTGCAGCACCTCGGCGCGGCGGAAGTAGAGCTGGATGTCGTACTCCCTGGTGAACCCCACCCCGCCCCAGATCTGCTGGAAGACCCGGGTCGCCTGCTGGAAGGCGCTCCCCGCATAGAGCTTCGCCATGGGAGCCAGGCGCTCGATGGAGTGCCCGCTCGCGCCCTCCCACGCCGCCTCCCACACCAGAAGCTGGGCTCCGTCGATGCGCGTGGAGGCGTCGGCCATGTAGTGTGACAGGGCTTGGAAAGCCGCCAGGGGCTTGCCGAACTGGTGGCGTTCCTGGGAGAATTCGACGGTCATCTCCAGCGACCGCTGGGCCCCGCCGACCGCCAGGGCCGCCTGCACAACCGCCCCGTCCAGCATGGCCTCGTGCCAGAAGCGCCAGCCCGCGCCCACCCCTCCGATCGCGCTCGCAGCCGGAACCCGCACGTCGTCGAAGGCGACCCGGTACTGGGTGTCGGAGGCCAGGCTCAGCTGCTGGGTCAGCCGGAGCCCTTCGGCAGCGGGATCGACGAGGAAGAAGGACAGGTCCTCGTCCGCGTCGCCGGTGCGCGCCAATACGACGAGGCGCGTTGCCGCGCTGGCGAAGTGCACGTAACGCTTCGAGCCCGAGAGCACGAATGCGTCACCGTCACGGCGGGCGCGCAGCTGCACTCCCTTCGCCGCGAAGCCGCGCTCGGGCTCGAGCCACGCGGGCGTGAGGATGGCTTCGCCCGAGACGATGCGCGGCAGCCACTCCCGCTTCTGCTCTTCGCTGCCCGCCCTGGCCAGGAGGCCGCCGGCGAGGATCGAGCTCACGAAGTGGGGCGAGGGCGCCAGGACCCGGCCGAACTCCTCATAGACCACGACCGCCTCCAACAGCCCCTGCCCCATGCCCCCGTAGGCCTCGGGCAGGGTGAGGCCCAGGAGATCGACCTCGCCCAGCACCTTCCAGAAGCCCTCCGCGTATCCCTTCGGATCGTCTTCCAGCGTGCGGAGCGTGTCCAGCGACGCGTGATCCCGGCACAGGTCACGCACCATCTCGCGCAGGGCGGTCTGCTCCTCGGTGAAATCCAGGTCCATGGCGGTATTCCCTTCGGCGACGGACGCGCGCTCCCGCGGCGCCAGACGCCTAGAAGTTCTTCGGAAGGCCCAGCTTGCGCCGGGCGAGGATGTTCTTCTGGATCTCCGAGGCGCCACCCCCGATCGTCTCGTTGACGGTGGAGCGATAGGTTCCCTCGGCGCGCCCCTTCATGGGAGCGTCCTCGGTGTGCAGCCGGAGCTGGGTCCCGGGCGATCCGATCTCCATGCTCTCGGCGGCGAGCCGCTTGGAGAACTCGGTGGTGAAGAGCTTGAACGCCGCGGCCTCGGCGGTGGGAGGGGCGCCGCCCTTGATGGACGCCGCCACCACCCGCAGCCCGAGCACCCGGGCAACCTCGGCCTCGGTGACCAGGTCGGCGATCTGGTCGCGTACGACCGGATCGTCCTTCAGCGCCTCGTCGTCACAACGGGCCTGCTTGACGTGGTCGACCAGCAGGTCCACCCGCGCCTGCACGGGCGAGAAGGGAAAGAGGGTGAAGCGCTCCAGGTCCAGGGCCTCGGAGATGTACTGGAAGCCCCGGTTCAGCTCTCCCACGCGGTACTCGTCACTCACGTAGACGTCGTCGAAGAAGACCTGGTTGGTGATCTCGTGGCCGATGGTGGGCATGGACTGGATCGTGAGCCCGGGATGGTCCATGGGAATCAGAAAGAGCGTGATACCGCGGTGCTTGGGCGCGTCCGGGTCGCTGCGGGCGCCCACCCAATACCAGTCTGCGAAGTGGGCCGAGGTGGTGAAGATCTTCTGGCCGTTCAATGTCCAGCCTTCGCCGTCCTCGCTGGGAGTGGCGCGCAGCTGCATGTTGGCCGCGTCGGAGCCCGCCTGGGGCTCGCTGTAGCCCACGGCGAACTCGATCTCGGCGTTCAGGATCCTGGGCAGGAACTCCTGCTTCAGCTTCTCGCTGCCGTGGCGCATGAGGGTCTTACCGATGATCCCCACGCCCTTGCCGATCTGCGGCGCGCCCACGCGAGCCAGGGCCTCGTTGAGGAAGTACTCGAAGACGCCCTCCCCCGCCTGGCCGCCGTACTCCTCCGGCCAGCTGATCCCGAGCCAGCCCTCGGCCGCGAGCTTCACCAGGAAGGCGCGGCGCTCCGGGGTGTCCACCAGCTGCGACATGTTGTCGCGGCTGACATCCATCACCTCGGGGTCGTGGTGGGCTTCGATGAAGCGCTCGACCGCATCGCGAAAGGCGTACTCTTCGTCGCTGAACTCGAAATTCATCCCGAGCCACCTCCTGACGGGAATCCTAGTGCCCAGTGCCTGGGGATGCCCCTATGACGATGACGCCGCGAAGCCCCCTCCCCGCTCTCCATCCGGCCCAGAAAGACGCAAGACAAGCGTTGCAATTTGTCTCACGACTCGCTAGCGTGAAACAAATTCCAGAGGTTGTCTCAACCCCAATGTACGAGTCCGAGGGAGGAAGAGTCCTTGTCTAAGCACGAGTCTATGCACGAGTCTGATTACGACGTCATCATCGTAGGTGCCGGCCACAATGGTTTGACCGCAGGCGTGGAGCTCGTGCGCTCGGGATACAAGGTGTTGGTGCTCGAGAAGACCAACTGGCCCGGCGGACAGGCAGCCACCAAGGAGCTCTTCCCCGGCTTCAAGCACAGCGTCGGCGCCTGGGCCCTGCTCATTTTCCGCGAAGAGCTGATCAAGTACCTCGAGATCGACCAGCACGGCTTCGAGCTGATCCGCCCCTCGAGCTCCTTCACCGTCTTCGGCGACGAGGGCGACGCGCCCTTCATCGGCTACACCGACCCCATCGACCTCGCCAACCACCTGGTCGAAGATCACGGCGTCGAGGCCATGGAGGCCTTCAACAACCTGGGCTCCTACTTCTCCGTCTTCAAGGAGATGTACGACAAGTACGTCGACGAGACGCCGCCCCCCATGGAGGAGATCATCGCTGCGGCACCGGACGCGGAAACCCGCGAGGCCCTGAGCAAGCTCTGCTACGGGAGCGCGGTCGAGGTGATGCGCAAGTTCTTCACCGAGCCCGGCAAGTTCGGCACCATCCTCGGCTCTCTCTCGGCCTCGGCCATCGACGGCACCCACATGGGCCCCTTCACCAAGGGCAGCGCCCTCTCCATGTCCTTCCACTACTGCGCCGGCGACACCTACGACTTCAAGATCCCCAAGGGCGGCATCGGCACCCTCTCCTCCTCCCTGCAGGCGGTCTTCGAGAAGTACGGCGGCGAGGTGCGCTTCAAGGCCCAGGTGGAGAGCTTCATCGTCGAAGACGGCGCGGTCACGGGCGTGAAGATGCGCGACGGCGACAAGCTGCGCGCCAACGCGATCGTCTCCACCCTGGACGCCCAATCCACCTTCCTGCGCCTGTGCGACCGGAAGCAGCTGCCCAGCGACTTCGTGAGCTCCGTCGAGGACATCGAGTACACCAACGGCTACATCCAGCTGCACCTGACCATGAAGCGCCTGCCCACCTTCACCAAGCAGCTCGAATTCGTGAACGGAACCGAGCAGAGCTGGCTCGTCGCCTACATCAAGTCGCCCGAGCAGCTCCACCGCTGCTGGCAGCAGTACCAGGCGGGCGAGGTGCCCGACGACCCGGCCGTCTACTGCTACTTCCCCTCCCAGCTCGACCCCAGCCTGGCGCCCGAGGGCTATCACACCTGCACGATCTTCTCTCACTACTTCCCGGCGGACATCCCCAAGGGCAAGCACAACGAGATGAAGGAGCTCATGGTCGAGCGCGTGCTGGGTCAGATCGAGAAAGTGGTTCCGGACTTCCGCGAGCTCATCATGGACCAGGTGGTCTTCACCCAGCAGTACTTCGAGAAGACCTTCGGCGTCACGGAGGGCGACTTTGCCATGGGCCTCCTGCACCCGGGCCAGATGTTCGGAGACCGTCCGGTCCCCGGCTACGCCGACTACCTGACGCCTCTCGCGAACCTCTACATGGCGGGCGGCGCCTGCCACCCCGGCCCCGGCGTCACCTGCCTGCCGGGCCTCGGCGGCGCCCGGGCGGTGATGAGCAAGCTGGAGCCCATGAGTCGGCCCGCGGCCTCGGAAGTAGCCTGAGCCCTCCTCGAGCCTGAGCCCCCTGAGACGCAGCGAGCAATCTCTTGTCGGATTTCAATCCCCTCGTCCTGTGCATCCCGCTGATCAGCGGATTCATCGGCTGGTTCACCAACTGGCTGGCGGTGAAGGCCGTGCTCTACCCGGTCGAGTTCGTGGGCATCCCGCCCCTG
The DNA here is from genome assembly GCA_019310385.1 of Deltaproteobacteria bacterium. Classification (GTDB taxonomy): domain Bacteria; phylum Myxococcota_A; class UBA9160; order UBA9160; family UBA4427; genus JAFDEK01. The sequence goes on from JAFDEK010000034.1 coordinate 37,672, forward strand.
CTCGGCTGGCAGGGCGTGATCCCGAAGAACAGCGAGGAGCTCGGCAGCAACTTCAGCGAGCTGATTCGGGACAAGCTGGTCGACGTGGAGCAGATCTTCTCCGACATCTCCCACGATGACAGCGAGGCGATCGACAAGGTCGTGGAGGATGTCGCCCAGGAGGTGGTGTACGAGTTCTCCACCAACCTGGCACCCGACAAGTGGGCTCGCGCCAAGGACAAGCTCCGCGCCTACATCAACGACCTCGTGCGGCGCAACGTGCGCAAGGTCGTCGACGGGATCTTCGAGCGAATGGGCCGAGAGGCCAAGGACTTCATGGACCTCGACGAGATCGTCCGCCAGGCCCTGGCGGACGATCGGGCCCTGCTGGGCCGGGTGATGGTCGAGATCGCGGGGCCCGAGTTCAAGTTCATCGAGCGCTCGGGGCTGTGGTTCGGCCTCACCTTCGGCGTGATCCAGATGTTCGTCTGGATCGCCTATCCGGCGGGCTGGGTCCTGCCCGCCGCCGGCTTCTTCGTGGGCTACGCGACGAACTGGCTCGCGATGCATCTGATCTTCGAGCCGAAGTCGCCGGTGAAGGTCGGCCCCGTCGTGATCCAGGGCGTCTTCATCAAGCGGCAGGTCGAGGTCGCGGGCCACTTTGCCGACATCATGGCAGAGAAGGTCCTGCACGCAGAGAACCTGATCAAGCACCTCACCGAGGGTCCCTCGCGCGAGCCCGTGATGGCCATTGTGGAGGAAGAGGTGGCGGGCAGCATGAAGGTGTACGAGCGCGACACCATGGTCGCCATGCTCGTCTCCAAGGACAAGATCGCCGAAGCCAAAGAGGACTTGATGGATCGCGTGCGCAACGCCGACATGAGCGAGAGCGGCCCGGTCCAGGCCTTCGCGGATCAGTCGGACCGGATCCATGCCCAGATCAAGCAGAATCTGGAGGCCCTGGACTCGGACGAGTTCAGCAGCGTGCTGCGCCCGGTCTTCCAGAAGGACGAGTGGAAGCTCATCCTGGCGGGAGGGGTGATCGGCACCGTCATCGGCGCGCTGCAGGTCGTCTTCCTCTTCGGCGGCAGCTTCTTCTAGCGCTGCCGGCGGCTTCTAACGCTGCCGGCGGCTTCTAGCGCCCCGTCTCGAGCGCCTAGCTCGAGGCCTCGTGGGGCGCCCGCGCCTGCTCGAGGACTCGGGCCAGATCCTCCATCTCCTGGCTCCCGAAGGTGGGGAGCTGGGCGGGCTCTCCTGTGCGCTGGGAGCGCTCGAGGGTCCGGGTGATCTCGCGCAGGGGCTTCACCACGGCGCCCCGGATCAGGAAGAACACGGCCACGGAGAAGGCAGCCGACCCGAGCACGACGGCGATGGCGAGGTCGATGATGAGCCGGACCGAATCGCGGCGCATGGGCGAGAGATCGAAGTACATGGAGAGCAGCCAGGTCTGGCCGTCCTGGCTGTAGATGGGCGGCGCAGTGAAGGTGAGGTCCGTGCCGCGCAGGTGGCTCGAGCCCTTGCTCGAGCTGGCGGCCGGATGGATCTCGCCCTCGTCCAGCTTCGAGAGCGTGATCTGCACGGAAGCGAGCCCCTGGAAGCGGTTCACCAGGTCCGCGAAGTCGTCGCCCCGCTCCGCAGAGCGGCTCAGGGCCGCGTGAACGATGCTCGCCACGTGGTGGGCATTGACCTGGGCCGTACGGATGTCCCGTGTGTAGAGGCGGTAAGGCACGATCGCCAGCACCCCCACCACCGCGACGGCCGCGATGGCCGCCAGCAGAATCGTCAGTCGGCGCTCGACACTGGGCAGGACGGTCATGGAGCCTCCTCGGCAGGAGAGTACACTGCCACTCGCGTGCGACCCACCCCACTCGGGTGGAAGGGACCAGGGTGGCAGGAACCAGGGTGGAAGGGACCAAGGTGGAAGGACCGATTCTGCGAATGGGAGGAGATCCGTCGTGAGCCAGCTCGATCCGCTCCGAGAGCGCCTGGACTTCTACCGCCACGCCGCCCGGGTGGCCCGGCATCTGCCCAAGATGATGCCCAGGGCCCACGCGAGCCCCGGGATGATGCTCCAGCTTCGCGCGCGCAAGAACCCGGATGACCTCGCCCTCGCCTATGGGGAGGAGCGCTTCACCTGGGCCGAGCTGGCCCGGTGCGCGAACCAGTACTCGGCCTGGTTCACCGAGCAGGGTATCGGCCGCGGAGACGTGGTCGCGCTCCTGATGGACAACCGACCCGACTACGTGTTCGTCCTCATGGGGCTGAGCCAGATCGGCGCGGTCAGCTCCCTGATCAACACCAACCTCATGGGAAAGGCGCTGGTCCACGCTCTCGAGGTCTGCAACGCCAAGCGAGTACTGGTGGGCGCCGAGCACCTGGACAAGCTGCTCGAGATCGAGGGACAGCTCGCAGGCCTCTCCCGCGACAGCCTCTCACTGGAAAAGGACCTCTACGTCAAGCTCGACCCCGAGGCAGCGTCGCAGTCGAACACGGCCGGGCGCCGGGTGATCGACGAGGAGATCGCGGCGAGCCCGACCACGCCTCCGCCCCCGGGTCCCAGGCCCAGCAATTCGGACACCTACTGCTACATCTATACGTCGGGAACCACGGGGCTCCCCAAGGCGGCCATCATCCGCAACCAGCGCATGCTGGGCGCCGGCATGTCTTTCGGCCACCTGATGCACCGCTGCGGCCCCGGCGACCTCATCTACGTCTCGCTGCCCCTCTATCACTCGAGCGCCATGTTCCTCGGTTGGTGCTCGGCCCTGTGCACGGGAGCGGCCATGGGCGTGCGCCGCAAGTTCTCGGTGTCGCGCTTCTGGCAGGACGTTCGCGAGCTGGATGCCACCTCCTTCGTCTACATCGGGGAGCTGTGCCGTTACCTTCTCAACGCGCCCGTCGATCCGCGGGAGCGCGACCATCAGCTGCGGGTGGGCTGCGGCAACGGCATGCGGCCCGACATCTGGGAGCGCTTCCAGGAGCGCTTCGGGGTGCCGGTGATCCGCGAGTTCTACGGCTCCACCGAGGGCAACACGCCGGTCCTCAACTTCCAGGGCAAGCCCGGGATGATCGGCAAGCTGGGCCGGGGCATGGTGATCGTGCGCTGCGACCCCTCCAATGGCGAGGTCGTCCGCAACGCCGAGGGACGCTGCGAACGCATCCGCGCCGGCGAGGTGGGACTGCTGCTCGGGCGCATCTCCAAGCTCCTCACCTTCGAGGGCTACGTGGACGAGAAGGCCACCCAGAAGAAGATCCTCGAAGACGTGTTCGAGGCCGGCGATCGCTTCTTCGACACTGGCGACCTCATCGAGCTGCACGAGAAGAGCTGGCTCTCCTTCGCGGACCGGGCGGGTGATAGCTTCCGCTGGAAGGGCGAGAACGTATCCACCAACGAGGTGGCGGAAGCGGTGAGCGCGGCCGCGGGCGTGCTCGAGGCCAACGTGTACGGGGTGCTGGTCCCCAACGCCGAAGGCCGCGCCGGGATGGCGACGCTCAGCACCGGCCCCGAGTTCGACCTGAAGGGCTTCGCCGACTTCGTCCGCAGCGAGCTACCGCGCTACCAGCAGCCCCTCTTCTTGCGGCTCTTGCAGGGCGAGATGGAGATCACCGGCACCTTCAAGCACCGCAAGGTCGACTACCGTGACCAGGGCTTCGACCCCGCCAAGATCAGCGACCCCATCTACCTGCTTCGCGAAGAAGGCTACGTCCCCATGGACGCCGAGCTCTTCGGCCGCATCGAGCGCGGAGAGCTCACGCCGGGCTAGGAGCAGCCGGCGCGTGAGCTAGGAGCCGACGCCCGGGAGCATGCTCCAGAGGCGCTCCGCCACCGGGTGGGGGTGCTCCTCGGCGAGGCGCGTCAGGGTCGCCTGCATGCACCCGGTGATCTCTTCGTAGCAGCGCTCGAGCAGCTCCGGGTCCTCGGCCGCTTCGGGTCCGTAGCCGGACCAGTCCATGGGGGGAAGGATCTCCATGGTGATCTTCGCCGGCAGCGGGACGCCGGGAAAGAGCGGAATCGAGACGCCCCAGGGCACCTGCCACAGCAGCGGCGAAACCGTGGTACGAAAACGTTCGAAGCCCAGCCGCTTGCCCACCGAGTCGCCCCGGGCGAGGACGACGACGCTCTCCTGCCCTCCGTGCCCCACCACGGGCACGACGGGGAC
>JAFDEK010000120.1 GCA_019310385.1 Deltaproteobacteria bacterium
CTTCGCGCCCCCGTAGAGGCTTCCCGGGCTCGGCGGCGCCCAGGCCGCGATGGAGCCCACGTTGACGATGCGCCCATAGCCCCGCTCCACCATGCCCGGGACGAAGAGCCGGCATAGGTGAGCGGGCGCGGTCACCAGCACCTGCAGGAGCTGCGCCTGCTCTTCCCAGGGGCCCTGGGTAAAACGCCGTCCGAGGGCATAGCCGGCATTGTTCACCAGGGCGTCTACGACGATCCCTTCGTCATTCAGGGCTGCGAAGAGACGCTCGGGGGCCTCCGGGTCGGAGAGGTCGGCGGGCAGGACGTGGGTCGCCACGGAGAAGCGGCCGCGAATCTCCTGTGCCAGCGCTTCGAGCCGGTCGCGGCGCCGGGCCACGAGCACGACATTCCATCCCCGCTCTGCGAAGAGCTTCGCGAACTCCAGCCCGATGCCCGCGGATGCGCCAGTGACGAGCGCGGTCCGCGCTCCCATCACCTCGCCTGCCACCATCGAGATCCCCCTCCGACAGGCGCCGGCGACCGGCACCCAGCAACACGAGCCCCAAGCCGACCAGGAGTCCCGTCCCGGGCTCGGGAACGATCCCACCCAGATCCTCGAGTATCCCCTGATAGGCGCGCTCCGCCAGGATTTCGTGAACCGCCGAGCTGGGATGGATCTGGTCCTTCCACACGAAGCCGCTGCAGTCCTCGCGCTGGCCGCAGTAGCCGTAGCGTCCTTCGGTGAAGCCGAGACGCCAGGCTCCCGCGTCGATATACAGGCTGAGCTCGTAGGCGTCCATCCGGAACACGGGCTCCTCGAAGGCATCCAGCATGGCCTCGAGCTTGTCGTTGAAGAGTAGGGACAGCTGCCGTCGGCTCTCCCGCGCCGGTCCGGTCATGAACTGGGAGACGGGCGTGGTGGCATAGTCCCAGGCCGTCGGCACCAGGAAGTGGCGCGCGCCGGAGCTCCAGAGGCTCTCCATGGAGTCTCGAATCACATCAACGATGCTCTGGGCGTAGAGATCGAGATCTGTGACCCCGGAGGAGAACTGGATGTCGTTGAAGCCGATCCACATGGCGAAGAGGGCGTCGGGGTCGGCAATGGGGTGTGCGTCGAGATAGCGGTCGAGCTGGTCCTGGAAATGAAAGGGCTCCGGCCGCAGCGCGGCGGCGCCCCCCACCGAGTAGTTGCTGCCGCCCTGGGACGACGGACTCACTCCGCCCGGAATCTCGAGCTGCTGGGCGAGATACTCGACCCACATCGGGCCATCTGCGCTGCGCCCGGCATTGCCCGTGTCGGAATAGCTGTCGCCGAAGGCGACGATCTGCGAGAAGGGCAGCGCCCTGCCCTCGGAGGCAAGGCACAGCGACAGGAGGAAGGACGGCAGGACGTGCAGGAGCAGCGCCTTGCGCCGCGCCTGTGTCGGCCCCGAGGCTGCACGGAGGATCCGGGGCTCCGATAAGCGATCGTCCATTGGTGACTGTCATCATATGGGCAGCGAGGGCCAGAAGTACACCTGGAATTGGTTCCAGCGCTGGGATTCGGGGCGAGAAGCCCCCTACGCTGTGCACAGCTTCTGCCGGGACCCAAGCGGCCGTCGAGAAGCCAGGGCCCCCTGCCCGGCTCAGGCGTCCGCGTCGGCGACGGCCTCGACCGGCGTCTCCGCGAAGGTCCCCGCCATGATGTGCGCCAGGGCCTGGGTGCGCTCGAAGCGGTCGGCCAGCATCTTGAGGACCGCCATAATGGGCGTCGCCAGGAGCATTCCCACGACGCCCCACAGCGAGCCCCAGAACATCAGCGCCAGCAGGATCGTAACGGGGTGCAGATCCAGGGAGCTCCCCAGCACCCGGGGAGCAATCAGGTTGCCGATGGTGAACTGGATTGCACCGGGAATGCCGATGGCGAGCGCCGCCGTGGTACCCGAGACCTCGGGGCTGACCAGCACCACGGGCAGCGGCAGCAGGGTCGCGATGATGGATCCGATGCTGGGAATGAAGTTGAGCAGGAAGGCGAAGAGCCCGAAGACCAGGGCGAGGTCGATGCCAAGAGTCATGAGCACCGTGCCAACCAGCAAGCCCGTGACGCTGGAGAGGATGGTCTGGGTAACGATGTAGCGCTTGATGCTGGTCGTGAGCTCGCCGACCACCGTGCCCGCGACATTCCGTGCCGCGGATCCGCCCGAGAGCAGAAAGAAGACGTAGATCATCACGATCAGTCCCTGGGAGAGAAGATCCACGATGGCGTTGGTGGTCCCCATGAGAAGGCTTCCTACGGACTTGGGCGGAATCAGGGAGCGAGGATCGAAAACGAAGTCGTCCTCGAATCCGAGCCGCTCGAGCGGCAGCAGGTCGACGCCGCGGGTCATCAGCAGCCCGAGCTGCTGCTGATAAGCCCGGGCATTTTCGCCGAGCTGGGAGACGGAGGTCGTGATCAGCGAGGTAACCAGGCTCAGGGCGACGAAGAGAAGCGCGAGGGCGGCGAGAATCGCGAAGGGGCGGGGAACGCGCAGGCGCTGGGTCAGGAGGTCGATGAAGGGGGTGAGGCCGAGGGAAAAGAAGACGGCGAGCACGAAGGGGATCAGCATCGAGCGCAGCCAGTAGAGGGAAGCCGCCACCGCGACCGCGGTGAGGACCCCGAGAAAGTAGGTCTGGATTCGCTGCTCGCGCGTGATGGGGTCCACCCTGCTCCTCCGCCGGGTCCCTGTCGATTCCGGGGCCTTCGACCGCACCCAGGGTAGTCCCGACCGGCCGCCCGCGAAATGCCGCTCCTGCGCCAGGAGGCGAGCAGAATGGTTTGAAAATCCCAACGGCATGTCCGACGCTCTCGCCGTGACCGAATCCGCCTCTCGCCCGAGCACGCGACTCGCCTTCGTGCTGGTTTTCGGGGTCGCCGCGGGCGCTACCGCCTACGCACCCTTGCTGGCCCTTCACAATGCTGGCCTGCGGGCCGTCTTCGAGTTCTTCGCGGGCGATGCCTTCTACTATCTGGCCGTCGCAAAGCACTCCGTCGGTGCACCCTTCTTCACCTTCGACGGGGTTCATCCGACCAACGGCTTCCACCCCTTGTGGCAGGCAATCCTGAGCGCCAGCTTCGGCTGGCTGGCGCTGGACGACCGCTTCCACCCCTTGTGGCAGGCAATCCTGAGCGCCAGCTTCGGCTGGCTGGCGCTGGACGACCCGGAGCAGCTTCGCTTCACCTTTCACACCGGCATCGTGCTGGCCGCGCTCGGCACGGGCGCCTTCGCGGTCACCCTGCTGCGCCTCACCGGGCGCCCCGCGCTCGCTCTCCTGGGCTCGGTGCCGGGCTTCTACTGGATCCTGATTCCCCTCACCACGACCCATCACTCCTCGACCTGGTCCTTCATCAATGGAATGGAGTCACCGCTCTCGATATTCCTGTTCGGGCTCCTCAGCCTCCTGCTCTTCCAGAGGGAGCTCCTGCGCCGCGGCGGCTCGCTTCCCGCGCTGATCCTGCTCTCCCTGCTCCTCAGCCTGATCACCCTGAGCCGCCTGGACGATGTCTTCGTCTTTGCCCCCTTCCTGGCCTGGGCCGTACTCGAGGGCGGGGCCGGCCAGAAGCGAGCGCGGCGCTTCGCGGCCTGCGCGGCACTTCCCCTCCTGCTCATCGGGACCTATCTCCTCTACAACCTGAGCTATGCGGGCAGCCTGCTCCCCTCGAGCGGCGTCGCCAAGGCAGGCGGACCGGTATGGGGGCTGCTGCGCAATCTCCACGCCCTGCTCCAATACCTCTTCCCGCTAGCCGACCCCCTCGGCCGCGGCCTTCCGGCATGGTATTCCGAGGCCTGGCGCGTGACCCAGATGCTGCTTCCCGCTCTCCTGTGCTGCGGCTGGCTCCTCTCCCGTAGCCGCCCCTCTCGCGGTGACCCCTCGGACGAACGCGGCTACCAGGACCGCATGGTGAGTCTGCTCGCCGCCTACGTGCTCCTCAAGGCCGCCTACAACTTCGCCATGGTGGGCATATGGAATCAAGGCCACTGGTACTACCCCCTCGCCATCATGATCTCGAACCTCATCATCGTGACCGGCATCTCCCGGCTCCTCGATCGCCAGCCCTCGCCCTGGCAGGCCAACTCACCCATGGCGGGCATGCTGGCTCGCTGGCCGCGACTCGGCCGCTTCCCGGCTGCGACGGTTGGGAGTGTCATCTTCATTCTCATCAGCGCCAACGCCTTCGCGGATCTGAAGCAGCGCGTCGCCATGCACGCGCGCAGCTACGTCTTCTGGAGCGAGAGACACGCCATCCAGACGCTCGTCGATCGCCGCTGCGAGGGCTGCGGCATCCTCGCCTTCGATGACGGCATCGTCTCCTTCTCTCTCGACTCACCGACCCTCAACGCCCTCGGCCTGACCATGGACCCGGAGGCGGGAGAGGCCCGGCGATCCGGCGAACTTCTCGACCTCGCGTGGAAGCGCGGTCACCGCCTTCTGGCCAGCGTCAACTACCTCATGCCCGCGGAGGCCTACGACAACCCCAACACCCTGCGCCAGCACCTGCTCGCGAACCATCAGCTGGCGGGACAGGATCTGGATCGCTGGCACTTCGAGCTCGCCTTCCGCAGCCCCTCGGGCGGCTTCCCCTTCGTCCGTTTCGAGCCGAAAGCCCCTTGAAGCGCCACTGCGCGCCCCTTCCCCGCAGCAAGCTCATGGCTCCATGATCGTGCTGCCGCTAAGCGGATCGGGTAGGGTGGTGGTCTACCCATGCCCGGATCACGAAGACCCCTGCATCCTGCGAACCCCGTCGTCCTCGTGACCGGCGCCAGCACCGGCATCGGACTCGCCATCGCGAAGCAGCTCAGCGAGCGCGGGGATACGCGTACGATCGTGAGCGCCCGGGACAGCTCCCTGCCCCGGCTCGCCGCAGCGGGCCTGCGCGAGGGCGAGCGCTGCCGCATTCACGCCCTGGACGTCACCGACCCCAGACAGCGCGAGGCCGTGGTCGAGGCCGCCGAGCGACACTGGGGCGGCGTGGACGTCCTCATCAACAATGCGGGCATCACCTACCGCTCGGTGACCGAGCATCTCCAGGCCGCCGAGGCGACGCGGCAGCTGGAGACGAACTTCCTCGCCCCCATGGAGCTGGCGCGGCTCGTGCTGCCGGGCATGCGCCGCAAGCGGGCCGGCCGCATCGTCAACATCTCCTCGGTGAGCGGGATGATGGCCATGCCCACCATGGGGGTCTACAGCGCATCGAAGTTCGCCCTCGAAGGCGCCAGCGAATCACTCTGGTACGAAGCGCGTTGCTGGAACGTGTGGGTCACCCTGGTGCAGCCGGGTTTCATCCACTCCAGCTCCTTCCGCAACGTGATCCTCTCCGAGCAGGCCCGGCACGCTGTCGCCGATCCCGGCGATCCCTACGCGGTGGTGTACCGGAGCATGGCGCCCTTCATCGAGCGGCTCATGCGCCTGTCTCCCGCCACGCCCGAGCACGTCGCAAGGCGCGTGCTGCGGGTGCTCTGCCAGGAGCGGCCGCCACTGCGCGTCTCCGCGACCTTCGACGCGCGCTTCTTCTACCTGCTTCGCCGACTGCTTCCGCGCCGCGTCTACCACGCGGTGCTGCATCGCGCGCTGCCGCGGGTGCGCGAGTGGGGAAGCGAGGAAGGCTAGGACGGGTCCTGCATCTCCTCGCGGATCATCTCGCAGAAGGTGCGAATCAGCTCGGGATCGAACTGGCCGGAATCGAGCTCGGACTCGAGGATGGAGACGGCCTTCTCCACCGGCATCCCCTTGCGGTACACCCGGTCTCCCGTCATGGCGTCCCAGGTATCCGCGATGGAGACGATGCGCGCCAGGATGGGGACCTCCTCCCCCGCCAGTCCGTCGGGATAGCCCTTGCCATCCCAGCGTTCGTGATGCCAGGCCGCGATCTCCGCGTACTCGCGAAAGCGCATGAGGGGGCGCATGATGACCGCCGAGAAGCGGGGGTGCTCCTTCATCCGCTCGAACTCGCCCTCATCGAGGCTTGCGGGCTTGTTGAGAAGCGATTCGGGGATGCCGATCTTCCCCAGGTCGTGCATGAGCGCGCCTCTTCCCAGCAGCTCGAGGGTGGCCTCGTCGAGGCCGATGCGCCGGCCCAGCCGCCTCGAATAGTGGGACACCCGGCCTGAATGGGCGGCCGTGTAGGCGTCCTTGGTCTCGAGGGCCTTGGTGAGGGAGCGCAGCGACTGGAGGTAGGCCTCCTCCTGGGCGGTCATCAGCTTCTCGATGCTGTCCGCCATGTCGTCCACCGAGTGGGCAAGGGAGCCGATCTCGTCGTTCCGCACCAGATCGGCGCGACTGTCGAGGTTGCCGTCTGCGATCCGCCGCGCGGTCTCCGACAGGGCCGCGAGGGGGCGGGTGACACCGCCGGCGCTGCGTATGGCGACCAGGGCGACCAACATCGCGACCACCAGCAGGCCCACACCCGCGAGGGAGGCCTGCCAGCTCAGCCTCTGCTGCACGAAGTCTTCCATCTCCTGGGCCCGGGCGATCACGTCGTGCATGGGAACCAGCACGAGGAGCAGCGAGTCGATCTCCTCCACGCGGGCGAGGGACCAGAGGGAATCGCTTCCCCGATAGGGATGCCGGAACATCACCACCCCACCCTCGGCGGCCAGACGCGAAACCTGTTCGACGACCTCACCGGACGGGTCTTCGATCCACTCGGTCTCCACCGAAGCGTCCCAGCGAAGCCCGGCCCTGCTGTAACGCTCTCGCGCGTACACGACGACACCCTCGCCGCCGGCGTCTTCGGAGGGACGGAGGCCCGCGATCATCGCCTCGCTGCGGCCGCGCCATTCCCTCGGCCCGGAAGCCAGGACGCTGAAGAGCTCCCGCACCGAGACGTCGATCGCCGTCACTCCGGCGTGGGAGCCGCCCGGCCCGCGCACCGGCGCCGAGACCGTGGTGACCAGCTTGCCCGTAGGCGCGTCCACGTAGGGCAGAGACCAGATCACGCCGTCGGCGGCAAGCGCCCGCCGGTACCAGGAGCGCTCGCGCGGATCGAAGGACTCCGGGTACCCGCCGTGTTCGGGGTAGGCGCCGTGAACCCCGCTCGCGAGGCTCGTGTAGTGGCGGACAGTGTGCCCCGCTGCGACCGTCTGCAAGCTCGCGTAGTCCGTGACCAGCGCGGCCAGCCGGGCCATGTCCGAGCCCAGCGCCGCGCCGTCTACCCCGGGCGCCACGTGAAGTGCGGAAGGCTCCGCGGCCCGCGGCCCCAGCTCCGCGGCGAGCTGCTCCTCGACCATGCGCGCCTGGTCGCCAATCAGGTGGCCCAGCAGGGCGAAGTGATTGCGCAGGATCTTCGCGGTGTCGCCGACCTTCTCCTCGAGGTAGGCGAGCTCCCGCTCGGTCATGGTCTGCCGGCTACGCTCGATTACGACCTCACCCACCTGCTCGGTGGTGCGCAGGAAGAAGGCCGCCATCACGAGCAGGGGAAGCAAGGCGATGAGGAGGAGCAGGACGAGGAGCTTTGCGCGGATGGGCATGGATGGAGCTCCCGGGCTCTGCGATCCGTCGCCCTGGGCGACGCATCGGAGGCATCTCCCTATCGGCAAATTCGCGGCCCCGCTTGATCGACCGGGCCGCGCCCGGACTGCTGCGGCTTGCTACCAGAATGGGGGGGCGCAGTCGGGTGCCTCGGTCCTCCTGCGCTTGGCCAGGTGTCCGAGCTCCGCGTCAGATGGCAGGTCGGCGGTCGTGCCAGGGACGGGCCGCCTCGAGCTGCGCGGCGAGGCGGAAGAGCTGCGCCTCACCACCGGGCGGACCGGCAAACATCGTGCCGATGGGGATCCCCGCCTCACTCCAGTGGAGCGGAACCGACATCGCGGGCTGACCGGAGATGTTGTACATCGCCGTGAACGCCGAGGTGGCCACCGCCGCAGGGGCGAAGTCGTCCCCCATGTTGGAGAGGCTGAGGATGCCGAGCTTCGGCGGCGGCACCGCGAGGGTCGGTGAGAGCACCGCATCGAAGCGCTTCTGGTGTTGCACCACGATCCGGCCGAAGGCATAGGCGGTCTGACGGGCTATCTCGTACTGGGGCGCGGTGAACGAGAGTGCATCTTGATAATCGCTCCAATTCCGCGTCTCGAGATCCGCCTGGGTGACCACGCGCCCCAGCACCTGCTGCCGCGCCCCTACGGACATCACGAGGGCGGTTCCCTTCATCACCACCATGGGCTCGAAGAAGCGATCCGGCGGCAGGGGCGGCGGCTCGATCTCCTCGACATGGTGCCCGAGGGACTCGCACAGCTTTGCGGCGGCGTCCACGGCCGCCAGACACTCCGCATGGGTTTCGACGGGCATGAAGGAGCGGCGCTGGACACCGATCCGCAGACGACCCGGAGGCGCCGCGACCTCGTCCAGGTAGGGTCGCACTCTCGCGGGAGCCATCCAGGGATCACCGAGCTCACCACCCTGGGTGGCGTCCAGCAGCGCTGCGCTGTCGCGGACACTGCGCGAGATCACGTGCGCGATGCTGAGCCCGCCCCAGGCATCGAAGACGTAGGGGCCCTGGGGCGTGCGGCCCCGGGTCGGCTTGATGCCGAAGAGGCCGCAGTTGGCTGCGGGGATGCGAATCGAGCCCCCGCCGTCGCTGGCGTGGGCCGCGGGAACGATGCCCGCCGCGATCGCCGCGGCCGCGCCGCCCGAGGATCCGCCAGCGCTGAGCTCGAGATTCCAGGGATTCCGGGTCTTTCCCCAGAGCTTCGACTCCGTGGTGGAGGTGGCACCGAACTCGGGGCTCGCGGTCTTGCCGAAGATCACCAGCCCCGCAGCCTCGTAGCGTTCGACGAGGGTGCTCGTCCGGCTCGCCACGGCGTCCGCGAAGAAGCGGGAGCCGTTGGTGGTGATGGTGCCCGCGAGGCCAGCTCCGAGATCCTTGAGCATGAAGGGCACGCCGCGAAAGGGTCCCTGGGGCAAGCCTTCGCGAAGCGCGGCCCGGCCGCGCGCGAAGTGCTCGAGCACCACGGCGTTGATCTTGGGATTCACGGCCTCGCTGCGCGCGATCGCCGCCTCCAGCAGCTCCGAGGGCTGCACCTCGCCGCGCGCCACGAGCTGGGCGAGGCCGATCGCGTCGTGGCGGGCGTAATCCGAGTAGGGCAGCGCACGGCGCTCCGCCTCGGCCAGGGCCCAGCGGCCGCTCGCCAGGGACGCGGCAGCGATGGCGCCGGCTTCGAGGAAGGTCCGGCGCGTGATACGTGACCCCAAGCTCTCCATGTCCCTTCCTCCCGCGAAGCGCGACAGCAGCGAAGCCGGGGCGCTAGAAGACGATCACGCCGCGCGCGTTCTTCCCGCTCTTCAGGTCCTCGATGGCCTGGCCCGCCTCGTCGATGCTGTAGGTGTTGCTCACCATGTCGTCGAGATTGAGCTTCCCGCTCTGGTAGAGATCGAGGAGCATGGGGAAGTCGTGGCGCACGTTGGCGTCGCCGTAGAAGCTCCCCTTCACCGACTTGCCCTCCATCGAGACCAGCAAGGCGTTCAGGTTCATGGTCTCCATGAGGCTGCCGACCCCCACGATGCACACGACGCCACCGCGCCGGGCCGCGTTGTTGGCGTCCATCATGAGGCTCGGGATGCCCACCGCTTCGAAGGTGAAGTCTGCCCCCTCGCCGTCGGTGAGCTCCTTGCACTTCAACACCGACATGCCGTCGCCGCCGTTCACCGTGTGGGTGGCGCCGAACTTCTTCGCCATCTCGAGCTTGTTGTCTGCCACGTCGATGGCGATGATCTGCGCCGCGCCGGCGAGCCGAGCGCCTTGGATGATCGAGAGGCCGATCCCGCCGCAGCCGAAGACCGCGACCCGGGAGCCCGGGGTGACCTTGGCGCTGTTGAGGGCCGCGCCGACGCCGGTCATCACGCCGCAGCCGACGAGAGCCGCCTTCTCCAGCGGGATGCTCTTGTCGATCTTGACCATGCTGATGGCGGGCACCACGGCGTACTCGGCCATGCAGCCGAGGAACTGCATGACACCGATGTTGGTGTCGCCGAGCTTCACCCGGGAGGTGCCGTCGATCATCATGCCATTGGGCTCGCCGGCGCTGCAGAACTGGGGCTCGAGGCGCTTGCAGGAGGGGCAGTCGCCGCAGGTGGGAACGAAGCTCAGGACCACGTGATCGCCGACCTCGTAGCCCGTGACGCCCTCGCCGAGCTCCTCGATGACGCCGGCTCCCTCGTGTCCGAGGACGATGGGCTTGGGGAGGGGCAGCTTGCCGTTGATGACCGAGAGGTCCGAGTGGCAGACGCCGCAGGCGCCGATCTTCACCTTCACCTCGCCCGCCTTGGGGCCGTCGAGGATCACCTCTTCGACGGAATACTTGTCGACGTCCGTAGCAACTACGGCCTTCATATCATGCTCTCCTTCGCTGCGCCGTCTCCGCTGCGGGACGGCCTGGCCAGCCGGCGGCCGGCTCGCTTGCATGGGGTTGGGCGCAAGAGAATAGGCCCCCGGAGCCCAGTTGGGGAGGGCTCGGAGCAAGGCACCTGGCCCCGTCCCCCACGGAAATCGGGCGCCCGAGCCGCAGCCCGAGCGCCCGTCTTGGGATTCAGTGGGGAGCCCCGTCTCACCAGGCTCCTAGCCCTTGAAGTACTCCCGGAGTCCCTCATCGGTCGGACTCATGGACTTGGCGTCCTTGGTCCAGTTCGCCGGGCACACGTCGCCGTTTTCGGCGTGGAACTGGAAGGCCTCGATGATGCGCAGGGTCTCGTCCACGTTCCGGCCCACGGGCAGGTTGTTGATGGTCGCGTGCTGGATCACGCCCTCGGGATCCACCAGGAAGAGACCCCGGAGCGACACGCCCGCCTCGTTGAGAACGCCGAACTGCCGCGCCACGACGCCGCCCGGGTCCGCGAGCAGGGGCAGGGTCACGCCCTGGATGCCGCCGTCGCCGCGAGCGGTATTCACGTAAACGCGGTGGGTGAAGTGGCTGTCCACGCTGATGCCCATCACCTGGGCGTTCAGGGCGGAGAGCTTCGCCTGAGCGCCGTCATAGGCGATGATCTCCGTGGGACACACGAAGGTGAAGTCGAGAGGGTAGAAGAGCAGTACGGTCCACTTGCCCTTGAGCGAATCGCTGCTGACTTCGGTGAACTCGCCGCCCTTTACGACGGCCTGAACGGTGAACTCGGGAACGGGGGTTCCAACCAGGGTTTCCATGATCGTGCCTATCTCCCATTGGGTGGTGGGGGTTGGTGGGATTCGAAAGAGCGCGGATTCTAGCCCCCCTCCTGGGGTACGGCCAGACTCCGAGTCCGAGTCGAGCCGCCGCGGGGCGGCGCGAAACCCACGCCGGGCCCTACACTTCCTCCCACGAGGAGGAGATCCATGCTCGACGGCCTCTCGCCGTCCCGGCGCGACGGACTTCGGGGCGCCGCCATCGTGGTGCTCACGCTCGCCGCCTACCTGCCGGTCCTCGACGGAGGCTTCGTCTGGGACGACGCGGCCCACCTCATCGAGAACATCGTCCTCGAAGAGAAGGGCCTCTACCGGGTGTGGCTCACCACCGAGTCCATGGTCTACTACCCGGTGGTGTGGACCTCCTACTGGCTAGAGCATCAGCTCTGGGACTTGGAGCCGGCCGGATACCACATCGTCAACGTGCTGCTCCACGCGGCGGGCGCGCTCCTCGTATGGCGCATTCTCCTGCGCCTCGGCGTACCCGGCGCGTGGCTCGCCGCCCTCCTCTTTGCCCTCCATCCAGTCAACGTCGAAACCGCCGCCTGGATCACCCAGCGCAAGAACACGCTGTGCTTCGTCTTCTACGCCCTCTCGATCCTTCTCTTCCTGCGCTACGAGGACGAGGATCGCGGCGCCTCCCTGGGCTACGGCGCGGCCATCGGCAGCTTCCTCTTCTCCATGCTGAGCAAGGGGGCCGGCGCCACCCTGCCCTTCGTTCTGCTCCTCCTGGCCTGGTGGCGCCGCGGCCGCATCACCCGGCGCGATCTCTCCAACGCCCTGCCCTTCCTCGCGGTGAGCATCTGCATCAGCCTGCTCGAGATCGGCTTCCAGTACGGCAACGCCATCGGGGCGGAGGTCGTCCACCAGGAGGGTCTCGCTGCGAGGCTGGCGGGAGCGGGCTGGATCGCCTGCTTCTATCTCTACAAGGCGCTGTGGCCCCTGAGCCTGAGCTTCGTCTATCCGCGCTGGGAGGTGGATCCCGGCGACCCGGTGGCCTGGCTGCCGACCCTGCTCGTCGCGCTCGCGTTCTTCCTGTGCTGGCGAATGCGGCAGCGCTGGGGGCGCGCGCCCCTGACGGTGCTGGCCTACTTCCTGCTCGCCCTGGCACCCGTGCTCGGCTTCTTCGACTTCTACTACATGATGTACTCGCTGGTGGGAGACCACTACCAGTACGTCGCGATCGTGGCGGTGATCGCCGGCGCAGTAGGCGGAGCCACGGCCCTGGCTGCCAGGCTCGCTGCCGCTCCGAGGCGGGGGCTCGCAGCCGCGAGCACTCTCGTGATCCTCTTCTTCTTCGCCCTCACCTGGCAGCGCAGCACGGTCTTCGCCGACGGCGAAACCCTGTGGCGCGACGCCATCGCGAAGAACCCCGATGCCTTCCTGGCCCACTACAACCTGGGCATCATCCTGCAGGATCGGGGCGCGCACCAGGAGGCCGCGCACCACTACCGCGCAGTGCTGCGCACGCGTCCCTACTCCGAGCGCGCCCGCAACAACCTGGGCAGCGCGCTCCTCGCCACCGGCGCCCTCGACGAAGCGATCGCGCAATTCGAGCTGGCGATCCGCAGCCGGCCCGACAGCGTCGAGGCCCACAACAACCTCGGAAACGCGCTACGGGACGCCGGACGACTCGAAGAGGCCGAGGACCGATATCGCCACTGCATCGCCCTCGACCCCAGCGTCGCGGCAGCACACCGGAACCTGGCCGGCGTGCTGCGCATGCAGGGACGTTACGCCGAGGCCAAGCGAGAGCTTGGCGCCGCCCGCCGACTGAAGGCAGCGACCGCGCCCTGAGCGCGCTGGCAGCGGTGGATGAGAGCTGCCCCAGTGGGAGTCGGCTATGGGCCGTACGCGGCGCTCGGTAGCCAGGTCACGATCTGCGGCCACCTGAAGACCAGCACCAGCCCCAGGATCTGCAGCGCGATGAAGGGAACGACCCCGCGATAGATGTGCCCCACCCGGATCTCGGCCGGCGCCACCCCCTTCAGGTAGAAGAGCGCGAAGCCCACCGGCGGCGTCAGGAAGGAGGTCTGCAGACATACGGCAAAGAGCACGGTGAACCAGACCAGGTCGAATCCCAGGGCCTCGACGACCGGGGCTACGAGAGGCAGCACGATGAAGGTGATCTCGATCCAGTCGAGGAAGAAGCCCAGCAGGAAGGTGCAGAGCAGAATCGAAACCACGATGCCCGTCGCGCCGAAGGGCAGGCCGAGAAGCGCGCCTTCGATGAGCTCGTCGCCGCCGAGCCCGCGCAGCACCAGGGAGAAGGCGGTGGCTCCGACGAAGATGCCGAAGAGATAGCCCGTGGTGCGGGTGGTGTGGTGCAGTACGTCGCGCAGCACGGCTCCCCCCAGCGCCCCCTTGCCCCAGGCGAGGAGCAGGGCTCCGAAGGCCCCGACGCCGGCGGCCTCGGTGGGCGTCGCGATGCCGAAGAAGATGCTGCCGAGCACCGCGACGATGAGCCCCGCGGCGGGCAGGACCGCGACCGCCACGTCCCGCAGCACGGAGAGATCGACTGGCGGCGCGTCGTCGGGCGCCGGCGCCGCGCCCGGTCGCAGCGCCGCGTAGAGGAGGATGTAGGCGATGTAGAGGCCGCCGAGCAGCAACCCCGGCAGCAGGGCTCCCAGGAAGAGGTCGCCCACCGGCATGGCGAGACGATCGGCCATCAGGACGAGCATGATGCTGGGTGGAATCAAGATCCCGAGGGTCCCGACCGCGCACACGGTTCCTGCGGCCAGCTCCTTTCCGTAGCCCTTCTCGAGCATGACGGGCAGCCCGAGCAGGGAGAGCAGCACCACCGACGCGCCGATGATCCCCGTGGCGGCGGCGAGCAGGAGGCCGATCAACGCGACGGCGACTGCCAGCCCTCCACGCACGCGACCGAAGAGGCGCGCGAAGTTGCGCATGAGGTCGGCCGCGATGCCCGAGCGATCGAGCAGTAGGCCCATCAGGATGAAGAGCGGCAACGCGACCAGGACCCAGTTGTCCATGAGATCCCAGATGCGCTCGACCACCAGGGAGCTGTAGGACCAGTCGACACCGGTCGCGATGCCGAAGTCGCGCTCGGCGATGATCGCGAAGGCGGTGAACACCACCGCGAGCCCGCCCAGCACCCAGGCCACGGGAAAGCCGGCGAAGATGAGCGCGATGAAGCAGACGAACATCGCGATGGCGAGGAACTCCCGCGGCTCCACCGCCCTACTCCCGCTGCTCGGGCCGCGGCTGCGCCTGCGGCCCAGAAGGCGCCTGCGGCCCGAAGAGCGCCTGCGGCCCAAAAAGAAACGCGGCGACCCGCACCAGGCGAGCCACGGAGGCAAGGCCGAGCAGACCGAAGCCCAGGAGCAGGGCCCCCTTGACGAGCCAACGCTGGGACAGTCCGCCGGGCGAGGGAGAGATCTCGCCGCGGGCGAAGGAATCGGCGACGAAGGGCAGCGCGTACACCGCCACCAGGACGATGAAGGGGAGCTGCAAGAGAAGGATGCCGTAGAGCTCGACCCAGGCCTGCATGCGCGGGTGCAGGCGCTCGCGCAGGAAATCCACGCGCACGTGGGCGTCGGTCTCGACGCACCAGGAAAGACCGGCGAGGAAGCCCACCGCGTAGAGGTGCCACTGCAGCTCCTCGAGCTCGATACGGCCGGCCGCGAAGACGTAGCGGAGCGTCACGTTGGCGACCACCACGGCGAGCAGCAGCAGCCACACCCAGGAGACCCACTCGCCCACGCGACACACGACGGCGTCGATCCGCCGCGAGAGCCGCGTGTGGGGCAGGGAGAGGTGGGGATGGATCTGCTCGTCGGGATCCGCGATCCACTCGTCGACCGGCGTGGGCGGCGGCTCGCTCATGGACGCGACGCACTTCCATCTCGCTGGCCTCGGGGCTCGCTACCCCCTCCAGCCCGCAGATAGGCGAGCTCCCTCCAGAGCGCGTAGTCGGCGGAGAAGGCGCGCTGGGATTCCAACACCCGCGCGAAGTCGGCGTCGCGCGACGCCTCCGCGGCGAGGATTGCGCGGCTCTCGACCTCGAGGGCCGCGAGGATCTCGTCCGGCAGGCGCAGCACGCGAACGCCTCTTTCCGCCGAAGCTCGCAACACGGCCCCTTGTAGCCCCTCGCCCCGGGAGAGCTTCCGGATCACCCCGGCGCGGCAGGCCAGCTCGACCAGGGCCTGCCCGGCGGGCCCGAGCTCGTCCCAGGCATTGCGATTCAGCACCAGGTGAAAAGCCGTGAAGGGCTGATGCCAGCCCGGGAAGTAGTTGATGGGCGCCACCCGGTCGAAGCCCAGGCGCTGGTCGACGATGGGGAGGGAGAACTCGGTGGCGTCGATGGCGCCCTTCTCCAGGGCCTGGAAGATCTCGCCCCCCGGCAACATGGTCACCGAGGCGCCGAGGGACTGCATCGCCTTGCCGCCGAGACCCGCGAAGCGGATCTTCAGACCCACGAGATCGTCCGGGCCGCGCAGCTCTTCGCGAAACCAGCCGGCGGTCTCGGGCCCGATCAGGCCGCAGAGCAGGGGCCGCACGCCCTGGGCGCCGTAGATGTCCCGGGCCAGATCCTCGCCGCCGCCCTCGTACCACCAGGCGCTGTACTCCCAGGGCTCCATGCCGAAGGGCACGGCACCGAAGAGCACCGAGGCCGGAAGCCAGCCCTGGTCGTAACCCAGCCAGGTGTAGCCCGCCTCCACCTTCCCCTGGCGCACGGCATCCACGATGCTGAAGGCCGGCACGATCTCGCCGGGCTCGAAGACGTCGAGCTGCATGCGCCCGCTGCTGGCCGCCGCGATGCCAGCGCCGAGCTCCAGCGGATTGTCGCCCAGGACGGGGAGATTCGTGCTGAATGCGGTGGCGAGGCGCCAGCGCAGCTCGGGAAGCCCGCTCGACTCCGCCTCACTCCCGAGCCGCGGAGCCGCGGGGCGCAGGGCGAGAGAGGCCACCAGGCCGACGCCGAAGGCCACCAGGACTGCGACCAGGGCCGCGCGCAGCGACATTTGCCCTCCCCCCATG
>JAFDEK010000121.1 GCA_019310385.1 Deltaproteobacteria bacterium
GTGTCGGGCCAGGGCCCGAACCCCTCCGGCGCCCTCCTGCCGCGTTCCTACGAGCGCTCCAACGTCGTCGCCGGAATCACCGCGAGCTTTGCGCCCAGCGACCCGCTGAGCCTCTACGCCTCGTTCTTCTACGGGCAGGACAATCGCGATACGAGCCTCGACCTCTCGACCCTGCAGCGTTACTGGCAGGATCAGCTGTCCATCGATTTCTCGAAGAGCGGCCTGAATCGCTTCGAGAATCAACAGATGAGCTTCATCCTGGGTGGCGCTCTTCAGCTCCCCGAGCGCACGGATGTGGGGCTCAGCTACGCCTATACCCGGGCGGAGGCGCTCTACGAGGGCTCATCCCTTTCGGCTGAGCTGGAGCTCATCGCCGAGAACCGGATCATCGACTCGGAGGTCCACGTCCTCGATTTCGAGGTGGGACGATGGGTGATGGAGGGGCTGCGGGTCCTCGCGGGTTACCGCTATCAGAACTACAAAGACCGGGCGCCGCTGGTCCAGAGCGTCGCGAGCGCCGTGCAGCCCTTCGACCGATCGACCCATCAGCACACGGTGACCGTGGGCGTCACCTTGACGAGGGACTTCTTCGCGCGCTCCCCTTGAGCGAGGGAGCGATCATTCGTCGAAGAGCCCCTCTATCGCCTCCTGGCTCTGCTCGAGGGCCAGCGGCGGGATCGGGTGGGCGATGCCCTTGTGGCAGCGGATGCACTCGGTCCCCTTCCGCTCCGCCACCTCGTGGTAGCGCCGGGCCTTCTCGGATTCCTTCACGAGGACTTCAGGGGTCTGCGGGTGGCAGTCCATGCAGCGCTTCGAGGCGAGCGGACCGTGGGGGTTGTGGCAACCCGTGCAGGTGAGCTCGCCCTGGTCGCCGAGCTTCTTGCCGACCGCGTGGGTGAAGTCGGCAGTCGTCGCCTCACTCATCAACGTGCCATGGCAGTCTTCGGTTCCGCAGCGGACGTTGATCTTCGCCCTGGCGGGCACGATCTTGTCCGGGTCGTGCATGCTGTGGCAGGTGCTGCAGACCACTTTTTCGAAGCCGTGTGCGCTCGCGTGCCACTCCTCCCGCGCTCCCTCCGTGTGGCACTCGAGGCACATCTGGTTTTGTACCTCGGGCTTCGTCTTCGACGCCTTGCCGAAACGCAGGTTCGCGACCTGCATGGGAAACTGTATGTGGGTGGCGCTCGGACCGTGACAGCTCTGGCACTCCTTCTGGGCCGCCGGGGTGTCGGAATCCGAGACCTTGGCGTGGGCGGTCTCGAGGATGCCCATGACGTAGTCCGTCTCGTGGCAGTCGATGCAGGCCTTGGCGCCTTCTTCGGAGTACTCCGACCTGGCGGTCGCGCTGACGGGGGCAAGGCTCGCTAGTGCCACCAGGACGAGCCACGCGCGGCTTCGGATCAGAGGGCTACCCATCATTTTCAGTCGTCTCCAGCCTGGCGGCGATACCAGGGATCAGAAATCGATTCCCTCGATCTGCGCGTCTTCGCGGATTCCGGGGGGCAGCTTGTGGGCGAGCCCCTTGTGGCAGTCGATGCAGGTCTTCCCCTTGGCGAGGGCGCCCGAGTGGTACTCCTGCGCCTTCTCGCTCTGCAGCTCGAGCTTCCAGGCGCCTTCGCTGTGGCAGTGGCGGCACTCCCGGGAGTCGTTCGCGTTCATGAACGCCCAGGTCTTGGAGGCCATCCACATGCGCTGCTCGTCGAACTTTTCGGGGGTGTCGATGGTTCCCTTGAGGTGGTGGTAGATCTCGCCGACGGCGCGGATCTTTCGCCACATTTTCGGCCCGAATTCCCGAGGCACGTGGCAGTCGCCGCAGGTGGCCTGTTTGCCACTCGCGTTGCTGTGGTGGGGCGTGCCCTCGAACTCCTTTCCTGCGTTGTCGGCGAGCTCGTGGCAGGAGAGGCAGAAGTCGTTGGAGTTGGTCGCCTTCATCGAGACACCGAAGCCGACGACGCCGACGGCGCCGAGAAGGATGCCCGCGAATACGAGGGTGCCCAAAGCGTGGCGGCTGCTGGGTGTCGTGATCCTCTGGACCCAAGAGCGGACGAAGGACATTTCTAGAACTCCCGACTCGACGCGATTCGACACAGCGCCCGATCGCAGGCGGCGTGAGCTTAGCCCATGCGCTTGCGGCGTGGGCCGGGTCCGGCGCTTCGGAACCCGGTTCGGCACGGGCCCCGAGCCTTCCGTCGCGCTCGAGGGGCTCGCCGCCCGGCGCAGCCGTGTCCAGGCGTGGAGGAGGGTCGTGGTCGAGGCCCGGCTTCCGCGGCAGGGCCCACGAGTCAGCGATTCGGAGCCGGGCCCCATCAGAGCGGTATCACCAGCCGGCAACTTCGACGCAATTCCGGCACCGGTCGCACTTTGTCGGTCGATAGGCCTTCAACCACGTGGGCGTCTGGCCGATGTTGGCCTTGAAATGATGAACACAATTCGCAGAAATGGCAGGCGGCGCGGCTTCACGATCATCGAGCTGGCGATCACCCTCTCGATCCTGGGAATCCTCGCCGCGGTGGCGATCCCGATCTTCATGCGCCACAAGGCCAACGCCAAGAGCGCAGAGGTCAAGTCGAATCTCGCCGCCCTACGCATTGCCGAGGAAGCCTATTTCAGCGAGAAGGGCGTCTATTACCCAGCGAGTGCGGAGCCCCCTCTCATACCGGGGGCCACCCAGGTGGATTTCAACTTTATGACCAGCGACTACGCGGGCCTGGGCTGGGTCCCGGAGGGCCGGGTGTACTTCTCCTACGCGATCGCGGTCAGCGCGGATGGCGTCGGGTATACGGCGGACGCTGGCGCGGACCTGGACCTGGACGGCATCGTCCAGCTCTGGGGCTACTCGAAGCCCGATGGTGCGGGCGTGATGATGAACGGAGAGGTCGGCTGCGACGCGGGCTTTCTCAAGCCCATCGAGCTGGGGCGCTGCTCGCTGAGCAGCTCCATCTACTAGAGAGCTTCCCTACCGCATGAGCGAAGCACACGACACGGAGCCCCGATCCACGGCGCAGTCCAACGGGGGCGGGGAGGGGCGAACAGCCGTTCCGGACGGGGCTGCGCCTCTCGCCGAACGCCTGCGTGCCATGGAGTCTGCGTGGGGGGTGCTCGCCCCCTCCTGCTTGTCGACGAGCGGCGAGGAGATCGTGCATGCCGGTCGCGATCTTCGCGAGGCGCTGAGTGTAACGGTCGAGGGTGCGGGCGGCGTCGGCGAGAAGAAGCTCAGCGAGGCCAGCGAGCGTCTCGACTGGCTCGAGGGCGCGGTCAGTCGGGTCGCCTTCGAGATCCAGCCTACCCAGCTTCGATCGACCTTGCCGGACTGCGTCAAGTCGAACCGGCGCGGCCTGCTCGATCTTCTCGACCTGCTCGCCCGGGACGCCCTGGAGTCGCCGGACCTGCAGGCTTCGAAGCTCGGTATCCTCGACTATCTCATCACCCTGCTCTGCACGGACGGCGATACCCAGGGCCGCGCCATGCCCCACGACCCCGTGATGCTGACGCCCGACTTCCAGGCACTCTGTCAGCGCGCCGGGGAGATGTCTGGAGGGAATCACTCGGAAATCGAGGCGGAGTTCTTCTCGGCCGCCACCCAGGCAGCCGAGGCCCAGAACGAGGAGCAGCTGCGAAGGCTGCGGACCCGCAAGGCCGAGCTCGGCCGGAGCTACTTTGCGCCGGGCATGCTGCGCGCGATCGTAACGTACAACGTCTCCCTGGCGCAGAGTGTGAACGCGCAGGTGTGGGAGTCGCGTGACTGGGGCGGTGTCCCGCCTGCGGCCGAAACGGCCGAGTCCGTCTCGGTCTTCGAATCGGAGTCCCTCGGCTCGCTGCACGAGGCCCTGCGCCGCCGGATCGGGCGGGGCAAGTCCGAAGCGAATGCCATTGGGCGGGTCGCATGGGCGTTGGATCTCGACTACCTGACGCAGGGAGAGAAGACGCAGCTCGCAGAGGGCTCCATCGACCCCGAAAATCCGCAGACGACGATCATCGTCGTCGGGCTCCTGTGCCGCTCGCTCAACGTGCTCGCCGCGGAGCTGCAGGACGTCGCAATCGATCCCGACGACATGTCCGAGCGGTGGGTCGGAGAGCTCGACGAGCTCCTCAAGGGAATGGTCGGCAAGTCCATCTCGGGCGACGCCTACAAGCAGGCGTGTCTGCTCTCGGAGATGCGCAACAAGTTCCTCTACGCGCCGATGCTGGAGGTGCAGCGGGAGCAGCGTGGAAGCGGACCCCGGCCGACCGGCCCGACGGACTCGGCCGAGGAGCGGCAGCTCCGCAAGGAAGCGACGAGCCTCGCGAGCGACGCCCTCGCCGAGGGGACTCAACCGCGTGTGCTGCACCCCATCGACGAAGCGGCGGGCAGCTGGCGCAACTCGCGCTGGCTGGCGGCCGTGCCGGCCGCTCTCACCCTCGTGCTCGCCCTGGGCCTGGGCCTGCATCAGCTCGGCTTCATCGATCTGCTCGGCCGGGATCTCGATCGTTGGGGCCGCAGCGAGCTCGAGAACGTCTCGCCGCACCTGGTTCGGGGACACCGCACCGAGAATGGCAGCGGGATCGCGTTCGTGGGCACCATCGGTGAGGATTGGCTGGAGCTCGACAAGTCGCGCCGGGTCGTGATTGCCGAGGACCTCGTGGACGCCCTGCGCGCCCAGGGCGTGTCCCAGGTGGTGATCTTCGACCGCGAGAAACAGATCCGGATCCAGTCCCTCGGCGGCCGGGTTCGGGTCTTGTAGCGCGGAGCTCTTCCCCAGCATCGACTTCGAGCAGCGCGGCATCGTGCGCCGCCATCCCGTTGCGGTACGCTCGCCAACCGGGGAGGGTGTCCATGGTGGATTGCGAAGATCTCCTCGACTTCTGGTTCGGCGCCGATCTGGAGTCGCCGGCGGCTGTGGAGGGGCTCGTCGCGAAGTGGTTCGGCGGCGGTCCGGAGTTCGATCGGGAGATCGCAGAGCACTTCGGGGCGCTTCCCGAGCGCGCTCTGCGCGGTGAGCTCGCTCGCTGGGAGAAGGCGCCGCGCACTTCGCTGGCCCTGGTCATCGCCCTGGACCAGCTGCCGCGCAACCTCTACCGCTCGAGCTCGCGTTCCTACGAATTCGATCCGCTCGCCCTGGAGAAGGCGCTGGGCGCCATCGAGCGCGGCTTCGACTCGCGGCTTCACCCCCTCGAGGCGACCTTTCTCTATCTCCCTCTCGAGCACGCGGAGGATCTCGCACTGCAGGAACGCTGCGTCGGGCACTTCACCCGCCTGGTCGAACGTGCCCCTGCGGCGACCTGCTACTGCTACGAGGGCTTCGTGGACTATGCCTGCAGCCACCGGGACGTCGTGCGCGAATTCGGGCGCTTCCCCCACCGCAACGCCCCGCTCGGCCGCTCTTCGACGCCGGAGGAGCGCGCCTACCTCGCCGGGGGAGGGACCACCTTCGGAGCCAGCGACGCGGGCGCCGGCTAGGGGCGGCGATGCGAGCGCTTCTCACGAGGCCGCGGCGGTCCGAAGAAGACGCGCAGCGCCACACCCGGATGCAGCACCGCCTCGCGCTTCAGTCGAGTGCCGCGCGGATCATTTCGACGGCCTCTTCGGGGGTGTCGGCCGCTTGCATCAGCTCGATGTCCTTCGGACTGATCGTCTCCTCGGCGATCAGGGAGCGCTCGACGAAATCCCGCATGTTCTGCCAGAAGCGGCCTCCCATGGAGATCACGGGGAAGCTGTCGAGCTTTCCCGTCTGGATCAGGGTCAGGACCTCGAAGGCCTCGTCCAGGGTCCCGAAGCCGCCGGGCATCACCACGAAGGCGCAGGAGTACTTCACCAGTACGACCTTGCGCACGAAGAAGTGCTCGAACTCGACGAAGTGATCGAGGTAGGGATTCGGCTGCTGCTCGCTGGGCAGGCGGATGTTGCAGCCGAGGCTGAGCCCGCCCGCCTCCCGGGCGCCGCGATTGGCGGCCTCCATGATGCCCGGTCCTCCACCCGTCATGACCGCGTAGCCGGCCTCGGCCAGGCGGCCACCGAGCGCTCGTGCGAGCTCGTAGTAGGCGTGCCCCTCGGCGAAGCGCGCCGAGCCGAAGACGGTCACGCAGGGCTGCTCGAAGTCGAGACTCTCGAAGCCGCGAAGGAACTCGAGGAAGAAGCGAACGGCACTCTCGAGGTCGGCCCCGCGCTCCCGCCGTCCCGAGAGGAAGTTCTTCTCGGCATCGCTCACTGCGCCAAGGAAGGGGTAGCGGCTGTTCCCTTCTTTGCTTCGGTCGTCGGTCATGCTGGGCTCCCGGGAGCAGCTGGCGCGGATCCCGTCACCAGCGCGGCGGTCGTTCGCCCGGGATCGTAGAAGATCCGCTCGCCTTGCCCCGCATCCTGGTCCCGACGAAAAGGGCGAGCGTAGCCGAGTAGAAGCTTCTGGAGCAAGAGAAGAGCCCTCGTGGTCTGGGGGTGGCGCTCTTCGCGGGTGCGACGCATCTTGCTGGTTCAGGCCTGCGCCGACCTTCGAAGCACTGGAACCAGCCTGCTCACGTCCTGAGCCGCTACCCGGAGGATCCATGCCGCAACGCGATGTCGCCAAGCCGCCCGACTACGTCTATCCCCCGGAGGAGTGGCGTCTCGTGGAGACGCGCTTCTACGAGCGGCTGCTGCCCCAGGCCGAATCCTTCTTCGCGCTGTCGAACGGCTACTTCGGCATGCGCGGTGGCTTCGAAGAGGGTGACCCCTGCCACGAGGCCGGAACCTTCGTCAATGGCTTCTACGAGAGCTGGCCCATTGTGTACGGCGAGGAGGCTCATGGCTTCGCCAAGACGGGGCAGACCATCGTCAACCTGCCCGATCCCAAGATCATCCGGATCTACGTCGACGACGAGCGTCTGCACCTGCCGAGGGCCAATCTGCTGCACTTCGAGCGAGCCCTCGACATGCGCCGGGGCACCCTGGACCGGGAGCTCCTGTGGGAGACGCCTGCAGGCAAGCGCGTCTCGATTCGCTCGCGGCGTCTGGTCTCGTTGCGGCACCGCCACGTCGCCGCAATCGAGTACGAGGTGGTGCTGCCCGACGACTGCGCTCCCGTCGTGATCTCGTCGGAGCTGGTGCAACATGTCTCCGCCGACAAGGATGAGAGTGACCCGCGGCGCCGCGCCCTGAATCACGGCGTGTTGGAGCCTCTGGTCGCGCAGGCGGAGGATCTACGGGTGATTCTCGGCTTCCGCACGCGCAACAGCGGCATGCTGCTCGGCTGCGGAATCGACCACACCATCGAGACCTCCGGCGCGGTCGCGAGCGAGGTCAGGCAGGACGGCGAGTCGGGGCAGGTGGTCTTCTCCTTCGAGGCGACGCCCGGCGCGCGGATTCGGCTCACCAAGTTCATCAGCTTCCACAATTCGAAGCGCGTGACCGCCGAGGAGTTGTGCGAGCGCGCTGGCCGAACCCTGAGCCGTGTGCGGGCCCAGGGCTTCGAGGCACTGGCGGCGGAGCAGAGGGAGGACCTGGACGATTTCTGGCAGCGCAGCGACGTTCAGCTCGAGGGAGAGGAAAGCCCCGAGCGTGAGCGTTCGTTCGCCTACATCCAGCAGGCGATTCGCTTCAATCTGTTTGGCCTGCTCCAGGCCTCGGCCCGCACGGACGGCCTGGGGATTCCCGCCAAGGGCCTGACGGGGCAGGGCTACGAGGGGCACTACTTCTGGGACACGGAGATCTACGTGCTCCCCTTCCTCGTCTACACGATGCCCCGGGTCGCGCGCAACGTGCTTGCCTTGCGCCATCGTGGCCTCGACCTGGCGCGGGAGCGCGCCCGGGAGGTCAACCAGAAGGGAGCGCTCTTTCCCTGGCGCACCATCAGCGGTGAGGAGGCTTCGGCCTACTACGCCGCGGGTACGGCTCAATACCACATCAATGCCGACATCGTGTACGCCCTGCGAAAGTACGTGCTTGCGACGGGGGACGAGGAATTTCTCTTCGATCAAGGCGCCGAGATCCTGGTGGAGACCGCCCGCATGTGGCGAGACCTCGGCTTCTTCTGTGGGCTGGTGGAAGGGCGCTTCTCCATCACGGGCGTGACGGGGCCCGACGAGTACAACACGGTGGTGAACAACAACCTCTACACGAACCTCATGGCGCGCGAGAACCTCTGGTACGCCGCACAGACCGTCGAGCGGCTGCAGGCGGACCATCCCGAGCGACTCGCCCAGCTCGTGGATCGGACCGGACTCGAGGTGGAGGAGGTCGAGGAGTGGCGCCGGGCCGCCGACGGGATGTACCTGCCCTACGACGAGAAGCGAGGCATCTACTTGCAGGACAGCGACTTCATGGAGCGGCGCCCCATGAAGCTCGAGGATGTGCCGCCGGACAAGTTCCCCCTGCTGCTCCACTTCCACCCCCTGGTGATCTACCGCCACCAGGTGATCAAGCAGGCGGACGTGGTGCTGGCCATGTTTCTGCTCGGTGACGAGTTCAGCCTGGAAGAGAAGCGACGGGTGTTCGACTTCTACGACCCGCTCACGACGGGCGATTCCTCCCTATCGGCCTGCATCCAGAGCATCGTGGCGATCGAGGTCGGCGATTTCGACAAGGCCATCGACTACATGCGCTCCGCCCTGCTGGTGGATCTCGAGAACACCCACGGCAACGTGAAGGACGGCCTCCACATCGCCTCCATGGGTGGCACCTGGATGGCGCTCGTCTACGGGATGGCGGGCTTTCGGGACCACGATGGCCATTTCAGCTTCGATCCGGTCGCGCTGGCGGGCCTCACGCGCCTGCGCTTCCCCCTCACCCTGGAGGGGCAGCGGCTGCGGGTCGAGGTCGCATCCGGGCAGGTGGAGTTCACCCTCGAAGAAGGGGAGGACCTGCGCATCGAGTGCCGCGGCCGTGAGCTGCACCTGACGTCGGAGCAGCCGCGCGCGACCGTCCCGCTTCCGCCGGCGTAGTCGTCGCCCTCAGGTACGAATCGGCGACGGGGCTGCTCCACCACCGAGCTGCGTCATGGAGCGCGTCGCCAGGCGCCCAGTCCGGCGAGGCCGGCGATCAGGAGAAGGCCGGTCGAGGGCTCTGGGACGGCGCCGAAGGCGCTGTCGTCACCGGGACCGTTCACGAACTTGGCGGCGCCGAGGTACCCATTCTCGTTGGGCTGGATGAAGTCGTTGTCGTCGAGTCCGGTTCCGTCGATCGAAAAGACGAAGGTGACGGACTTCGCGGGCTGGATGACATTCGGGTTCGTTTCACCCACTCCGCCGCTCATCGCGAAACCGAATTCCCCGAGGCCGCCAGCTCTCTCGCTCGTCTCCAGCGGCTGCCACGCAGCCAACACGTCACCGACGACCGAGTGGGTCGCGCTCACGAGGCTGACGCTCGTGACATCGCCGGATCCGTTGAAGAAGACCTCGTTGACGTTGAACTCGTCGGGATCGGTCGTGTCGTTGGTGACCACGAGGGTGAGCGTCGAGCCGGTGACGCTGAAGTCGAAAGTCGCGTCCAGTGCCGAGGCGGGTGTGTCGTCCGTGCTCACCGTGCTGAGCGTGATCGACGTTGCACCAGCCTGTCCGGCCAACACGCTGAGTGCTCCGGCCAGGAGACAAACAAGAAAGAGCCGCACGATGTACCCCCACCCCAAAACGGCGCGACCGCAGTCGCTCGTCTTCCCAGGGTGTGGGCCCAGCGAGGGCTCACGAGAGCAATCCTATATCAATCGGGATCTCTAATCAGCAGCGTTCTTCGACTTCTGTCGAAAATCGCGATCAGGTATCAGGTGAAGGTGCCCACCTAGGGAGCTTGGAAGCTCCCAGGTGGGTTTCCACCACACAAACGCGGGTCCGAGACATGCTCAGAGGTATGAGAACGGACGCCTCAACGGGCCCGGCGGCGGCTGCCCCCGTCGCGGCTCGACGGCCGCCGCCCGCTTCGCGCCCGGGAGCTCGAGCCGTTGCGACTTGCGCTCTTGGGGCCGGGGCGCCGGCTTCCGTCTGCTTCGATGGATTCGCCCTCGAAGCCGCTGACCTGGCAGCGCGGGATCGGGGCTCCGATCATGCGCTCGGTGGCGCGCACCCACGCGCGGTCCTCACCGGTGACGAAGGTGCAGGCCTTGCCCTCGCGCTCCGCGCGGCCCGTGCGGCCGATGCGGTGGGTGTAGGCCTCGGGCGTATTGGGCACGTCGTAGTTGATCACGTGGGATACGCCGCTCACGTCGATGCCCCGGGCTGCGATGTCCGTGGCGACGAGAACGTCGAAGCGACGCGAGCGGAAGCCCTTCATGGCGCGCTCGCGTTGGGACTGGGACATGTTGCCCTGGAGGCCCACGGCGCGGTGCCCCGCCTTGCTGAGCTGGTCGGCCAGGCGGCGTGCACGGTGCTTGGTGCGCGTGAAGACGATGGCCGAATCGCAGCGCTCCTCCGCCAGGACGTGTTCGAGCAGATCCCGCTTGCGCTTTTCGGGCACGGGGTAGAGGGCGTGCTCGATGGTCTCGGCGGGCGCGGAGTGGCCCAGCTCGGCCACGTGGGGCTGGGAGAGAATGTCGTCGGCCAGGCGCCGGATCTCCTTGGGCATGGTGGCGGAGAAGAGCAGGTTCTGGCGCTTCTTCGGCAGCGCCGAGAGGATGCGACGGATATCCGGCAGGAAGCCCATGTCGAACATGTGGTCGGCTTCGTCGAGAACGAGGGTCTCGATGTCGCCCAGGCGCAGGGCGCCCTGCTGGAGCAGGTCGAGTACGCGACCGGGGCAGCCGACGACGATCTCCGGGCGCCTGCGCAGGGTGGCGATCTGGCCCCGTGCCGGCACACCGCCGAAGATCGTCACGGTCTTCAGGCGGGTGAACTGCGCGAGGGTCCGGATTTCGGCCTCGATCTGGGTGGCGAGCTCTCGCGTCGGGGCGAGCACCAGGGCGCGCGGGCCGGGGAGATTCTCGTCGAGGAGCTGATCGAGGAGGGGCAGGGCGAAGGCCGCCGTCTTGCCCGTGCCCGTCTGGGCCAGTCCCAGGACGTCCGCGCCGTTCAGGGCCGCGGGGATGGTGTCCTTCTGGATGGGCCGCGGCTCCTCGAAGCCTGCGGCGCGAATGCCGCGCTCGAGAGTCGGGTGCAGCTCGAAATCGCCGAAGCCGCCAGAGGTGCTGGGAAGAGAAATGGAAGAAGAAAGAACAGTTTCAGAAACAGACATGAAAATTGATTGGTCTCCGCGGCGCGCGCGCACACGTCCGGCGCACGGCACAGCCGCTTTGCGGGAATCGCGGCAGGTGCCGCGGTTGCTCCCAAGTTCCGACCCACACAACAGTTAAGGGCAAGAGAGATTCGGTTGCGGCGCGACCTCGGGAGGGGGAATGGGAGGTCCTGCTGTTCGCCGCATTCGGGCGGATGCCCGTTTGATGCCGGGTGATTAACACGTCGTGAGAGGAGGCGCCACCCCCCGGGCCCGACTCCCAAGTAAGACAAGTCTGATGGGGGGTCAGTTCGCACCGCACGGGCGGGGGGCCCGAATTCCCGCATGCAAACCTGATTCGCCCGCCATGGGGGGATCGCGACCCGTCCCCTCCGAGTGCGGTTTCCGGCCGCTCTGGGCTTCTCCATGGCAATTTTTGTTTTCAAGGGCGCTCCCCGGTGGCATGATGGACTCGTAGGTCGCCGACATCTCGAGGAGTCGGCGCCAGCCACGGGAAGGGAGGCCCGATGACAGATCACGCGAATCGTGACGTCGCACGGCGCCTGTGGAACGCCATCGCTGCCGCGGATGTCGACGAACTTCGAAGGGTGATCGCGCCGCACGCGGTCTGGCGCATGCACGGACGCAGTCCGCTGGCCGGCGATCATGTCGGCATCGACGCGATTTTCGCCTTCATGGCCCACACCGGTGAGCTCGCGGACGAACTCGAGTCCGACCTGCTCGAGATCTTCTCCAGCGAAGAAGGCGCCATCCTGCGCTACTCCGTACGCACCCAGCGCGCCGACCGCTCTCTCGAGATCGAGCACTTGTTCATGATCCGGGTCGAGGATGGCCAGGTCGTCGAGGGCGTCTTCGCCCCGGTCGATCAGGAGCGCTACGACCGATTCTGGCTCGGTCTTCCCGGGCTGCGCACGGACGAGGCCAACCAGCACGCGCAGGGTGCGTCGGGCAAGAGCAATGTTCGTGTGCTCAAGGCGCCCGCGACCGTGTGATGTCGAGGGCCGCGCGGACGGCCCTCGTCAGGGACTCGTGGCCTCCGCCTCGGGTGCGGGCGCTTCCTTGGGAAGGTAGGGCTCGCTGATCGCGACCTTCACCGACTCGCCACCCTCGTATCGGTGGTCGGTGAAGACCCCGTTGTGGATGGCGGTGGACGTCGTGTTCCAGGCGTTTCCCGTGCGCTCGCCCAGGCTCGGCAGGTCTTCGCCCCGCCGCGCCTGCACGACATGCATGTGCGTCGAGTAGAGCGAGTGCCTCTCGTCCTCGGTGAGGGGGCGGAAGCTGCGCGCCGTAGCCAGGGTGCGTCCCAGGTAGCTCTTGGCGAGGCGGGCGGGCGATGCGCCGGTGATGCGCCAGGTCGCGCCCCGGTAGGGGATGAAGGTCACGAAGGAGGTGATCGAGCCCCCGCGGCCGCTCTGATCGATGCGCATGCGCCACGCCTGGATGTCACCGATCTTGACTGGCTTCGATTCCTTCACCTTGATCTTCTGCTGCTCGCGGGTCTTCTCCACCCAGGTATCGGCCATCACCCTGGCCTCGCCGGCGGGCATGTCGGCCATGAGGAACACCACCGCGTCGCCCTTGGGCGACGAGGCTCCGACGGCCTGGCTCGAGTTGGAGACGGGCCAACCCGGCGGGAACTGCAGGGTGAAGTCGAGGTCGGGGTGGAGGAAGCGGTCGCCCACGAAGAGGCCCGCCTCGGGCCTCTCGCCGACGGGGATTCCTTCGGTGTGGCGTAGCAGGGCCTCGCGCGGGTCGCCGATGCTCGGGTCCCGCTTCCAGCGCAGCTCGCTGGCTCGGATGGCGTTTACGGCGGCTCGCTCCTGGGAGCCCGGATGGGTGTCGAAGAAGCTCGGGTTGCGGGTGTAGCCCACGCGGTAGCGCTCCCACTGCCCGAGGTTGTTGAGGAA